>DATHBF010000209.1:0-4042 GCA_035296285.1 Pyrinomonadaceae bacterium | reverse complement strand
GCCGCCGACGGCCTGCGCGAAGCCGTGGCGCGACGACGCCGCCGCCCCGAGCCGGCCGAGACCGACGGCGAGGCCCCGGCCGGCGACTAAAACCCGGAAGGTATCTTTACGGCCCCCGGGCGGGCTGTGTTAACCTTGCGCGCGATGTCGAGAGCTGAACTCATCGGGCGGCCCGTGCCGCGCAAGGAGGGGCGCGAGAAGGTGACCGGCGCCGCCCTCTACGTGGACGACATCGAGCCCGAGGGCGTCATCTACGGCGCGACCGTGCGCAGCCCCGCCGCGCGCGGCCTCGTCCGCGAAATCGTCTTCGGCGACAGAATCCCCTGGGACGAGTTCACCATCGTCCGCCCCGCAGACATCCCCGGCGTCAACTACGTCGCCCTCATCCTCAACGACCAGCCCTACCTCGCCGACGGCGTCGTCAATCACCCGGAAGAGCCCGTCCTCCTGCTCGCGCACCCCGACAAGTACCTGCTCGAAGAGGCGCGGCGCGCGGTGCGCGTCGAGGTCGAGGAACTGCCGGCCGTCTTCACCATCGAAGAGTCGTTGGAGAAGAAGGAAGTCATCTGGGGCGAGGACAACGTCTTCAAGTCCTTCCTCGTCGATAAGGGCGACGTTGACTCCGTCTGGGCTTCGGCCGACTTCGTCGTCGAGGGCGAGTACACGACGGGCGCGCAGGAGCACCTCTACATCGAGACGAACGGCTGCATCGCCGCGGCCTCGCCCGAGGCGGGCGTCACCGTCTGGGGCTCGATGCAGTGCCCCTATTACGTCCACAAGGCGCTCGTCAAGCTCTTTGGCCTTCCGGAAGACCGTGTGCGCGTCGTGCAGACGGAGACGGGCGGCGGCTTCGGCGGCAAGGAGGAGTTCCCCTCGCTCGTCGCGGGCCACGCCGCGCTGCTCGCCTGGAAGTCGGGCCGCCCCGTCAAGATGGTCTACGACCGCGCCGAGGACATGGTCGCCTCCACGAAGCGCCACCCCTCGCGCACGCGCGTCCGCGCCGCCGCCTCGCGCGAGGGCGAGCTGCTCGGGCTCGACATAGACTTCGTCGTGGACGGCGGAGCCTACGCCACGCTCTCCGCGGTCGTCCTCTCGCGCGGCACCATCCACGCCGCAGGCCCCTACAACTGCCCGCACGTCCGCGTCCGCTCGCGCGCCGTCGCCACCAACGCGCCGCCGCACGGCGCCTTCCGCGGCTTCGGCGCCCCGCAGAGCATCTTCGCCTTAGAGCGGCACCTTGACCGCGTCGCGCGGGAGGTCGGCCTCACGCCCGAAGAGTTCCGCCGCCGCAACTTCATACGCCGCGGCGAGACGACCGCGACGGGGCAGGTCATACACGAGGACGTGGACCTCGCCGGCATACTCGACCGCGCCTTCGAGCTGTCCGACTACCACGCCAAGCGCGAGCGGTTCGCGCGCGAGAACGCTTCGAGCCGTGTGAAGCGCGGCGTCGGCTTCGCCACCTTCATGCACGGCGCGGGCTTCACGGGCTCGGGCGAGAAGTTCCTGCAATCGGTCGTCGGCTGCGAGGCGACGGCCGACGGGCGCGTGCACGTCCTCGCCGCGAGCACCGAGATAGGGCAGGGCACCAACACCATCTTCGCGCAGATAGCGGCCGAGGCCCTGGGGCTCGACTACGAGCGCGTCGAGGTCGTCCGCCCCGACACCGGCAACGTCCCGAACAGCGGCCCGACCGTCGCCTCGCGCACCTGCATGATCGTCGGCAAGCTCGTCGAGTCGGCGGCCCTCGGCATCAAACAGCAGCTCACGTCGGCCGGCCTCCTCCGGGAGAAGTACACGCCGGAGGAGTTCGAGCGCGCGTGCCGCGAGTACGTCGAGCGTCACGGCTCGCTCAAGTCGTCGGCGCAGTACAAACAGCCCGACGATATCAACTGGGACGACGAGCACTACCGCGGCGACGCCTACGGCGCTTACGCCTGGGCCGCCTACGTCGCCGAGGTGAGCGTGGACACGACGACGTACGAAGCCCGCGTCGAGGACTTCGTCGCCGTGCAGGAGGTCGGCCGCGTCATCCACCCCGTTCTCGCCGCAGGGCAGATAGAGGGCGGCGTGGCGCAGGGCATAGGCTACGCACTCTACGAGCGCGTCGCGTGGGAGCGCGGGCGGATGGCGAACGGCCAGATGACCAACTACATCATCCCGACGGCGGCCGACGTGCCGCCCATCCGCGTCCACTTCCTCGAAAACCCGCACCCGGGCGGCCCCGCGGGCGCCAAGGGCATCGGCGAGCTGCCGATGGACGGGCCAGCGCCGGCCATCCTGAACGCCGTCGAGCAAGCCCTCGGCATCCCCTTCAACCACGCGCCGCTCACGCCCGAGGCCGTCATGGAAGCCCTCGAAAGGGAGGGCGCCCTCGTCTAAAGAGTCATGCCCGAGGAGACAGGCAAGATCACAATCAACTGCACGGTGAACGGCGAGCCGGCCGCGCTCGCGGCCTACCCTTTTGAACGGCTGCTCGACGCGCTGCGACAGAGCTTGCGGCTGACGGGGACGAAGGAAGGATGCGGCGAGGGCGAGTGCGGCGCCTGCTCCGTCATGCTCGACGGCCGGCTCGTCAACAGCTGCCTCGTCCCGGCCGCGCAGGTCGAGGGCTCCGTCATCAAGACCATCGAGGGCGTCGCCGAAGGCGGGCGCCTGCACGCCGTCCAGCAAGCCTTCGTCGAGTCGGGCGGCGCGCAGTGCGGCATCTGCACCCCCGGCATGGTGCTCGCGGCCGTCGCCCTCCTCGAACAGAACCCCCGGCCCGGCGAGGACGACATCCGCCGCGCCCTCGCCGGCAACCTCTGCCGCTGCACCGGCTACGTGAAGATTTTCGAGTCGGTCTTAAAGGCAGTGGACGGTAGCCACTAGGCCCCATGCGCGCTTACCTGCCAGCATACGAGTTGGTCGTGCCGCGGACGCTCGAAGAGGCGCTGGGCTTCCTGGGCGAGGGGGCGGGCGTGTGGCGTCCGTTCGCGGGCGGGACCGACCTGATGGTGCTGCTCGAAGCCGGGAGGCTGGCCCACCGGAAGTTTTTCAGCGTGTGGCACCTGGACGAGCTGCGCGGCATAGAGGTCTCGGACACTCACGTCACACTCGGCGCGCTGGTCACTTACAGCGACGTGCAGGCGAGCGAGGTGCTGCGGCGCGAGTTCCCGTCGCTGTGCCGCGCGGCGTCGGAGACGGGCGGGTGGGCCATCCAGAACCGCGGCACGCTCGGCGGCAACATCGCCAACGCGAGCCCCGCCGCCGACTCGCCCCCGGCGCTCCTCGCCCACGGCGCCGAGCTTGAGCTGGTCTCGGCCGCCGGCTCGCGCACCGTCGGCTACGCGGACTTCCACACCGGCTACAAGCAGACCGTCATGCGGCCCGACGAGCTGATAGCGCGCATCCGCCTGCCGCGCCCGGCACCCGGCGCCGCGCACTTCTACCGCAAGGTCGGCACGCGCCGCGCGCAGGCCATCTCGAAGGTCTGCCTCGCGGGCCTGGCCGAGACGGAGGGCGGGGTCGTGCGCGAAGTGCGCCTCGCCGTCGGCAGCGTCGCCCCGACCGTCGTGCGTTGCCTGCGGACGGAAGAGGTCCTGAAAGGCCGCGCGGTCAATCCGGCGCTCGCGGCCGAAGCCTCGGCGGCGCTGGTGGGCGAGATAAACCCCATTGACGACATCCGCTCGACGGCCCGCTACCGCGCCCGCGTCGCGCAAAACCTCCTCGAAGAATTCCTCTCGCAGCTCTCGCCGCCGTCACGGTCGTGATATCGTCCGCGCCGCTCTCGACCGCCACTTTCACTTCTAGCCGGAGGAAGTCCCCCCTTTCATGCAGAATTCCAACAACGCCCCGCCTCCGCCGCCGCAGCCGCAGAAGGGCATGTCAACTGGCGTCAAGGTCGTCATCGTCGTCGCCGTCAAGGGCCAGACGCAGATGCTCAACGTCATGCTCGCCTCGCGCGGCAAGGACTTCGCCCGCCACGAGGACGCCCTCTACGGCATCCTCTACTCGACGAAGCTGGCGAAGTAGGCCGTGCGGAATCGAAAACGGAGAGGGC
>DATHBF010000208.1:0-2701 GCA_035296285.1 Pyrinomonadaceae bacterium | reverse complement strand
CGAGCCGACGAAGATGCGGCTGGTGTCGCGCGGGTCGAAGGCGAGCGCCCAGACGCGGCGGCTCGGGAGCATCGGGTCGAGGCGCTGCCAGGTCATGCCGGCGTCGGCCGAGCGGAAGACGCCGCCGCCCTCGGCCGGCGTGAAGACACGCCCGCCGCGCTCGTAGGCGTTGCCGACGAAGACCTCGTCGGTGTTGTCGGGGTTGATGAGCACGCTGGTGAAGCTGCCGAGCGGCAGGTTGCCGCCGCGGCGCAGCCAACGCTGCCCGCCGTCGTGCGAAACGTAGAGCGTCTGCGTGGTGCCGACGTAGACGCGCTCGGGCCTCTTCGGGTCGCGCTCGATGACGTTGACGGGCGCCTCGGTCGGGATGCCGCGCGCCTGCTCCCAGGTCTTGCCGGCGTCGCGCGAGACGAGCACGCCCGAGTTCGAGGTGCCGACGAAGATAGTCTCGGGCTCGGCGGCGCTCGTCGAGACGCAGAGCGTGCGCGGGTCGAGGCTCGGGCCGTAGTAAAGCTTCTCCCAGCCCTTCGTCAGGTCGTAGCTGCGGAAGAGCCCGGCGTTCGTGGCGGCGAGCATGCCGGGGCGGCCGTCGCGCTGGTCGCGTGTGTGGGCGAGGGAGTTGATGGTGTCGATGAGGAAGACGGGCGCCGTCTGCACCGAATCGGCGCCGGCCCCGGCCGACTGCATGCCGCCCGCGAGGCCGAGCGCGGCCAGCGTCGCCTCGTCAACCTTGCCGCTGACGGGGATGCCCTTCGCCGCCTGATACTTTCTGAGCGCCGTGACGGTGCGTGTGCCGGCGACGCCGTCGGGCGTGCCCACGTCGTAGCCGGCGACGTTCAGGGACTCCTGCGCGCGCTTGACCGAATCGTTGGGCGTCGGGCGGGCGGCGACCGTCGGCTGCGCGACCGAGAGGCCGTCGCGCGAGGCGGCGCCCGTCGAAGGTGCGGCGGCGGCGCGTCCGCGCGCCCGACCCTTGCGCGGCGCGGCCTTCGGCTTCGGCGCTCCCATCGGGGCCCAGGTGGCGCCGCGGTCCTCGGAGCGGTAGAGGCCGTAGTTGGTGCCGAGGTAGATGACGTTGCCGTCCTTCTCGTCCTGAAGGATCGAGTAGGCGATGAGGCGGTTCGGCATGTTGCGCGCCGAGAGTTGCCAGGTCTCGCCGCCGTCGTTGCTGACGTAGAAGAAGCCGC
The DNA here is from genome assembly GCA_035296285.1 of Pyrinomonadaceae bacterium. Classification (GTDB taxonomy): domain Bacteria; phylum Acidobacteriota; class Blastocatellia; order Pyrinomonadales; family Pyrinomonadaceae; genus QHXN01. The sequence continues at coordinate 1,514 of DATHBF010000208.1, read as the reverse complement.
CGCCGGTAGCCGTGTTGATGGTGGTGGCGTAGACGCGGCCGGGCTTCTCGCGGTCGGGGAGGACGGCGTAGGCGCGGCGGCCCGAATAGCCGCCGTTCGAGGGCGCCCAGTTGCGGCCGCCGTCGCGCGAGACGAGCACGCCGTAGTTGTTCGTGCCGATGTAGACGGTGTCGGGGCTCTTCGGGTGGACGGCGATGGCGTTGACCTCGAAGCTCTGCCGGTTGGTCGTCACCTTCCAGTCGGCGCCCCCGTTCGTGCTCAGCCAGAAGCCCTCCGTCGTGCCGGCGTAGATGACCTCGGGGCGCGCGGGGTTCTGGAGGATGGAGCGCGTGCGGCGCGACTGCGAGGGGATGCCGTTGACCTTGCGCCAAGTGGCACCCGCGTTCTTAGTCTCGTAGATGCCGCTGCACGCCGACATGATGACGTGGTCGGGCTGCGACGCGTCAATCTCGATGGCGAAGATGTCGGAGTCGTCAATGATGCCGGTCTTCGTGATGCCCCAGGTCCGGCCGCCGTCGGTCGTCTTGTAGGGCAGATACCAGGTGCCGGCGTAGATAACGTCGGAGTTGCGCGGGTCAACGGCCAGCGACTCGACGTTGATGAGGCCGGGCGTGGCCGACGTGTCGAGCTTCTCCCAGGTGTCACCGGCATCGGCCGAGCGCCAGACCCCGCCGTTCGTGCCGGCCAGGAGGATGTCGGGGTCCTTCGCCGACTGCGTCAGCGCGTGGACGCCCTCGCCCTTCAGCTTGTCGGACTCGCGCCACGTCTGCCCGCCGTCGGTCGTCTTGAAGAAGCCGCCGGCCTCCTTGTGCCTGTGGGCGGCGACGAACATGACGCGCGAGTCGTGCGGGTGAATCAGGATGTGGTCGATGAGCAGGCCGGGGCGGTTGAAGCCTTCGAGGCGCGCCCAGTTCTCGCCGCCGTCAGACGAGGCGTAGATCTGCCCGTCAATGGTTCCGAAGTAGATGCGCCGCTGGTCCTGCGGGTCGATGACGAGCGAGCGCACGTCGCCGCCGAAGGGGCCCGTCACCTCCCAGCTCATGAGCCTCTGCCCGGCCGAGTCGGGGTCGGTGTTTGAGCCGGCGCGGGCCGCGGCCGGCAGGGCCGAGCCGGTAACGAGCACGGCGAGGAGTAGGAGCAGCGAGCAGAAACGTTTCATCGGGTTTTTCTTCATCCGGGATTCCATAAAAGGGTTTTGAAAGTTTAAGACCGGCGGGGCCGTACGCGGCGACTCCCCGCACGGAACATTATCTATACCACACAAACGCGCCGGGCCGACAAGCCGGCCCGCGCGGGGCCGGGCTGGCCTGTTTACGATGCCGGCCCGCCGGGGCCAGTTGTACAAACGCGCAGGGCGCGTAAAAGAGCGCGGGCGGCGCCTCCCAAAAGGGGCGCCGCCCGCGTCTTCGTGTCAGGCCGGGACGCCCGCGCGGGGCGCCCCGGGTTTAAGGGTTGGTGTTTACTCCTCGTCGTCGTCGCGGCCGCGACGGCGCGAGCCGCGGCGGGTCGGCCGG
>DATHBF010000207.1:0-14323 GCA_035296285.1 Pyrinomonadaceae bacterium | reverse complement strand
CCGGCCGCGGCGGGCTTCGAGACGGGGGCGGGGGCTGGCTGGGGTTTCTCGGGCTCGGCGGCCGGCGCCGGGGCGGGGGCTTCGGCCTGCTTCGGCGCGGCGGGCCGGGGCGCAGGCTGTGAGGGCGGGGCGGGCGCGGGGGCGGTGTTGCTCGCTTCGTTCTTCTGGACGGCGGGCGCGGACTGCGCGGCGACGGCCGTCACCTGCGTGACCGGCTGCGAAGCCCAGTTCAGGAGCAGGAGGATGGAGAGGAAGCCGACGCTGCTGAGCAGCAGCCAGACGGGCGCGATGCGCAGGACGCGCAGGCCCACTGCGTAGCCGTCGGGCGTGGGACGTGCGGCGGGCGGGGGGACGATGGCGTCGAGGTCGGCGGGGGGAGGAGTTTGGAGGGAAGGCTGTTCGGAGTCCTCGACGACATCGGCGTTGGCGACTTCGAGCACCTCGGGCTCGTCGGCGGGGGCCGCGAGTGGCTGCGGCCCGGGCTCGACTTCGAGGACGTTTTCGAGGACGGGGGCGGCGGCGACTTCCGTCTGCTCTTCGGGGAGCGCGAGCACGTCGTCGTGCTTCGCCTCGGGCGCGAAGGCGGCGGCGGGGCTCTCGTCTTCGACGAGCATCAGGGCGTCGGCCTCTAGGGGCTCGGCCGCGTCGTTGCCCTTGCGCATGGTGCCGAGCACCGCCTTGCACACGGCGCAGACCGTGCACGACAGGTCGGCGACCTCGATCACCTCGGGCCGCGTCTTCGACTTACAGTGCGGGCAGCTCACTTCCATCATTTCCATTCTCCCGGGGGCACAGGGCGGGTCACTACCGGCGTCAACGTAGACAAACCGTATGCCAGCGCGGACTTGCGTCGCGCAGGCGCGAGGGCGCCTGTCGGGCGGACCGCGGTGACAATCTTTGTCAACGCGGTCCTGACGTTTTTTGGTAGGAGGACGGTTTTCTGCGGGTCCGGGCGGGCAATAATTACAGGGTTTCGCGGGCACGTCCCTTGCTGATGTCGGGCGGGGCTGCGCCCTCGTCGCTGACAGCAGCATCTCCCCTTTTGACAGGTGACAGGCAGCGAGTGTCCCTCACCGGGCTTTCGCCTGCCGTTCGCTCTTCCAACTCTCGACAGACAGTTTAGGCCGCCGAAGCCCGACCGGCGGCACCGGGAACATTTATGCTGTTTGACCGACGGAGCCTGACACGACTCCTCTTCTGGCCGTGCGTCGCCGCGGGCCTTGCGGCGCTCGTCCTCACGGTTTACAACCTCACGCCGGGCCGCGCCGACGCGCGCCTCCTCCTCTTCTCGCTCGTCGCGCTCTCGCTCGGCACGCGCGTCGTCGTCAAGGTCCCGCGCGCCCGCGCCTACGTCTCGCTGGCCGAAGCCTTCTCGGTGCTCGCCCTCTTCGTCTTCGGCGCCGAGGGGCCGGTCCTGCTCGCCTCCTTCACGGCCGTCTGCGCCTCGCTGCGCCTGACGCGCGAGTGGAGGCGGCTGCTGCTCGACGGGGCGCTGGCGACCCTCTCGCTGCTCGCCGCGGGCTTCGCCGTCACCTCATACGCGGGAGCGCCGGAAAACCTCGCGCGGCCTGAGGCGGCCTACGCCTTCGGCCTCTCGCTCCTGCTCGTCGCCCTCTTGCAGACCGCCTCCGGCGCCTTCGTCCTCCCGCCGCCCGCGCGGCCCGGCGCCTCGGCCGACGCCCCCTTCACGCCCGCCCGCTTCTTCTGGACCTTCTCCACCAAGCTCGCCCTCGCCTCCTTCGCCGGCCTCGCCGCGCTCGCCTGCTCGCGCTTCGGCCTCGACCCGTTCCTCTACGCCGTGACGGCCGCCGCCGTCCTCCACTTCGCCTACGCCGTCTACCAGCGGAAGGACCACGCCGACCGCACGGCCTCCGACGCCTCGGCCGGCCCCGCGTCCTTGGTCGCGGCCGACGAAGGCACGCAGCTCTTCATGGGCGCCTTCGAGCACGCGGCCATCGGCATGGCGCTCGTCTCGCCGAAGGGCGGGTGGCTGCGCGCCAACCGCTCGCTCTGCTACATGCTCGGCTACACGGAGCGCGAGCTGCTGGCTAAAGGCTTCGACGGCGTCGTCCACCCCGACGACCTCGGGCAGGCGCTCACCCACGTCAAGGACTTACTGCGCGGCTCGACGGCGACTTACCAGTCGGAGAAGCGTTTCCTCAACAAGCACGGCGAGGACGTGTGGGTGCTCTGGAACGTCGCGCCCATCCGCGACAGCGAGACCGAAGAGGTCCGCCTCATCTTCCAGGCGCAGGACATCACCGACCGCAAGCTCTCCGAAGGCCGCCTGCTTCACAACGCCTTCCACGACGCCCTGACGGGCCTGCCCAACCGCGCCCTCTTCATCGACCACGTCAAGCTCACCATCGCCCGCTCGAAGCGGCGCGAGAGCCACCTCTTCGCCGTCCTCTTCCTCGACCTCGACCGCTTCAAGGTCATCAACGACTCCCTGGGCCACATGGTCGGCGACCAGCTCCTCGTCGGCATCGCCCGCAGGCTCGAAGCCTGCCTGCGCGAAGGCGACACCGTGGCGCGCGTCGGCGGCGACGAGTTCACCGTCCTGCTCGAAGACATCGAGGACGAGGCCGAGGCCGTCTCGGTCGCCGAGCGCATCCAGAAGGAGCTGTCACAGCCCTTCACGCTCGACGGCCGCGAGGTCTTCACCACCGCCAGCATCGGCATCGCGCCCAGCTCGACCGGCTACGAAGACCCCGAAGACCTCCTGCGCGACGCCGACACCGCCATGTACCGCGCCAAGTCGGCCGGCAAGGCCCGCCACGAGGTCTTCGACCGCGCCATGCACGCCGTCGCCGTCAACCTCCTGCAACTGGAGACCGACCTGCGCAAGGCGCTCGAACGCAAGGAGCTGTACCTCGTCTACCAGCCCATCGTCGCCTTAGACGACTTCCGCCTCTGCGGCTTCGAGGCGCTGGTGCGCTGGAACCACCCCGAGCGCGGCCTCGTCTCGCCGCTCGACTTCATCCCCGTCGCCGAAGACACGGGCCAGATCATCGCCCTCGGCCAGTGGGCGCTTCTGGAAGCCTGCCGGCAGATGCGGCGCTGGCAGAGGTCGGTCGCGGCCGACGCGCACCTCTTCATGAGCGTCAACCTGTCGAGCAAGCAGTTCAACCAGCCCGACCTCATCGACCAGGTCCGCACCATCCTCACGCAGACGCGCCTGAGCCCGCGCAACCTGAAGCTGGAGATCACCGAGTCGGCCGTCATGGAGAACATCGAGACCGCCACCGACATGCTCAAGCAGCTCCGAGCCCTCGGCGTGCAGCTCGCCATCGACGACTTCGGCACCGGCTACTCCTCGCTCTCTTACCTCCACCGCTTCCCCATCGACACCCTCAAGATCGACCGCTCCTTCGTCACACGCATGTCCGAGAACAACGAGAACACGGAGATCGTCCGCACCATCGTCGTGCTCGCGCAGAACCTCGGCATGGACGTGGTCGCCGAGGGCGTCGAGACGAAGGAGCAGTTGGCGCTGCTGCGCAGGCTGGGCTGCGAGAACGGGCAGGGGTACTATTTCTCGCGGCCGTCGAGCGAGGCCGACGCCGAGAAGATCATCGCCGAGACGTGCGCGCGCCCGAAGCCCGCGCCGAAGCAGGAGGCGCCCGCCGCCGTCATGATGGACGAGAAGGTGAGGACGGTCCGAATGGTTGAAACGCCATGAGCACAACTGCCGGCGAGCGTAGAGGTGATGAGCGCATCCGCGCGGACCTGCCCGCGACGTGGGAGGGCGTGCTTGAGAGCCACGACGGGACGGTCGTTGACCTCAGCACCAGCGGCTGCTTCATCCTGACGAAAGATAACGTGCAGCCGAAGGAGCTGGTCAGGCTCGACGTGCGGCTCCCCACGGGCAACGGCCTCCTCCTCTGGGGCGAGGTCGTCTACGTCGTCGAAGACATGGGTTTCGCCCTCCGCTTCACGGGCGTGGGCGAGGGCGAGCGCGAGGTTATCGAGGCGCTGATGGACACGCTCCGCACCGACTGAAAAAAGACGACCGATGAACGAAGTGATTGCCCCGACCACGGCCGGCGCGGCGCGGCCCCCGATTCTCCCCGTCGGCGTCCGCTGGCGCGAGCGCACGGGCGAAGAGCGCAGCGAGTCGAGCCAACTCCTCAACGCCACGCCGCGCAGCGCCACGCTGACCCTCGAAGGCCAGCCCGAGCTGGGCCAACTGCTCTGCCTGACGCTGCCCGGCTCGCGCGCGGCCGGCGCGCCGCCGACATACCTCTGGGCGCTCGTCTGGGCGACGGCCGAGGCGACCGGCGTCGTCACCGCCGGGCCGCGCCACAACGTCAGCGTCGTCTTCATCTCCGAGGAGGTGCCGCACGGCCGCGAGGGGCAGTCCGCGCCGCTGTTCGCGTACATGGCCGAGGACGACGGCCGCTTCCGCCTACAGCGGATAATGGCCGACGCGCTCGGGCAGCAGGACAAGCGCAGGGAGTCGCGCCTCAGCATCCCCGTCGAGGTCACGCTCGAACTGCTCGACGACGCCGGCATGGCCGTGAACCGCGAGCTGACCGTGACGGAGAATCTGAGCCGGCGCGGGGCCGCCGTCTGGACCTCTCTGCCCGCGGCCGAGGGCCAGCGCGTGAGGCTTTCGAGCAACCATCACGGCGTCACGCTCACGGCCCTCGTGCGGCGCGCGCGCGCCGGCCGCGACGGCATCACGCGCCTCCACCTCGAATTTGCGGACGGGCGCTGGCCGCTGGAAAGATTCAACTAAAAGCAGGCGTCGGGCGTCGGGTGACGGGTAAAGAGTTGTCTTTACCCGGCACCCGACGCCCGACGCCCGACACCTCTTTTCTTATCCCGTGAATTTGTAGCCGACGCGGTGGACGGTGATGATGTGGCGGGGGTCGCCGGGCACGTCTTCGATCTTCTGGCGGAGCTTGGCGATGTGCATGTCAACGGTGCGCGTCAGCGGCAGCCCCTCGTAGCCCCAGACGTGGTCGAGGAGCTGTTCGCGCGTGACGACCTCGCCGCGGCGCTCGGCGAAGTAGCGCATCATCTTGAACTCGCGCGGGCTCAACTCGACGGGCCTGCCGCCCTTCGTCGCCACGAACGAGCGGAAGTTCATCTCCACGTCGCCGAAGCTCACCGACTCGACCGACTCACCCTCGTCGTGCGAGCGGGTCGCGCGCCTGAGCACCGCGTCCACGCGCGCCATCAGCTCAAGGAAGCTGAAGGGCTTGGTGACGTAGTCGTCGGCGCCCGTCTTCAGGCCCAGCACCTTGTCTATCTCCTGGCCGCGCGCCGTGAGCATGATGATGGGCGTGTTGTTGCCCGCGCCGCGCAGTTGCCGGCACACGTCGAGGCCGCTCACGCGCGGCAGCATCACGTCGAGGATGACGAGGTCCAAACCCTTCTCGCCCGCCAGCTTCAACCCCGTCGCCCCGTCGCGCGCCACCTCCACGGAGTAGCCCTCGTACGCGAAGCCGTCGCGCAGCGCCACGGCCATCGCCTGGTCGTCTTCGACAATGAGAACTTTGCGCATGTGCGTCGTCATCATGACTGTCTGCTGTCCACCGTCTTGAGCATCGGCGCCGGCTTCTGCGTCTCGGGCGGGGCGGCGGCGTCGCCCTCGGCCGGCAGCGAGATGGTGAAGGTGCTGCCGCGGCCCGGCGCGCTCTCGACCTCGACTGTGCCGCGGTGCGCCTCGACGATGTGCTTGACGAGCGAGAGGCCGAGGCCGCTGCCCTTCACGTCGTGCACGAGCCCCGTCGAGACACGGTAGAACTTGTCGAAAATCTTCTTCTGCTCGTCGGCCGGGATGCCGACGCCGTGGTCCGTCACCGAGACGCGCAGGTAGCCGCCCTTCTGCCCGACCCTCACCACCACCTCGCGCTCCTCGGCCCCGCCCGAATACTTCACCGCGTTGTCGAGCAGGTTGAGGAGCGCCTGCGAGACGGCCTCGCGGTCCACGCGCGCCTGCGGGAGCGGGCGCGGCGGCGGCTGGAAGTTGACGCGGAAGCCGCTCTGGCGGAGCCGGACCTCGCAGGTCTTGACGGCCTCGGCGACGACCTCCTCGACCGAGGCGCGCTCGAATCGGTAAATCTTGCGGCCCGACTCTATCTTGGAGAAGTCGAGGATGTTGTTGATGAGCTGCGTCAAGCGCCGGCTCTCGGTCTCGATGTGGTCGCCGTACTCGCGAATCTTGGACTGGTCGCTGACGCGGCCGAGCTTCATGAACTCGCCGAAGACGCGAATCGAGGAGAGCGGCGTGCGCAGCTCGTGCGAGACGTTCGAGACGAAGTCGGTCTTCATCTGCGACAGCCGCATCTCGCGCGAGACCGTGCGGAGGGCGAGCACGATGCCGCCCAGGAGCGCCGCCGTCATCAGCAGCGTCAGCGTCAGCGTCACGCGGAAGTTCCAGGTCGCCCACTGCTCGGGCGTCATGTGGCGGCTGCGGATGCTGACGCGGTAATGGTAGAAGTACGGGAGGTTGACCTTGACCTCGTCGGGCTGGCCGGTGGCCTCCTGCGTGCGGAGCAGGAGCTGGTCCTTCGGGTCGTAGGCGGCGATGACGACGCTGTCGTCCTTCCCCTCGGGGAAGTACTTCTGCATCATCTCCCTGATCTTCGACGGCAGCAGGGTCTCGCGGAAGAACTGCTGGTCGAGAACCATCCCGGCGGCGCCGACCACCTTCGAGTCATCGACGACGGGCCTGAAGAGGATGAGGTTGTCGGGGTCCTGGTCCTCGACCCAGGTCATCGGCTGGACGACGGGCGAGCCCTCCTGCGCGAGCAGGCGCATCGGGGCGGTGGCGAACTGCACGGCGCGAGCCTCGGCGGCCGGCACCTCCGCGACGCGCTCGGTCGTGTCCCGCGGGTTGAAGAAGAGGGTCTGCGAGGCGCCCTCGGGGCCGAACGCGGCGACGAAGACCTGCTTGGCGCCCTCGACCGTGCGCACGGGGAAGTGCTCGCGCGTGCGTTCGAGCTGCCCGCCCCTGAGCGTGTGCGGCGCGACGGCGAGCGCCTGCTCGGCGTTCGACTTGTAGAAGACCTTGATCTCGTTCTGCACGGCCCAGAGGTAGTTCTTCATGCCGACCGTGCCCTCCGTGATGGAGGTCTGCTGGAGCTGCCTGAGCGAGCGGTATTGCAGGTAGACGATGCAGAAGAGCGGCAGGAGGACCGCCGCGAGCGCGACCAGCAGGAGGTGCTGACGGAAGAATGTGCGCAGCTTTGACATCGGCCCCCGAAGGCCCCGCACCGGGGCGAGAAATTCCGGCCCCTAAAATACACCGCCCCGCCCGCCCGCGTCCCCCACCCGGCCCCGCATTTTACGTTTCGTTGACAACTTTTTACGGCAATTTACCCGCGGCCGGCATCCGCTCAAGGGATGCTTGCGGGAGGCGAGGACGTGGGTTTGAGGTCAACGGCGCAGCGGTAGTTCTGAAACTTGTTGCGGCGGGTCCAGGTGAGGCAGTCGGGGCAGAAGTCCTGCTCGGACTCGGGGCGGACGACTTCGTGCGCTTCACGTAGTACGCGGCCGCAGGCGGCAGAGACGGGCGCGTGAGGCTTTATCAACGGCTCTCGGCCGAGGTCGTGGACGGCGTGTACGTGCATAAACTTTAAGGTATGAGGACGATCTTGCCGTAGGCGCCGGGCTTGAGCACCTCTTCGTGGGCGCGCGCGGCGTCGGAGAGCGGCAGCTCGCGGCCGACGACGGGCCGGAGCGCGCCGGCTTCGAGCCACGCGCCGAGCGCCGCGTGGACTTCGCCGAACTCTTCCGGCGGCGTGACGAGCAGCGACATGCCGAGGATGGCTGCGTCGCGCGTCATCGTCTTCCGCGGGTCTATCTCGACGCGGCCGCGCGAGCCGACGACGACGACGCGGCCGTTCCTCGCCAGCAGGTCCAGGTCGAGGTCGAGGTTCACGTTCGCCAGCATCTCAAGGATGATGTCAACGCCGCGCCCGCCCGTCAGGTCTTTCAACTCTCCGAGGTAGCCGGGCGCGCGGTGGTCGAGGACGTGGTGCGCGCCCTGCTCCGAGGCGAGGCGGCGGCCCTCTTCCGTCCCGCCCGTGCCGATGACGCGGAGGCCGGCGGCGCGCGCCAACTGCACGGCGGCCGTGCCGACGCCGCCGCTCGCGCCGTGGACGAAGACGGTCTCGCCCGCGCGCGCCCGCGCCCTCTGGAAGAGCGCGCGGTAGGCGGTCGCGTAAGGCGTGTAGACGCCCGCGCCCTGCGCGTAAGAGACGCGGTCGGGCAGCGTGTGCACCTGCGCCGCGTTGCAGAGGGCCAGCCCGGCGTACGTGCCGCTCAGGCTCCCGGCCGTGTAGACCCTCTGGCCCACGCTCACGCCCGACACGCCCTCGCCGACCGCCTCCACTTCGCCGGCCGCGTCGAGCCCCGGCGTGTACGGGAGCGCGGGCTTGAGCGCGTAGACGCCCGCGCGGATGTAAGTGTCAACCGGGTTGACGCCCGCCGCGCGCACGCGCACGACGACCTGGCCGGCCCCCGGTTGCGGCTCCGGCGCGTCCTCGTACCTCAAGACCTCCGGCCCGCCGAACTCGTGAACCCGAATCGCCTTCACGTCTGCCTCCGCCGTTCGTCAATCGAAAAGTTCTGCCCGAGTGCGCGGCGCGGGGATAATTAATCCGTATGAAAATCCCCGCGCCGCGCCTCGCTTGCGGCAGTTATAAAACCTTACGCCTTCGCACGAAAATCGTTGCAACGAGCAAGGCGCGAAAAAATTTTCAGCCCGCCCGCTCGCGGGCCGCTTCCAGGAGATCGCAGAGCTTGGAGAGCTGCCGCTCGCTCAGGTGCTCGAAGAGCTTGCGGTCGAAGCGGTCGATCTCCGAGTCCAGCTCGGCGAGCAGGCCGAGCCCCTTCGGCGTGACGCGGACGGTGATGACGCGGCGGTCGCGCTCGTCGCGGGCGCGCGAGACGAGGCCGCGGTCCTCCATCCGGTCGAGCAGGCGCGTCACGTCGGGGTCTTTCGTAATCATGCGGTCGCCAATCTCGCGGCAGGCGTGGCCGCAGTCTCCCGCGCCGCGCAGGATGCGCAGGACGTTGTACTGCGCGGGCGTGAGGCCCGACCCCTTGAGCAGCTCGGAGAGGCTGCGCGAGAGCTTATCGGCGGTGAGCAGGATGTTGATGAAGACCTCCTCCTGGAGGCTCCGGAAGGGCTTCCCCTGCTTGATCTCTTTCTGTACCTTTCCGACCACGACTCGAATATAGTCGTTGCAACGACTGTTGTCAACAGGCGCGAAAAAAGGGCCGCGGGGCTGAATTATTCCAACCGCGCGGCCCTTCCGATTACTAACTTTTGCGGCTACCCGACCAGCGGCTCGCCGTCGTAGACGACCGACCAGCCGTTGCGGCGGCTGGTGGCGAGGCTGCGGCGGAACCACTTCAGGGCCTCCTCGTCGCTCTCGTAGCGCTGCATGGAGGGGAGCGATTCGCGCGGGTCGAAGCGGACGATCTGGCCGCCGTCGTCCGAGGTCTTCAGAGAGAGCAGCGCCAGCATGTCGGACTTGGTGAGCACGGCGGTGCGGACCACGGTCGAGCCGTCCTCGTCGTCGTCGTCTTCGTACCCGTCCTCGTCTTCAAAAAACTCCGCCGACTCCGGCTCGGCCTCGTCGTCCACGTCTATCATCTCGTCGAAGAAGTTGTCGTAATCCTTCATCTCTCTAATCCGTTCTCCCTAAATTTACTTCCCTGTTAAGTGAGACTTTAAGTGCGCGGGGTTGGCCGTACAGTTCTTAAAGCGGGGTGTATATTACACCGGCATGGGGACGCAAACAACCGGAGCGTGAAGAAGGATGACTGAGAGATTCGTGCTGGCGATTGACCAGGGGACGACGGGGACGACGGCGCTCGTCTTCGACCGCGAAGGGGCCGTGCGCGGCCGCGGCTACTCGGAGTTCACGCAGCACTACCCGCGGCCCGGATGGGTCGAGCACGACGCGGAGGAGATTTGGCGCGTGAGCCTCGGCGCGGCGGGGCGGGCGCTTAAGGAGGCGGGCGCGGAGGCGCGCGGGCTTGCGGCCGTGGGGCTGACGAACCAGCGCGAGACGGTCGTCCTCTGGGACCGCGCGACGGGCGAGCCAGTCGGCCGCGCCGTCGTCTGGCAGGACCGGCGGACGGCGGCGCTGTGCGAGGAGATGAAATCTCGCGGGCTCGAAGAGACGTTCAGGGCGAAGACGGGGCTCGTCCTCGACCCTTATTTTTCGGGGACGAAACTCCGCTGGCTGCTCGACGAGACGCCGGGCTTAAGGCGGCGGGCCGAGGATGGCGAGGTCGCCTTCGGGACCGTTGACTCCTGGCTCGTCTGGAAGCTGACGGGCGGGCGCGTCCACGCCACCGACTGCTCGAACGCCTCGCGCACGCTCCTCTTCGACATCAACACGCTCGCGTGGGACGACGAGCTGCTCGGCCTTCTGGACGTGCCGCGCGCGATGCTGCCCGAGGTCAGGCCGTCGGCCGCGTCGTACGGGTTGACGGACCCGGACTCGTTCTTCGGCGCGAGCGTCCACGTGGCGGGCGTGGCGGGCGATCAGCAGGCGGCGCTCTTCGGCCAGGCTTGTTACGAGGCCGGCTCGGTGAAGAACACTTACGGCACGGGCTCGTTCCTTCTGATGAACACAGGCAGGGCGCCCGTGCCGAGCCGTGAGGGCCTGCTAACGACGGTCGCGTGGCAGTTGGGTGATGAGCCGGCCGTGTACGCGCTCGAAGGCTCTATCTTCGTGACGGGCGCGGCCGTGCAGTGGCTACGCGACGGGCTCGGGCTCATCGAGAGCGCGGCGGAGACGGAGGCGCTGGCGCGCTCGCTCCCGTCGAACGAGGGCGTCTACTTCGTCCCGGCGCTCGCAGGGCTAGGTGCGCCGCACTGGGACCCTTACGCGCGCGGCGCGCTGCTGGGCCTGACGCGCGGCACGACGCGGGCGCACCTGGCGCGGGCGGCTTTGGAAAGCATGTGCTACCAGACGCGCGACGTGGTCGGGGCGATGGAGCGCGACTCGGGGATACGCCTGCGCGCGGTGCGAGTGGACGGGGGGGCGGTCGGGAACTCGTTCCTCATGCAGTTCCAGGCGGACCTACTCGGCGCGGCGGTCGAAGTGCCGGAGGTCACGGAGACGACGGCCGCGGGCGCCGCCTACCTCGCCGGCCTCGCCGTCGGCTTCTGGCGCGACCGCGAAGAGATAGCCGCCCGCTGGCGCGTCGCCCGCCGCTACGAGCCGCAAATGGACGACGAAGAAAGGCAACGCCTCCATCGCCGCTGGCTCCGCGCCGTCGAGCGCGCGCGCGGGTGGGAGCGGGATGACGAATGACTCATCACTTCAGCGTCCGCCACCGGGCGACGAGGGCGGTCGTAAGCGTGACGACGGTGTGGAGGGCGAAGCTGACGAGGAGCAGGAAGAAGGTGACGAGGAAGTCGTAGCCGCCGATGCGGTTGAAGGCGATTTGGTCGGGCGCGGTCGGGGCGGAGATGAGGGTGGCGACGACAGAGGCGAGCAGGCAGAGCAGCAGCGCGAGGGCCGGCGAGAAGACAAGCGCCCACCCGCCCGTTCTGCCCTGCGCGCCGAGCCGCCGCCCGACCTTCCAGCCGGCGTAGCCCGCGAAGACGCTGAAGAGCGCGCCCAAGATTATCAGCGACATCCAGAACGAACCTGAGTTGTACACCGGCCTCCCGTCGGTCTGTGCCGTGACGGCGAGCGAGTCGGCGGGCAGCGCGTCCCACGAAGCGACGAGGGCGTCGCCTTCGCGTCGCATCTCGGGGGAAGCGGCGACGCGCCAGCCTTCGGGGACGAGCACCTTCGCGTCGAGCCCGCCGAAGCTGGCCCACTCGCGCGCGGGCGAGAGGACGTAGCCGAGTTGCCAGTAGACGGCGTCGGATTGAACGTCGGAGTGGGCGCTCGGCCGCGCCTCGTAACGCACGCGTATCGTGTGCTCGCCGGCCGCGAGCGGCAAACGGAAGTTGATGGCCGCGCCCTCGCCCTCCGCCTTGTAGGGCAGCGCCTTGACGCCTCGCTCGGCGAAGCCCGGCGTCTCGGGCGGCGTCTCCCAAGCCTTCGGGAAGACTTCGCCGGAAGACTCGGACGCCGGGACGGGCCGGCCGTCGAGCCACACGCCGCTCTCGGCCGCGGCCTCGGCGGACGCTTCCCTCACCCAGCGGCCCCGGCGCCAGACCCAGCCGCCCGCCTCGCCACGCGGCGCGAGTCCCGCGGCGACGAAGACGAGTTCAACGTCTCGCGCCTCGCCGTCGTTGCGCACCTTGTAGGCCGCTTCGACCAGGGCGGGCCGGCCCGCGCGCAGCGGCCGCAGGTCAATCAGCAGCGTCTCCCTCAGGATGTGAATGGACTTCAGGCCGCTGCCGTCCGGCTCAACCAACAGCGCGCCGGGGCGCGACTCGGGCTCTCGCAACGCCATGTTGGCGCGGGCCGTCGCCGCCGTCGAGATGAACGCCGTGAAGAATAGAAGGAAGACGCGTAAGAGTTTCGCTGACCCCAATGTTTGACCTTTCCCTTCGGGTGCTCCGGGCCGACCCCATGACAAAACGCCCGCGGCCGTTCGAGAATAAGGGCTCGCGGCGGCGCGCTCAAGCGGAGGATGAGAAGAACCCTCAACGACATCTCACGGCGGCCCTTCGACCTCGTCGTCGTCGGGGCCGGCATCAACGGCGCGGGCGTCGCGCGCGACGCGGCCTCGCGGGACTTGCGCGTCCTGCTCCTCGACAAAGGCGACATCGGCGGCGGCACGACGAGCTGGTCAACGCGGCTCATCCACGGCGGGCTCCGCTACCTCGAACACGGCGAGTGGTCGCTCGTGCGCGAATCGCTGCGCGAGCGCGAGTCGCTTCTGCGCCGCGTCGCGCCGCACCTCGTAACGCCCCTCCCGATGCTCATCCCCGTCTACGCGGGCGGCAGGCGCGGCCCCCTGACCGTGCGCGCAGGCATGGCCGCCTACGACCTGCTCTCGCGCGGCAAGACGCTGCCGCATCACCGGATGCTCGGCCCCGACGACGCGCGCCGGTACGCGCCCGGACTCGACGCGTCGCGTTTGAAGGGCGCGGCCCTCTTCTTCGACGCGCAGGTCGAGTACGCGGAGCGGCTGGCGCTGGAGAACGCGCTGGCGGCGCGGGGGCGCGGCGCCGTCGTCGTCACGTACGCGCGCGCCGGCAGGTTGTTGACGGAGGGCGGCGCGGTGCGCGGCGTCGAGTTCGAGGACGCGCTCGGCGGCGGCTCACACGTCGCGCGGGCGCCGCTCGTGCTGAACGCGGCGGGGCCGTGGGTTGACGAGGTGTTGGAGGGCGTCTCGGCGGGCGGGCGCGAAAAGCTCGTCGGCGGCACGAAGGGCAGCCACGTCGTCGTCCGTCCTTTCGAGGGCGCGCCGCGCGTCGCCGTCTACGCGGAGGCGGGCGAGGACGGGCGGCCTTTCTTCATCATCCCCTGGGACGACAAGTTTTTAATCGGGACGACCGACGTGCGCTACGAAGGCGACCTCGACCGCGTCGTGGCAGGCGACGAAGAGGTCGCGTATCTCCTGCGCGAGACGAACCGCGTGGTGCCCCCGGCGCGGCTCGCGCGCGAGCACGTCCTCTACACCTACTCGGGCGTGCGCCCGCTGCCCTTCGTCGCCGAAGGCTCGGAGGCGGGCATCACGCGGCGTCACTTCGTCCGCGCCTCCGGCGTGCGCGGGCTCTTCAGCGTCGTCGGCGGAAAGCTGACGACCTACAGGAGCCTCGCCGAAGAGGCCGTCGGCCTTCTCTTCAAACAACTCGGCCGCGCGGCGCCGCCCTGCGTCACGGCGCGCGAGCCGCTGCCCGGCGCGTCGGCCGCCGATTACGAAGCTTTCAAAGAAGAGTTCAAACGCACGAGCCCGCTCGCGGCGCACAGCACCGAACGGCTCCTGAAAGTCTACGGCACGCGGGCCGCCGCCGTGCTGCGCCTCGCGCTCGAAGACTCGGAGCTGGCCCGGCCCATCAGCGAGGAGACAGGGACCGTGGGCGCCGAGGTCGTCTTCGCCTTCCGCGAGGAGATGGCCGAGACGCTGACCGACTGCCTGATGCGGCGCACGATGGTCGGCCTCAACGGCCGTCTCGGGCTCGACGCCGTCGGGCCGGCCGCCCGCGTCGCCCGGAAGCATCTCGGCTGGACGGGCGCGCGCGCCGCAAGCGAGGTCGAAGCATACGGGCGGTACGTCGAGCGTTTCGTCCCATAACTCTTCCCGCCCAACGCATTGTCTTAAGGCGCACGATTAACTATAGTCGTCCACTACTTCGGCGGTGAGAGACGATTGATGGAGTTGTCGCAGTTACGCACATTCCGCGAGGTCGCCGAGACTTTGAGCTTCACGCGCGCGG
>DATHBF010000206.1:0-5206 GCA_035296285.1 Pyrinomonadaceae bacterium | reverse complement strand
AGGCGGCGGGCGTGGGCGGCGGCCTCTTCGTAGCGGCGCGCGGCGGTGCAGACGAGGGCGAGTTGGAGGAGGGCGGGCGGGTAGTCGGGGTCTATGCGGAGCAGGCCGCGGAAGTCCTCCTCGGCTTCCTTGAGGCGGCCGGCGTGGAGGTGCTCGGCGCCCGACTCGTAGAAGGCGCGGGTGGCGGCGAGGAGGGCGTCGTTGGCCTCGCGCTCGCGGCCGGCCTTGAGGTGGGCGAGCGCGAGGTTGAAGTGGGCCTGCCCGTAGCGCGCGTCGCGGCCGACGGCCTCTTTAAAACTTGAGGCCGCGTCTTCGTAGCGGCCGAGCGCGAAGTAGGCGCTCCCGAGGTTGTTGTGCGCGGCGGCGAGCGCGGGGTAGGCGCGGATGGCTTCGGCGTACGAGCGCGCGGCCTGCTCGAACTTGCCCCTGGAGAAGAGCGAGAGACCCTTCTCGTTGTGTTCGAGCGCGCGGCGCTCCTCGGGCGAGAGGGCGCGCAGCACGCCGGGCTTGGCCGCCT
Source organism: Pyrinomonadaceae bacterium (assembly GCA_035296285.1). Classification (GTDB taxonomy): domain Bacteria; phylum Acidobacteriota; class Blastocatellia; order Pyrinomonadales; family Pyrinomonadaceae; genus QHXN01. Next base: position 4,689 of record DATHBF010000206.1, on the reverse strand, counting down.
CCTTCTTCGAGGCGTCGGAGGGGAAGGACTGCGTCGGCTTGCCCTCCTCGAAGCGGCGACGGAGCGTCTCGTCCACCGCGCGCTTCGACATCTCCATGCGCCGCGCGGCCAGAATCTTGTAAGCCTCGGCCGGGTCGGGGCTGCAGACCTGCGCGGGCGCGGCCGAGCAGAGGAAGAACAGGACGAGCGGGGCGACGGCGGCGGCGCGCTTGAAGTTGAGAGAGAGCATGACTGACCTCCCGGTGTGTCGGACTGTTTCACTCGCCCTCGAAGGGGGCGCCCGATTCCTTCCAGGCTCTCCAGCCTCCGGCCAGCGAGTGGACGTTCGTGTAGCCCATCTTTTGCAGGTTGTCGGCGGCCAGCGCCGAGCGGTAGCCGCCGCCGCAGTAGAGTATGAGCTCCTCGCCCTTGTCGGGGTGGCGCGTTTCTACGTCGCGCTCGATGACGCCGCGCCCGAGGTGCTCGGCGCCCTCGGCGCGGCCCCGCTCCCACTCGGAATCCTCGCGCACGTCTAGGAGGCGCGCGCCCGCCCCCAGGCGCTCGCGCGCCTCCGCGACCGTCACCTCGCGGACGCGCCCGCGGGCGTCCGCGACGAGTTTCAGGAAACCTTCGCTGTGCTCCATAAAGTGCGGCGAGCCCCCGCCAGAGGTTTGACTTTCAATTTCGCAGTTGCTACATCATACCGCTTCCCCGCGACAGTGTGGAGTCTCTTATGCGCAGAAGACGAACGAAAGCGCGGCTCGCCCTCGCCTGCTGCCTCGCACTGCTGGCGGGGTGCGGCGGCGCGACGACGAACGCCCCGGCCCCCGGCCCCGACCAGGTGATGGCCGAGCTGTCCGCCTTCACGGACGAGCTGGCGCGGAAAGTGGAGGGCGCGCAGGACCCGGCCGCGGGCGTCGCGGAGGCGCAAACGCTGCTCGACTCGCGCAAGGCCGCGCTCGCCGCGGGCATTAAGTCCATGAAGGCGAGCCCCCGGTTTCGGGAGGACCAGGAGGCGCGCCGCCGTTGGCTGGAGGCCGAGGTTGACAACACGACGCGCGTCAGCGGCCTCAAGGCCCGCCTGATCGAGCCGGCGATGCGCGACCCCTCGCTCGGCCCCCGCCTCGACAGGCTGGTCGAGGGCTACCAGGAGCTTTTCAAAGACTGAGGCGCGGGCCAAATTGGAGTAAAGGCGCGGGACGGAATATAATCCCCTGTAATAACAATTCGCGGCTGAACGATTTACGACTTACGGCTTCACCTGAGGAGGCGACTTGTCTACGGAACAGTTTGACGTGACGATCATCGGCGGCGGCCCCGGCGGCTACGTGGCGGCCGTGCGCGGCGCGCAGCTCGGGCTCAAGGTGGCGCTCGTGGAGAAGGACAAGCGGCTCGGCGGGACGTGCGGCCTGCGCGGCTGCATCCCGACCAAGCAACTGCTGATGTCGGCCCACTACTACGAGAAGGCGCAGAAGGAGCTTTCGGACTTCGGCGTCAAGCTCTCGGGCGTCGAGCTGGCCTTCGCCGACGTGCAGAAGCGCAAGGACAAGATCGTCCTGAAGAACGCGAAGGGCGTCGAGTACCTGATGAAGAAGAACAAGGTGACGACCTTCAACGGCTTCGCCCGCCTGCAACTGCCCGGCAAGGTCCAGGTCTCCTACGAGGGCGGCAAGACCGAGACCATCAACACCAAAAACATCATCATCGCCACCGGCTCGGTCGTCCGCCCCATCCCCGGCTTCGAGACCGACGGCGAGCGCGTCGTAAACTCCGACCACATCCTCGAACTGAAGGCCGTCCCGAAGTCGCTCATCGTCCTGGGCTCGGGCGCGGTCGGCACCGAGTTCGCCTCCGTCTACTCGCGCTTCGGCGCCGAGACGACGCTCGTCGAGCTGATGCCCCGCATCATGCCGCTCGAAGACGAGGAGGTCTCCAAGGAGCTTGAGAAGTCCTTCCGCAAGCGCGGCATCAAGTGCCTGACCGGCACCAAGCTCGAAAAGGTCGAGAAGACGGAGGCGGGCGTGCGCGTCACGGGCAAGGACGCGAAGGGCGGCGACGTGTCGCTCGAAGCCGAGATGCTTCTGGTCGCCGTCGGCCGCATGCCCTTCATCGAAGGCTTAGGGCTGGAGGGCACGCAGATCAAGGTCGAGCGCGGCTCCATCCAGGTGGACGAGTTCTGCCGCACGGGCGAGCGCGGCGTCTACGCCATCGGCGACGTGATCCCGACGCCCTGGCTCGCGCACCTCGCGTCCAAGGAGGGCATCCTCGCCGTCGAGCAGATCGCCGGCCAGAACCCGAAGCCGATAAATCTGCGCCACGTCCCGTCCTGCACCTACTGCGACCCCGAGGTCGCCTCGGTGGGCTTGACGGAGGCGAAGGCGAAGGAGCTGGGCTACGACGTGAAGGTCGCCAGGTTCCCCTTCTCGGCCTCGGGCAAGGCCAGGATACTCGGCGAGGAAGAAGGCTTCGTCAAGGTCGTCAGCGAGGGGAAGTACGACGAGCTTTTGGGCGTCCACGTCATCGGCCCGCACGCGACCGAGATCATCCACGAGGCCATCGTCGCCCTCCACCTCGAATCCACGGCCGAGGAGCTGGGCCGCGTCATCCACGCCCACCCGACCGTCTCCGAGTCCGTCATGGAAGCGGCCGAAGGCATCCACGGCCTGACCATTCACATTTAATGTAACGCCGGTCGGACCGGGGGAGGGCTGATGAGTACTGAGGGGCATCCGAGGGGGGTCTGGATTTGGCGCGCGGCGCGGCTCGCCGACGGCCTGCTCGACGCGCTGGAGGCGTGCAAGGTCGGGCGCGTCTACTTCAAGGTGTGCGACGGCCGGAGCAGGCCCGTCTTCTGGAGCTTCCAGTGCACGCCCGAGGCCATCGGCCGGTTCAGGGAGCGCGGCATAGAAGTCTACGGCTGGGGCTACCACTACGGCGCGGGCGACATAGACGAGCAGGTCGGGGCCGTCCGCCGCGCCCTCGAAGCCGGCGTCTCGGGCTACGTCTTCGACGTGGAGAAGGAGGTCGAAGACCCCGCCACGCACGACGACCTTGAGAGGCTGCTGAGGAGGGTCCGCGAGGTCGTCCCCGGGGGCCGTCTCGGCTACACGAGCTTCGGGCACCCGGGCAAGCACCCGCGCGTCCCCTGGAGGCTGCTCGACGAGGTCTGCGACATCGCCCTCCCGCAGATATACTTCGAGAAGTTCACCTTCGGGCGGAACAGCGAGGCGGAGGTCCAGTCCTGCCTCGCGGCGCACCACGCGCTGGGCCTGACCAACCCCATCATGCCCATCTGGGGCTCGGAGTCGGACGCGGCCACCCCCGCGCCGCCCGGCGAGCTGCAAAGATACCTCGACCGCTTCCCCGGCTCGTCGGTCTGGCGCGTGCCGAACGCGGGCGAGCGCGGCCATGCGCTCAGGCTCAACTACGGCGGCGACAGGCTGCGCCTGCCGACCGGCGGCGAGAGAATCCCGCAGTTGCCCGCCCTGACGAGGCTGCTGGTGCGCGGCACGATAGGCGACGACGTGACCGCGCTCCAGACGGTGCTGGAGGCGCTCGGCCACCGGACGGGCGGCATCGACGGCGACTTCGGGCCGAACACGGAGAGGGCCGTCAGGTCCTTCCAGCTCCAGGCCGGGCTCACGGTGGACGGCGAAGTGGGGCCCGACACCTGGGGCGCGCTCGGCGGCTCGGCGAGGGTTGAGCGCCCGGACCAGGGCAGCATGGTCTTGGTGGCCGACATCGCGCAGGCGGAGTGCAGCCAGCGGCTCTCATGGAACGGCCCGGGCAGCGCCGCCGAGAAGTACCTGGAGCCGCTGCGCGAGCCGATGAGGAGGCTCGGGCAGCACCCCGCCGCCCCCATCTTCTACAACTGGTGCGCGGCCTTCGTGACGTGGTGCTGCCGGCAGGCGGGCATCGACATCCCCGACCGCCCGGAGGGCTACCCGACCACGATGGCGCTCGTCGAGACGTGGAAACACTGGGCCAAGGTCAACGGCTTCTGGCACCCCGCCACCCTCACGCGCGGGCGGGGCTACAGGTTCCCGTCCACGGGGCCAGTCCCGCGCCGCGGCGACATAGTCGTCTTCGAGTGGTTCGACGGCGACGTGTCGCTCGACCACATAGGCATCGTGCGCGGCTACCAGCCCGGCAGCGACGTGATCCAGACCGCCGAGGGCAACCGCAGCAACCTGACCGTCAACGGGAGCCGGGAGGTGAAGTTCATACCCGGCTTCATCAGGATCGTCGGCTGAAGGGGCGCCGGCCCGGGACCGACACGACACGGAATCAATATGAAGAGTGCGACGACAAAGACCGCGCCGCGCGCGGGCAAAGGCGCTAGGGTGAAGGCGAAAGAGGCCGACTCGGGCAACGGCGGCAACGGCTCGCGCGCGGACTCGCAGCCCTTCGTCTTCCTCCCGCCGCCGCGCGACGAGGCCGTCACGTTCGCCGACCCTCTGAACGGTGAAGGCGAGCTCGTCTGCACGGGCGAGACCACGCTCACGGCGGAACAATTATTGGAGCTTTACCGCCACCTGCAACTGACGCGGCTCGTCGAGGAGAAGCTGGTCAACCTCTACCGGCAGACGAAGGTCGTCGGCGGCGTCTTCCGCTCTCTGGGCCAGGAGGCGACGGCCGTCGGCACCGCCTACGCGCTCCGCGCGAAGGACTTCATCGCGCCGCTCATCCGCGACCTCGGCGCCGTCCTCG
>DATHBF010000205.1:0-13161 GCA_035296285.1 Pyrinomonadaceae bacterium | reverse complement strand
GCGGTAGGCGCGGGCGACCATGCGGGTCATGGCGCCGATGCCGACGAGGCCGACGCCGTGGCGGCGTGCGAAGGCGACGAGCTCGGCCTCGTCCATGGCGCGGGCGTTGCCGTCGATGAGGATGACCTCGTGCTGGGGGGGGGTGAGCGACTGGAGGAGGAACATCCAGAGGTGAGGCATGAAGTTGCGGGTCACGCCGTTGTCCGGGTTGTACAGTAATATCTTCATATCTCTCTCCTGCGAGTTAAAAGTCTGCGCACTGGTGGCTAGTCCGTAGGGGTTGCTGCGGGAACAAACTCAATGGCACAGGGAGAGGGCCGGGGCTCCATCCCGATGTCGGAAGAGGTTGTTCAGAAAGATTATAGCGGAAGAAGAAAATGTCGGCTATGTGCGATGTCGCGCACAGTAGCTACGGACGTGAGACGGAGGCGGCGTTCGACGCGAGATTTATGAATGCGCGGCGGCGGAAGGTCCGTAGCCGCCCCCGACCGCCGCGTAGCACTCGCAGGCGAACGCTTCGAGCCCCTCCCTTTGCAGGATGGTGATGCGTCCCCGCGAGTAGCGAATGAACCCCTCGTGCTGGAGGTTGATGGCGGCGCTGCTCACCCCGGCGCGGCGCAGGCCGAGCATGTCGGAGATAAACTCCTGCGTGAGCGCCAGCTCGTCAGCCTCGACGCGGTCGTGGCACATCAAAAGCCAGCGCGCCAGACGCTTCTCCGCGGTGTGGCGGCCGTTGCAGGCGGCGGTCTGCGCGACCTGCTTCATGAGGACGCGGGTGTAGAGAAGCAGCCGGGTCAGGAGTGAACTGCGACCCCCCTTGATGAGCCCTTTGAAAGTCGCGGACGGCATGCGCAGCGCGTCGCCCGCGATCCGCACGACGGCGGCCTCGAAGGCGATGTCGTCGCCGAGCAGGACGGGGATGCCCACCATCCCGTCACGGCCGATGAGCCCCACTTCGACGGTCGCCCCGTCCCTCATGTGCGTGACCAGAGAGATCAGGGCGCCTTCGGGGAAATAGACGTGTTCGATGCTTTCGCCGGAGTTATACAGGCCGGTGCCGAGCGGCAGCGAGACGGGCTCCAGTTGAGGGAGCAGGCGCAGGTAGGCGGAGCGGGGGAGGACGGCGAGCAGTTCGTTCCTGACGGGCTCTTTAGTCAACGACAGCTTCACCCCGGTCGTCCTTCTCCAGCTCGCTCACGTCGAGGTAATCGGCGCCGCCCGCCGGGAAGCTCACCAGGACGGACTCCGAAGTCCGCCCCTCGTTGCGGGATGTCACCACGCGCAACGCCGTCCCGACCTTATCCTTGTATGCGCCTTCCAGGGCGCGGACGCGGTCGCCGGCCTTGATTCCGGCGCGCGCGTCCGAAGTTTCACTACTCATGACCTGCTACTCCCCTGCCTCGTCCTTCTCGTCCTGGGCGTTATTCTTCCGCCCTTCGTTCGTGCCTCTGAGGAAGAGGGGAGTCTCGTGGACGCCGCCCGACGTTTGTTGGCCGGGTTCGCGGACTTTATCTTCTTCCGGCCCTCTCTCCGCTTCATTCTCCGGTCGTTCACCAGCGTTCATCTTATTTCACCTTTCTCAAGCGACTTCCGTCTCCGCTTCACGCTGATCGGCCTCGGCGAGTATCTCCGCACGACACTCCTTCGTGAGCCCTTGCAGGTATTCCAGAAAGTCTTCACGCCCCTGCTCGTTTGCGAGGGCGGTCTCCAGACGTTCGATGAAATCGTCGTAGCCGTTCATGCGTTAAAACCCCCTTCGGGCGGCCTATGATTTCCGGTGCGGCGGAGAGGTGTCGCACGGCGGCGCGGCTCGCCGGACGCGCCTATGTGGTGTGCTGGGTCACCTGCGTCCTGCTGTCGGCGTACATGTCGCGATACTCCGTGCCGTCTTCGGTGACGATCCCGCGGAACAGCATCGCCTCGTCCGCGGAAGTGCCCTTCTCACGAAGCTCGGCTTGCACCTCGTTCCAACTCCGCCTCTTCGAGAGGATTTCGTTCGCGCGTTTGACGAAGTAGTGTTTCGCGTCTCTGCTGACTGGTCTCTGTCCGCTCATCTGTTTTCACCTTTTCTTTGCCGGCGCCCCGGCGTGACTATTCGAGGTAATGTTCGCCCAGGCTGTCCTGAAGCGCGGCCGGGACGGCGTCCCAGGGGGCTACGCAGAGCACCCGCAGCCTGAGCCGGGACAGGAGCACGCGCGAGAATTGCCAACGCATGGCCCCTTCGGCGTAGACCCACCGGTAGTAAGGGCCGTCTGCGCGCCGGCTGTAGAACGCCGCGTCCGCGCCGCCTCCGACAGGGCCTACAGGTTCGACGTAAACTCGCAGTTCTCTGATCATGGCCTTACGCGATTGAAAGGGAGGCGGCGAGTGTCGCGGGTTGTGATACACCCCGGCGGAAAACACGTCGCCGTACTCAGGGGCGCTGAGGACGGGTGTGACCGGTTTCGTTTGAACTGAAGAGAGTCGTGGGGGCGTGCATCAGGTCTCTCCTCGTCGTTGCGTTGAACAAACAGACGGCACGAGGAGAAGTGCGCGGCGCGCAAATCCTGATGTCGAGAGTGTGTTTTCTAAAGAACTGCGGGTAACTAACGGAGTAACTATACCACACTCGTGTCAGAACGGCTTCATCAGGGGCGGATGTTCGACCTGCGAATGGGCGGCGCTACCGAAGCCCCGCGTCCCTGCACACTCCCGGGGGCTCCCTCAGGTCGCGCACGACTCCCACGAGCGAGAGCGCCCGGAGCGTGTAGTGCGAAATGTCTATCTCCCACCAGTAGAAGCCCTGGCGCTCGGACGAGGGATAGTAGTGGTGGTTGTTGTGCCAGCCTTCGCCGAGCGTGATGAGGGCGACCAGGAGGTTGTTACGGCTGTTGTCGTTCGTCTCGAAGCGGCGGCTCCCGAAGAGGTGCGCGATGGAGTTGACGGTGAACGTGCCGTGGTAGAGCAGCACCGTGCTGACGAAGAACCCCCAGACCAGCATCTGCCAGCCCGAAGTACCCGAGCCGGGGAAGTAGCGGCCGAGCAGTAGCCCCAGCATGAAGGTCGCGGCGGCCAGCAGCGCGGGCGGCAGCACGTAGTACTTATCCAGCCAGCGCAGCTCGCGGTACTTGAGCAGGTTGGCGACGAGCCTCGTGTCCGTAGCCTGGCTCTCGCGCAAGAGGAACCAACCGACGTGCGACTGCCACACGGAACGCATGACGGGTGAGTGCAGGTCCTCTTCGGTGTCGACGTGGAGGTGGTGGCGTCGGTGGTGTGCAGACCACCAGAGCGGCCCCTTCTGATAGGCGGCCGTCCCAAGGAAGGCGAGCAGGAACTGGAAGGGCCGGCCGGTCCTGTACGAGCGGTGCGAGAAGAGGCGGTGGAACCCGGCGGTGATGGCGAACATTCGCACGACATACAGCGCCAGACAGACGGCGACCGCCGCGGCGCTCACGCCCGTCACGAACACGAGCAGGCAGGCCAAGTGTATTAAGAGGAACTGTATGCAGACGGGGTAGCTTAAGCCCCGCCGGATGGGTCGGGCGAAAGTCGCCCCCAGGGTTTCACTCATGGCAGTCATCCATGACGGCAGGATGCACCACTTAACCGCCAATGTCCATCACCGTTCTGCCCCGCCGCTCCCCGGCCCTGCCTGGGCGAAGACATCAATCACTAACTTCGCCCAAAAGAGTCCGATAAGCCATGGATAAACCCACGAGACAGGTGAGATGTATAAGCTTATCGGACTCCGGGGCACACGCATCTATCTCCCGCAATTCGCTCGCATGGGACCGTAAGACTTGCCGGTCGGGGGGCGTCTTTATCATTGGAGGGGTAATCGAAAGCCCCCGCGGAAAACAACTCGGGGCGGTGAGATAGACCGGGGCAAAGAGAATGTTTCGACGCTGCGCGATTATGCTCAACCGGAAATTGGCCGACGCGCGTTGCGCCATCTGCTCCAGGGCCATGGAGGCTGACATCGGGCCCCAACTTTTTCTGACCGAGAATCGTGAACTCATCTGCTACGAGTGTGGGGACACCGAGGCCCCCGAGCTGGCGGCGCTGTTACGTTTTGCCGAAGCGGCGCAGTCCTACGCAGCCGTGATCCTTGAGTCGGCCGACCGCGTCACGCTGGAGGATTTGGATTGACCGCCCGACGTGGCTAATGAAGATATTACAGGTTTGTTCAGCCCGAACGATTGGCGGGGGTGAAAAGCATGTGGCCGATCTGGCAAACGGCCTCGCATCCGGGGGACAGGAGGTTCACGTTGCGCTTCGCCCGAGCTCTGGTCTGCGCTCGGAGCTAACTGCCTTGCCCGACTCGAACATCCATCCGCTGCGCGCGACAGGCCCGCTTAACCTCCTGAATGCCTTCCTGCTCGCCAGATTAATTCGGGAGCGCGGAATTGAGTTGATTCACGCCCACATCGCGCACGACTATCTCCTCGCCGCGACCGCAGCCGGCCTGGCCGGAAGGGGGCGAGTAGTCCTGACGCGCCACACGCTTTTCCCGCTCAGTAAGGTTTACAGGGTCGCTCTCAGACGTGTTTCGAGAGTCATCGCCGTTTCCGAAGCGGTGGCCGACCGTGTGCGCTCGGAAAGTATTTTCGACGCGGCCACCATTGAAGTCATTCACAACGGCGTTGACCTGGCCCGCTTTCAACCGAACGCCGGCGCGCGCCAGGATGCGAGGCGCTTGTTTCAAGCTGGCCCGCGCGACTCTTATCTCGTGGGGATGGCGGGCCACCTCGCGCCGATTAAAGGGCAGGACGAGTTCATACGTGCCGCGGCCCTCGTCGCCTCCCGGCGCGACGACGTAACCTTCGTCGTCGCGGGTGAGGACAAGTCCCGTTCGGGCGAGAACCGACGCCGGCTTGAGCGACTCATCGGCGACCTGGGGCTCGGCGACCGCGTCCGTTTGCAGGGGTGGGTGGATGATGTCCCGGCCCTGCTCTCCGCACTCGACCTGTTCGTCTCCCCTTCGCGCTCGGAGCCGTTCGGCCTCTCCATCATCGAGGCGATGGCCTGCGGCGTGCCCGTCGTCGCCACGAAGTCTGAGGGGGCCGGCGAGATTTTAGAGGACGGCGTGACGGGGCTGTTCGTGCCGCTCGGCGACCAGGAGGCGCTGGCCGAAGCAATCTGCGCCATGCTCAACGACGGGCGGGGGCGCGCGAGCATGGCCGCTCGCGCGCTCGAAGCAGTCCGCGACAGGTTCTCGCTCGAAAGAATGGTGGCCGCCACCGAGCAGCTTTACGGGAGCGCCCTCGACGTGTGAGGCGGACAGGTCTCGGATGACAAAAAGCGACTCCGGCGGGGCCGAGTTGCTTCAGTCGCGCCGCCTTAGAACTGGAGCCTCAACGCGAACTGCATGGAGCGCGTGCCGCCCATCTGGTAAGCGGGGCTCAGGCCGCCGTTGACCCCGCCGGAGCCGAGGCTCCCGGCCAACGTCTGTATGGACTGCCCGAACAGGCCGCTGCCGAGGTCGCCCACGGGGTTGCCGAAACTCGGGTGGTTGAAGACGTTGAAGACCTCCGCCCTCAGTTGTAGCTGGACGCGCTCCGTGAGCGCAAAGCGGCGGCGCAGACCTACGTCCGCCTGCCACATGCCGAAGCCGCGCAGCGCGTTTCGCGCCAGGGGGCGGCCGGTGCTCCCCGGCCCCGCGAACGCCTCGCGGTTGATGCGCCGCCCGCCCGCGACCGTGAAGTCTTCGACGTAGAAGGGGCGGCCCGGGACGATGTCCGGGAAGACGAGGCCGAAGCTGTCGCCGCTCAGAAGCGTCTTGCCGAAGAAGACGCTGAAGGGCGTGGCCGTGCGCGCCCTGAAGATCGCGTCCGCCGAAAGGTCGCCGAGCAGAAGTCGGAGCACGCCCCACTTCTCCAGAGGCCGCACGTCGTAAGCGAGCGCCGCCGACGCCGAGTGCCGCACGTCGAAGTCGGACGCGGTGCGCGCGGGCGGAAGCAGGGGGTTGCCCGCCGCGCCGTTAACGTCCGAGTCGCCGGAGGCGTTGTCAACGGAGCGCGCCCAGGTGTAAGAGGCAAGCGCCTGCAAGCCCCGCGAGAGGCGGTGTTGATACTGAACGAGGAGCGCGCGGTAGTCGGACGTGGCCGTGTTGGTGACGACGCGCAGCTCGCGGAAGTTCTGATTCGGGCTGAGCACGCCCTGCCTCAGAAGCCTGCGCCCGGCGGCGGTGACATACGAGGCGGTGAGGGTCTGATGCGCGCCGAGCGGCTGCTCGACGGTGACGTTCCATTGGAGCGAGTAGGGCAGCCTCAGGTCGGGGGCGAAGGCGTAGACGGTGTCGAAAGGCGGGGCCGGAGTCTGCGCGGGGGGCGCGGCCTGCGCCGCTGTTAAGGGGTACGCGACCCCTTCGAGCCGCCTGACCGAAGTGTAAGGCTGGACGCTTCCGAAGACCTGCGCGGCCTGCCCCCCGCCCGCGTCGTAATAGATGCCGATGCCCGCCCGGATGGTCGTGTCCCTCCCGCGCGGCGGCTGAAAGGCGACGCCAAGGCGCGGGGCGAAGTTCAAGTAGGAAGTCTTCCAGAGCGGCGCGCCCGCGGGCGCGAGCGCGACCGTCGAAGGGTCTTCGAAGTTCAAAGCGTGCAGCGGCCTGTTGCCTTGCCTCTCGGCCGGCGGCGGGCTCAGTTCCCAGCGGACGCCGTAAGTCAAGGTCAGTCGTGCGGCGGGGTGCCAAACGTCCTGCGCGAAGGCCGAGAGGTTTGTGAAGATGGGGAAGCGCGGGCCGCCGTCCGCGAAGATAGAGACCTGCGAAGCCTTCCCCTCCCTGACGGCGGGGTTGTCCAAAGGTTCGGTGCCGGCCGGAAAAGTGACCTGCTGAAAATACGCCGCCGGACGGTAGACCGGAGAGAGGCGCCTGTAATCAACCCCGAATTTAAGCTGGTGCGAAGACTTTGCGACCGAGAGGTTATTGACGAGGTTGAATTGCCGCTGCCGGTTGTCGGCCCCCTTCCCGAGCCCAAGGCTCGTGCTCACGCCGCCGAGTATGAGGAACTGTAGTCCCGCGTCGGCCCGCGCGCCCGGCGACACGAACTGTTCTAACGCGACGGGGACGGCGCCCCCGAAGTCGTCGAGCGTGAGCGAGGTCGAGCCTTCGGCGCGGCTCCAGTTCGCGCGCGCCTCGTTGGCGACCCTGGAGGACGCGACCCAGGTCGCGCCCGCGGTCAGCGTCTCTATCCCCGACGAAGTCCGGTTCAGAGAGTTCAGGCTCTGCCCGCTCGTCCCGAAGACGTAGCCCCTGCCGCGCTGGACGGTCTCGGAAGGCGAGTAGCTGTACCTTCCTGAGAGGAAGAGTCGCTCGCCCGCGTTGGCGTCGAGGCGGGCGGCGAACGAGTCGAGCCGCGCCGGGTCGGAATAGCTGGCCGCGAACTCTTCAAGCCCCCCGCGGTTTTTCGGAGCGAAGAGACCTCCGACGCCGACGCCGGTCAGCCTTCCCCAGTTCGCGATGGGGAAGGCGTTCAGAAAGGGGCGCAGCGCCGCGGGGCTCTGTCGGCGCAGCGCGAGCGAAGGCACCTCCGTGATAGTCACGACGGGCTGGCTCAGCCGCAGCCCTTCGTATGAAGTGAAGAAGAAGACCCTGTTCCTCAAGACGGGGCCGCCCAGCGTCCCGCCGAAATCGTTCAGGCTGTGGCGCGGCTTATCCAGCGTCCGGCTGCCGGCGAACCAGTCGAACGTGCTGAGGGCGTCGTGGCGGAAGTATTCAAACGCGGAGCCGTGAAAGTCGTTCGTCCCCGAGCGCGTCACGAGCGAGATTTGCGCGCCCGGCAGCCGCCCGAACTCCGGCGCGTAAGCCGAGGTCTGGATGCGAAGCTCCTGAAGCGCCTCGGCCGACACGAGGCCGTTCGTCCCGCCGAAGGCCGAGAGCGCCGGCAGAGACCCCGCCGCGGCCTGCCCCGGCGCCGCGCCCGCGCTCACTCCGAAGTTGGCCGAGACGCCGTCCACGGTGAAGTAGTTGGCGTTGGCGCGCTGGCCGTTGAAGGAGAACTGCCCCTGCTCGTTGAAGCTCGCGCGCGTCTGCACCGAGCCGGGCGAGAGCGAGAAGAAGGATTGAAGGCTCTGCCCGTTGAGCGGCAGATTCTCGACGAGGCGGCGGTCGATGAGCGTGCTGACGGAGGCCGCACCGCCTGCGGCGGCGGGCGACGAAACCACCAGGCCCCGTGCGCCGACGCCGTCCTCAACCAGGACGTAAGCGCCCACGCCCCCGACCTTCAACTCAATCCGGTAGGCCAGGTGGTCGTTCGCATTCAGCTCCGGGTCGCGTATCTCGACCGGCGCGAAACCCTCGCTCACGACCCTGACGGTGTATTTGCCCGGCGGCAGCACGGGGAAGTTGAAACGCCCCACGCCGTCGGTCAGCAGCCGGCGCTGCAACCCGGTCGAGCCGTTAGCGACCGTGATGCTCGCGCCGGGGATGACGGCGCCGTTCTCATCGACGACCGTTCCGCTGAGGGTCGCCGTCGCCGCCTGCGCGCGTGCGCGAGGTATGAGACCCGGCGCGCTCAGGCACGCCGACAAGGCCGCGACGAACGCCAACAGCGTCGAGCGACGTGCCAAGGCTGTGCACACGGGGACGTAACTGCGCGGTGTCATGAATGCTATCTCCGGGGCCGAGTCGTGGCGGAGCGCGAAGACTCCTGCGCGTAGCGCCGGAGCTGCTCGGCCAGCATCTCGGCGCCAAGCAACGCCCGCCAGTATCGCGCGGACCTGACCTCGGCGGGGGCGGAAGTCCCGGCCGAAACGGTGAAGGCCGCGCTCGTCATGGCATCGACCGTCGAGCACATTTCAAGCAGCGTCGCCACGCTGCCGGCGACGCCCTCCGCGGCGGGAACGCCCGTGCCGCCGCCGGGCGGCACCGCGCGGCCGGGCGGGAAGACGGGCTGCAACTGCTGCCGCAGCGCCGCGGTCTCACGCCGCACGGCCTCGGCGTGTTCGCGTACCATCGAGAGCCACTTGAGTCTCGACGCCGTGTCCAGCGAGTCCACCTCCTGCGCCGAGAAGCGCCCGACGAGGCGTTTCAGCGCCCAAGCATGTTGGAGTGCGTTGCGTGCGTGCGTCGAAGCGCGCACCGAGAAGCTTTGCACGTCGGCTTCGAGCTGTCCGTCGTCCCCGCCCCGGGACCGGAGGTGGCGGCGGAGTTCCGTGTCGGCGGGCACTTGGGCGTCGCCGGGCTCGAAGCGACGTTCGGTTGTCTGGCCCGGGGGCTGCTGAGTCTGCGTCTTACGCCTTTGCGCTTCGACCGCCGTGACCACATCGACCACGACCGCGCGCTCGGCCATGACGGGGGCGAGCGCGCTCAGGATTTGAGCCTTTCGTTCTTCCGTATCGACGACGGCCTGGACGCGCAGCGACCCTCGCGGCGTGCGCGCGACGCTGACCTGCTCGCCGAGGTCCGCCCCGGCCTGATTCAGAAGCTTGAGGACTTCGACTTCGAGGGCCATAGCCGCCCTCTCATCCGGCGCGGACGACGTGTGCGCCTCCGCCTTCGACGACGTTGTAACACTGGCGGCAGGCTGCCCTTCACCGACGGCCCCCGCGTCGCCGAACTCGGCATCTCTCTCAAAAACCTTCGGCGGCGCCGAGCCTTTCGGCCAGCTCTCATAGAGCAGCTCCGTGAAGATGAAGTCGCGTTCCGACTCACCCTGACGGACCGTGAGGCTTTGCTCCGTCGCACGCAGATTGCGGCGATTCAGAACGAGCGTCGCCCGGACGAGGCCCCGCACCGCCCTCTCGGCCCCGCCCTCATAGATGAGCAGATAAGAGTCGCCCTTCTCTTCGACCCTGGCGTTCGCGTCACGGCCGATCAGAACTGTAAAGTCTCTGGCCGAGAGCCCTAAACGCCACACGTCATCGACTTTCCAGGAAGCGTCGTTAGCATCGCGCCCGTCGGCGCGTGCCTGCGGGGAGAGGTAGACGGCGCGCGAGCCGTCCGCGGAGCGCCATTCGCCGGCCATAAGTTGGCCGCGCTCGTCGTACAACCGCCGGACGGTCAGACCTTCCCCGGCGCTCCTCCAGACCTGAATCTGTCGCCCGCTTCGGACACGCCCGCCCGGCTCTCGCTCCTCAAGCCTGATGATACTGTGCGTGACCGCACCGGGGTTGCCGGCCTCTTCCGCGGAGGCGGACCGGCTGAGCAGTTCCGCCGCAGACACACTCACAGGCCCCTGCAAACGCCAGACGAGAAGAGTCGTGGTCAGGAGTATGGCCAGCGCCGCGGTCACAGCGCCGGGTCTCAGCCTGAAGCCTCCGGACAGAAGCTCCTTCACACGCGCACCGATGACCCCCGGGATGCCCGGCCTGTGCTCTTGCCCGTCCGGATGGCCGACCGCTTCCGCCGCTCCGCTCAGGATCGCCTCGTCGAGTTTCAGCGGCTCGGACGCCAGCTCCTCCACCTCTCTGTACGTCGGGTCGCAGTAGAGGACATGCACGGCGGGCCAGGGACTCTGGAATTTTAATGAGATGTCGAGCCGCCGTCCGTCGCTGAGGCCGACCCCGGCCGCCTGCTCTCCCGTCCCGGCGGGCGGCGCTGTTACCGGCAACATCAACAGGCGCACGTCCTGTTCGCTGAAGACTTCGACGAAGCTGATGGGCTCGGCGGTTTCGACGACGAGGCTCAACTCGCTGCGCTCCGAGTTGACGCGGTGCGAGCCGCGCACGTGGCCGTTGACGGAGACGCAAAGCTCCTGCGGCTTGTGCTCGAAAACTTCGCCGGCGCTACGCCGGAGCCTCTTCATCTTTTGCGGCGGTACGCCGCCGCCCGAAGCGCCGCCCGGACGACCGCCGCCTCCCCTACCCCCGCGCGAATCGCGCGTTATCGAATCGGCCGGGTGGCGTTCGGAGAGTCGGGGGATGCCGAGCAGCCTGTTCACCTCGTCCAGACACTCGGGGCAGCTCACGACGTGCGCCAACTGGGCCTGCTCCGGCTGCGTCTCCGCGTCGGGGCGGTATAGCTCTTTAAGCCGCGGGCGCGAGAGGCAAGGGCCGAGTCGGGACTGGTAGACCGTCTGGCGCAACTCGTCGAGGAAGTCGTCCGCCGGGCGCGCAAAGCCGGCCGGGGCCGAACCCACGGGCGGGCGGCCTTCCAGCAGTCCGAGCGCCCGCGGGTTTTCGAGGAAAAGCTTGACCTCGTTGCGCGCGCGAAGCAGGCGCACGTCTACGGCCTGCCGCGTCGTCCTCAGCACGCGCGCCACCTCGCTCGGGTAGTAGCCGTGAAAGAATCTGAGGATTAGCGCGCACGCCGCCTTCGCCTTCTCCTTACGCGCGCACGCGTACCGGCAGACGGCACGCAGTTGATCCTGCACCAGCACCCGGTCTTCGGTGGTGAGCGTATGAAGTACCCTCTCCGCCGAATCAAAGTCTATGACGGAAAGCTGTTTCAAGGGGGAGCGCGCCGCCCGACGCAACCGCGATATGTGCAGGTTGCGTAGCATCGTATAGAGGTAGCCTTCCAGGTTGTCGATGGACGAGATGTCGGGCCGGTGCAGGCTGAACAGGATGTAAACGTCGTGGAGGAGGTCTTCGGCCGCGGTGCGGTCCCCGCCGGTCAGGTGGAGCGACCAGCCGAGCATCTGACCGTAACTCCTGATAAACAACTCCTCAGGAGTAAGCTCTGTTTTGCGAAGGCTCAGCATTACATTCCGCGGGACGACGAGCGCGCGAACATCGCGTTAGATTGCGTCTTATTATTTGTGACGCCCGCGCACGCTCAATCTTACGCGGCACTCATAAATTATTTAAGGAAGTCCGACACCGCTTCGACTCATGGAGCAAAGCTTCCGTTCTCGCGCGAACACGGGGGAGGTCAGCCGGTAGCAGGAAGCCTCCCACCTCGGCGCTCATCTCCCCGAGCGTCCGCTCCACTGATTGCCCTTGGACTTCGAGCATCGCGACGCAGGCATGGGCCAGCTCATCGACCTCGCCGTCCGAGAGCGGCTGGGGCTCCTGCGCCGTGTGGCCGCTGCGGCCTACTTCCGCCGGCGGAGCCTGGGCCGCTTCCCTGATGACCCCATACTTGCGCAACACGTTGTAAGCCTCGCGTTGCGCGACGCGCGCAGCCTTCGGCAGTCCCCTGCTCTCCAGCCACTCGCGCGTCCGCTCGTGCTCACTCGCGAACGCCTGCCTGGCGGCAGACTGTAGCTCAGGCGCGAGCTCTCGCCTGAGCCGTGTGACGATCTCCTCTATCGGCACCTCGACCCGGAACGCTGTCCGCGGCGGCACGTTCACCGAGCCGTCACCTGGCGCGGGATATGCGGAGCGAGTCTGGTCGGGGTCGGGGTGTTTCATGACCTTCTCCCCCTGCTCCGCGCCGTTTTTAGGCGCGTGCGGATTTACATCTTTTTCTAAAACTTCTAAGTCAGCGTAGCTGTCTTTAAAGGCTGCTTCATCCCGTGAAGCACGGACCCCGTCGGTTGAAGCACGGCGAAACTCCAAAATTTTTTGGCCCGCCGCTCGCGCGCCGATTGAAGATGTGGCGCGGTTGAGGAAGACTCGAATCCCGACGCCGTTCTTGCCCGCAAAGTAACCGACGATCCCCTGCTCGTGCATCCACCGCAATGCCTTGCGGGCCGTGGCCGAGGCGACGCCGACGACTTCGCAGAGCGCCTCCCACGCCGTGAATTGGCCGTCGTCGCGCTGTTCCGACTCGAAGCGCAGGACTCCGTCGCGCTCCCAGTATCGGCCGGGCGCGCCTACGAGCCGCAGGTAGACCTTGCTCATCAGCGGGGTGACGCGGTCAGCCTCCTCGGAGGTGACGGCCGAGATGATGTCACCGTCGATTTGGCGGAAATTCTTGCGGTACTCGTTAGGGCCGAGCGTCGTGCGTCGGACGAATCTGGGCTGTGCCGGTGCGGTTGCCGTCATGGGCGGTTCACCTCTCGAAAAGTTCTTGACAGCCACCCGGCGGCGTGTAAACTGCGTGTGTTTTGTCTCTTTGAGACAAAGCTACGCCCGCTCGCCGCCAGGCGAGTTTCTGGTTGCCCTGAAGCGTGAGTCGTCAAACTTGGACGCTTCAGGGCAACTGCTTTTTGCCGGTTTTCCTCCGTCGGAACCTGAAAGCCGACCAGGCGCTCACCCGCCGGCCGTCAGACTCCCTACAAAGCCGGCACTATACTCATTTTATAAATCCTGTACAGATGAAATTTTTTCTACCCGGGTAGTCGCGACTACCCGGGT
>DATHBF010000204.1:0-2320 GCA_035296285.1 Pyrinomonadaceae bacterium | reverse complement strand
CGAATGTTTAGAAGTCTCAAACGGGCGGCGCCCGCGGCCGCCCTCCTCGCCCTGCTCGTCGGACACCTCCCGCACGGGCTGGACGCCCGACGGGCCGACCGGCCCGCTTACGACCTCGTCATCACGAACGCGCGCGTCGTTGACGGCTCCGGCAACCCCTGGTTCCGCGCCGACGTGGCGGTGAAGGACGGCCGCGTCGCCCGCGTCGGCCGCGTCGCCCCCTCGGAGGCGGCGCGCGTCATCGACGCTAAAAACCAGATTCTCGCCCCCGGCTTCATAGATGTCCACACGCACTCCGAGAACGTCTACGAGTACCCGGACGCGGAGAACTTCACGCGGATGGGCGTCACGACGCTCGTCACCGGCAACTGCGGCGGCTCGGCGATA
Organism: Pyrinomonadaceae bacterium; assembly: GCA_035296285.1. Classification (GTDB taxonomy): domain Bacteria; phylum Acidobacteriota; class Blastocatellia; order Pyrinomonadales; family Pyrinomonadaceae; genus QHXN01. The sequence continues at coordinate 1,933 of DATHBF010000204.1, read as the reverse complement.
AACGTCGGCGAGTTCCTCGGGCAGATAAAAGAGAAGCCGCTCGCCGTCAACCTCGCCACGCTCGTCGGCCACAACACCGTCCGCCGCGAAGTCTTCGGCCAGGCCGACCGCTCGCCCACGCCCGAGGAGTTGGAGCGGATGAAGGCCCTCGTCGAGCAGGCGATGCGGGACGGCGCCGTCGGCCTCTCGACGGGTCTCTACTACGTGCCCGGCGCCTACGCGAAGACCGAGGAGGTGGTGGAGCTCGCGAAGGTCGCCGCCCGCCACGGCGGCCTCTACGCCACGCACATGCGCGACGAGGGCGGCCGCGTCGTCGAATCCGTCAAAGAGAGCATCGAGATCGGCGAGCGCGCCGGCCTGCCCGTCGAGATTTCCCACTTCAAGATTAGCACCAAGCGTCTCTGGGGCCAGAGCCCGACGACGCTCGGCCTGGTGCGCGACGCGCGCCGCCGCGGCCTCTCGGTCACCGTTGACCAGTACGCCTACGCGGCCAGCTCCACCTCGCTCGACTCGCGGCTGCCCGACTGGGTCGAGGAGGGGGGCAGGGAGGCCGGCGCCGCCCGCCTCAAAGACCCCGCCCAGCACGCCCGCGCCTTGCGCGAGATGAAGGACTCGCTCAAGCGCAGCGGCTTCAAGGACTACTCCTACGCGGTCGTCGCGCGCTACAGGCCGAAGCCCGAGTTCAACGGCAAATCCATCGCCGAGGTCACGAAGCTCCAGCGGGGCAAGTCGGACGTGGGGAGCCAGATAGAGCAGATATTCGAGATGTACGCGGCGGGCGGCGCCTCGATGGTCTACCACTCGATGGGCGAGGAGGACGTGCGCACCATCATGCGCGAGCCCTTCACCATGATCGCCTCGGACTCGGGCGTGCGCCAGTTCGGCGAGGGCGTGCCGCACCCGCGCGGCTACGGCAACAACGCGCGCGTGCTCGGCGAGTACGTCCGCCGGCTCGGCCTCATCCCGCTCGAAGACGCCGTGCGCAAGATGACTTCCTTGCCGGCGCAGACCTTCGGCTTCCGCGACCGCGGCCTCGTCCGCGAGGGGATGGCCGCCGACCTCGTCATCTTCGACGACGCGGCCGTCTCCGACCCCTCGACCTTCGAGCGCCCGCACCAGTACGCCGCGGGCTTCTCGCACGTCCTCGTCAACGGCGTGCCCGTCATCGAAGAGGGCAGGGCGACGGGCGCGCGCCCCGGCGCCGCGCTCCGCAATTCTTAAATGCGTCAAAGTTCAAGGGGGGAGGCCGCCGGCCTCCGCAGTCGTTACGACCTCGCCGGCCGAACCTTTGCTGCCTGCCGAAAGGAAACTGCGATGTCGAAGATTCCCCCCCGCGCGAGCCTGCGCGCTCTCGTCGGGCTCGCCGCGCTGGCCCTCCTGCTCCCGGCCGCCGCGGCCCCTTGCGCCTTCGCGCAGACCGTCACCGGCACCGTCGAGGGAACGGTCCGCGACTCTCAGGGCGCCGTCATCCCCGGCGCCTCGGTCACGGTCCGCAACTCCGAGACCGGGCAGGTGCGCACGCTTTCGACCAACCAGGACGGCTACTACGTCGCCACCTACCTCCCCATCGGCCCCTACGAGGTGACGGCCGCCGCCAAGGGCTTCGGCCCGGTCCGCCGCGGCGGCGTCCGGGTCGCGCTCAACCAGACCCAGCTCGCCGACTTCACGCTCGACCCGACCGTCACCGAGGAGGTCTCCGTCACGGCCGGCGAGGCGCCCATCAACACCACCAACGCCGAGATCAAAGGCTCGCTCACGACGCAGGAGATTCTCGACAAGCCGACCTTCAACCAGTCGAACTTCCTGACGCTGGCCGAGACCTTCACGGGCTTCCAGGAGAACCCGACCTCGGGCCAGAACAACCCGACCGCCTCCTCCGGCTCATCCATCAACTTCAACGGCACGGGCACGCGCGGCGCCACCTTCCAAATTA
>DATHBF010000203.1:0-15587 GCA_035296285.1 Pyrinomonadaceae bacterium | reverse complement strand
TCGCGCGGCCGCGCCCGCGTCGCCTTCTACGTCATCGGCCGCAACCGCGAGGGCCGGCGCGAGTGGGCGCGCGGCACGGCGAACGTCGTCGTCCGCGCCGCCGCGTCGGGCCGCTTCCAGTTCGAGTCGTGGACGCTCGTCGGCCTCGACTCGCTCGTCGCCTCGACCGACATCTTCTCGGAAGTCGCCGCGCCCGCGGGCGTGGCGGCGTCGCTGCCGGCCTTCGGGACGGCGGGCAACGGCGGCTTCGTCTGGCACGGCGCCGCGGCCGCCGACTTCGACCGCGACGGCTGGCTCGACCTCTTCGTCACCGCGCCCGACCGCAACTACCTTTACGTCAACGACCGCCGCGGCCGCTTCCGCGACGCGAGCGAGGAGCTGGGCGTGAAGGGGCTTGCGACGGGCGTCGCGCCGCTCGTCTTCGACTACGACAACGACGGCGACTCGGACGTGTTCGTCTCGGCCGTCGGCCAGCAGATTCTCCTTGAGAACCGCCTGGTGCCCGACGGCAGGCTCGCCTTCGTGGATTCGTCGAACGAGGCGGGAGTCGCCGTCCCGGCCATCGGCTTCTCGGCCGTCGCGGGCGACGTGAACGGCGACGGGTTCCTCGATGTCTACGTCACGGGCTACAACCGCTACGGGCAGGTGACGCCCGACTCGTGGTTCCGCGCGACGAACGGCACGCCCAACCTGCTCTTCGTCAACCAGAGGGACGGGACCTTCAGGGAGGAGGCTGCGAAGTGGGGCGTTGACGACCGCCGCTGGTCTTACGCCGCCGCCTTCGCCGACGTGAACGGCGACGGCCGACAGGACCTCTACGTCGCCAACGACTTCGGCGAGAAGGCGATGTTCGTAAACAAAGGCGACCGCTTCTCGGACGAGGCCAAAGAGCGCGGCGTGCTCGACCCCGGCAACGGCATGGGCGTCTCCTTCGGCGACTTCAACAACGACGGCCTGCTCGACCTGCACGCCTCGAACATGAGCTCGACGGCCGGCAACCGCATCCTCTCGCGCCTCTTCCCGAACCAGAGCGCGAAGGAGAACGTGCTGAAGAAGCTCGCCGCCGGCAACAACCTTTTCGAGAACACGGGCGCGGGGAAGTTCAGGGACGTGACGGCGGAGGTCGGCGGCTTCTCGGGCGGCTGGGCGTGGGGCGGCGGCTTCATCGACTTAGACAACGACGGCTGGGAAGACATCTTCACCCCGAACGGCTTCATCTCGGGCAAGTCCATGAAGGACACTTGAAGCCACTTCTGGCGTCAGGTCGTGACGCATACGAATGACGGGAAGGAAGAGAAGGGCGCGCTGCGCGCCGACCAGAATCAGCTCATGTTCGGCGAGGGCTTTTCGTTCAGCGGCTACGAGCGCGACCCGCTCTATCTGAACCTGGGGACGCGCAAGTTCATGGACGTGTCGGGCGTCTCGGGGATAGATTCCATCACGGACGGCCGCGCGGGCGTCTTCGCCGACTTCGACAACGACGGCGACACCGACGTTTTCATGACGACCATCCAGGGCCAGTCGCACCTGCTCTTCCGCAACAACGTCGGGCAGGACGGCGGCCACCTGCGCTTCGCGCTCGAAGGCGGCGAAAAAGCTTCGGGCGGGCGCGACGCCTTCGGCGCGGTCGTGCGCGTGAAGACCTCGCAGGGCACGCTGACGAAGATCAAGAGCGGCGGCTCTGGCTTCATCTCGCAGCACGACCCGCGTCTGCTGTTCGGGCTCGGGCGCGACGCGGCGGCGCAATCAGTCGAGGTGACCTGGCCTTCGGGCAAGGTCGAGAAGTTTGAAGGCGACTTCCGTGCGGGCTCCGCGCACCTGCTGCGCGAGGGCGCGGCGCGCTCGGAAGTCTTGAAGGTGACGAGTGCGAAGCTGCCCGAGCCTCTGACGCGCGAGGAGGTGTTCGCGCGCGGGATGAAGCTGACGGTGGGCCGGCCGTTGCCGGAGCTGACGGTGAAGACGCTGGCGGGCGCGGGCCTCCCGCTGCGCTCAGTCTTAAAGCCCGGCCGCAAGACGGTCGTCAACGTCTGGGCGACGTGGTGTACGCCGTGCCGGCGCGAGATGCCGGAGCTTGAGAAGCTGCGCGCGGGACTCGCGGCCCGGGGCATTGACCTCGTCGGCCTCAACGTTGACACGGACGCGAAGGCAGACCTGCGCGGGTTCCTGAAGGACAGCGGCATCCGCTACCCCACTTACGCGGGCGGGGTGCCGGCGGTCGAAGGGCTCTACGCGACGGACGAGCTGACGGTGCCGGTCTCGATACTGGTGGACGAGAAGGGCGTCGTGCGGGAGATAATCCCCGGCTGGTCAGAGAAGACGCAGAAGAGGTTCGCAAGGCTCACGAACGAGGGGAGGTAGAGCGGCCGCGCACGCGGCCTGTGCTTCACGCTTTCAGGACCCGACACGGAGGACTGTGAAATGAACGCCCGCATACGCCCGCTCCTGATTCTTTCCGCCCTGGCCCTCGCCGCGGCAATCGCGGCGGCCGCACCGCAGACGCTGCAAATCCCTTCGGGCGGCCCCGTCATCCTCGAAGGCACGGAACTCTCGGGCGTCGTGCCGCCGGGCTTCTTCTACGCGGGCAAGAGCGCGCCGACGCAGGCGCGCAACTCGGCCGCCGCGCGCCTCCCGAGCAATAACTACGTCCTCGCCGGCATGGTCGACACCTCCGGCTACTCGGCCGACGTGCGCGAGGTCTACCAGGGCTTCCTTATCGCCGACACGCGCGTCTCGGTCGGGACGGGGGCGCTCGCGCCGGGCGCCTACGGCTTCGGGTTTACGGCCGACGGCAACTTCACCGTGACGGACGTGGGAGGCAACAAACTCCTGGCAGTGCCGACGACCGAGGACGCGACGCTCCAGCGCCCGCGGCCCCTGATGATGACGAAGTCGGGCAACAACGTGCGCCTCTACGGCGGCCGCCGCTACGTTCAAATCTCCACCGCGCCCGTCGAGCCGGAGCTTTAACGTCGCCCGGCAGGGGCGAAACGTTCGACCCGGAGCAGCTCCGTAAGGCTCAGTTAGGAGTAGCCATGAGCCATTCCCAGCGCCTCATCGCCCTGGCGGCAGGGGCGGCGTTACTCGCGCCGCCGGCCTTCGCGCAGGCACCCGCGCCGAAGCCGAAGGCACCACAGGAGGCCCCCGCCGTCAAGCGCAAGTCCGCCGCCTCGGCAGCCTCCGACCTCGCGCTTGAAGCGCGCCGGGAGCAGGCGCGCTCTCTGCTGTTTACGCTGAGCGGCGAGGCCCGCGGCTTTCGCAATCAGACCCTCCGCGCCCGTTCACTGTCGAGGATCGCCGACGCATTGTGGGGCGTCACCCCCGAGCAGGGGCGCGTGCTTTTTCGCGAAGCGTGGGAGGCCGCGGGGAAGGCCGACCATGAGAATGAAGGGCGCCCCAACCTCCGCCGGGGCGTCTTGACACTGGCGGCCCGGCGTGACCCGCAACTTGCCGAGGAACTGCTCCAGCAGCTCAGGGCGGAGCAGGAGGATGTTAAAGCTGCGGCCGCGAGGAATGCCCCGCCCGCGGGTGAAGACTTGTGGAAGCTGCCCATGGCGGCTGAGAAGAGACTGGAGTTGGCCGTAAATCTGCTGAACGCGGGCGACGTTAAAGGCGCGTTGCAATTCGCCGACCCGGTGCTCGGCAGCGTCACCATCTCCACACTAGATTTCCTCTCCTCGCTGCGCGAGAAGGACGCCGCAGCCGCTGACCGGCGTTACGCGGTCATCTTGGAGCGGACGGCTGGCGACTCGCGGGCCGACGCGAACACGGTTTCGCTGCTCTCGTCGTACATCTTCACCCCGCGCACGTACGTCGTCTTCAACAGGAGCGGCGGTGCTGACGCTAGCTTCAGGCGCATCTCGTACCCCCGGGCGCAGGTCGCGCCCCAACTCCAACTCGCTTTCTTCCAGACGGCCCGCGCCATCCTGCTGCGCCCGCAGGCGCAGCTTGAGCAGGAGCAGTCCACGGCGGGCGTCGCCGGTAAGTACATGGTGCTCAAACGCCTGCTGCCCCTCTTCGAGCAGAACGCCCCTCAAGAGATCGCGGCGGCCGTGCGCGGCCATTTCGAGGCCCTCTCCGTGGGGGTGGACGACGGCGTGCGTCAGGGCGAGGACGAGTGGGTGCGGAAGGGAATTAGCCCGGAGAGCCTGCCGGCCGAGCAGGAGCGCCCGCTGCTCGACGCCGTGGAGCGCGCCGGCAATTCGGACGAGCGCGACCAGCTCTATATCAGGCTGGCGCTGCTCGCGCTCGGCAGAGACGATGCGGCGGCCCTCGACTACGTGGGCAAAATCGCTAACACGTTGTTGCGCCAACGGGTGCGGGCCTGGGTAGACTGGAGCTTAGTCGTCGGAGCCGTTGAGGCAAAGAGGGTTGACGCTGCTCTGGAGTTGGCGCGGGTCGGAGAGTTGACGCCCATCCAGCGTGTGTGGGTCTGGACGCGGGCGGCGCGGCTGCTGCCGGAGGCCGACCGGGACAAGGCCCTCGCGCTGCTCGACGACGCGGCCTCGGAGGTCCGCCGCATCGACCGCACCGACGCGCACCGCGCGGGCGGGCATTTGGCCGTCGCCAACGCACTTAGGCTGGTTGACCCGGCCAGGGCATGGGACGCCTTGGCCGACGCGATCGAAGCGGCGAACGCAGTCGAAGGGTTCACGGGCGAGGGCGGCGAGTTGAGCTTAAGCCTCAACAGCAAGGGCGAGATTTTGGTGAAGGCGGAAGTCGTACCCGAGTTCAATATCGAAGGTGCCTTCGGCGAGGCGGCGAAGGCCGACTTCGACAGGGCCGCCCATGCGGCGCGCAGCTTTAAGGGCGAGGCGGCGCGCGTCAACGCAATCATCGCTGTCTCAAGGGCGGTAATTAACGAGCCCATCCCCGCGGCGCTGCCGGCCGGGCGGAGATGAGAGGCCAGGGGCGCCCGCTCACATGTACCTGAAGTGCGAACGGGCCGGGCAGTCGGTAGAAGTGCTGACTGCCCGGCCCGAAGTGTTAGGCGGATCAATTCGCGATGCCGCTGCGCCTCACTCAGTCCCGCCCGGAGTCTCCTTCAGAGTCATCCAGTAGTCGCGGGGGTAGATGCGATAAAGTTTCGCGTCGGGGCCTTCGACCGTCTTGAGGTACTCCTCGTAGGCCGTGAGCTGCTTGTCGGGGCCGATGACGTAGAAGACGCCGCCGCGCACGTCGCGCGCCTTGACGCCGAGGCCGGGCAGCACGCGCGCGTAGACCGTGTTCATCCTCCTGAACAACTCGTCCGAGAGCTTCGGGTCGCGGCGCAGCGCGAGAATCGCCTGCCGGAAGCGGCGTATCACGTCCGGCCCCATGCCGTCCGCGATGTCGGCGGCCATCGCCTCGCCGCGCACCTCGTAGGGGTTGGCCGAGCGGAAAGCTCCGAACGCGCCGGCGATGGCGTACTCGACGAGGCCGGTGTCGGGCTTCGCCTTCTTCAGCTCGCCGATGACGAAGCGCAAGGTCTGCGGCAGCTCCGGCGTGCGCTCGGCGTAGTAGCTGATGCGGCCTGTCGAGGGCGAGCCGCGGAAGCCGTTCGAGTAGGCGAGGCCCGCGCCCCACGTCTTGATGAAGACGCCGTGCGCGCCGCCGCCCGCGTAGAGGCGGGAGGCGAGGAAGTCGAGAACCTGCTCGCGGTCCTCGGCCTGGTCGTAAGCGGCGGCGGGCGCGGAGTTGAGGAAGACGCCGCCCGCCGTGTTCGGGTTCATCAGCCCGACGAAGACCGGCGCGTCCTTAACGCCCGTGCGCTCGCGCAGGCGCGCTTCCACCAGCCGCCCGGCCGAGTATTTCGCGGGCGCGTGCGGCGCCTGCTCAAGACCGGCGACGAGCCCCGCGACGTTCGGCTCAAGCGCCGCCTGCGACGCGCGCGAGCCGACCATGAAGAGGCGCGCGCCGCCCGTCTTCAGGATAGCCCGGCGGACGGCGTTAAGCTCCGCGAGCGCCTGCGCGGGCGGGGCGAGCAGGTCGTGGCGTATCTGGCGCGCGAGGTAGGCCCAGTCGCCCTTCAAAGTCTCGTCGGGGATGTCGGCGAGCATCTGGTCGAGGTCCTTGGCGGCCTCGACGGCGAGGGCCTTGGCGCCCGCGGGGAGCTGGTTGAAGGCGGACTTGAGGTCGTTGAAGTGGCGGTCCTTCAGCTCGCCCTTCTGGATGGTGCCGAGGAGGTTCTTCAAGTTCTCGCGGCCCGTCGAGTCTTGCTCCTGCGGCGCGCGCGCGAGCTGTTCGAGGAAGGCGGAGATGGCCTCGCGGTCGGCCCCCGCGTCCTTGAGCATCCAGCGGAGGCGGTGGACGTTGTGCGCGCGCGTCAGGAACGAGGAGGTGGAGAGCAGGAGCGGGTTGTCCTGCCGCCAGTAGGCGTCGGCCGGGTCGTTGACCCAGCTCTCCTCGGAGCCCTGCATCCGGTTGCGGAGGTTGCTCAACGACTGGTCAACCACGTCGCGGATGCGCGGCAGGTTCTCGGGCCGCCAGTCGGGGCTCGTCAGCACCAGGCGCATCCACTCGACGGCGCGCCGCGACTCCCCCTGGTCGTTGCCCGCGCCGCGGACGACCAGCTCGTCGCGGCTCGTCTTGTAGTTGACGGAGAAGTAGCTGTTGAGCGCGAGGATCTCCTTACGCTGCATCTCGGTCATCTCCTCGAAGGAGACGGGCCGGCCGTCCTTGATGACGCCGACCTGCGTGAGCAGCGCCGGCAGCATCGAGAGGTAGACGAGCTGCGACTCGGGCACGCCGTCGAGGCGGAGCGCCAAGCCGGTCGTCGCGCTCGTCATGTTCTCGAAGGTCGAGGCGACGAGCGGCACGTCGCCTTTAACCTTCGTGACCTTGAAGTCGAGCTGGTCGTCGAGGGTGAGCGGCGGGTTCTCGACGAAGCGGAGCGTGTTCGCCGCCTCGGCCAGCTTCTCAAGCTCCGCGGTCGTCCGGTCGTACTCGGCCTTGAAGCGCGCGAGGGCTTCCTTCTCGTCGGCGACGCCGTACTTCGCCTTGATGCGAGCCGTCTCGGCCGCGACGCGTGCGCGGGCGGCCTCCTGCTCCCGCTGGATGAGCTGCGGCGTGGGCTTGGCGGCGACGGCGTAAGGCACGGCGTCCGTCAGCTTCCACTTGGCGAGGTAGTTGCGCCAGACGTTCTCCCTGGAGTCGAGCAGCCTGTCGACGGCCGCCAGCTCGGGCTTGAGCGTGACCGACTTGCGGAAGCCGGGCGTGCGGTTGAGGTCGATGAGGTGCGACATCCAGCCGGCGTCCGACGAGCGGAAGCCGAAGCCCGGCGGCGAGTTGACGAACTTCGAGAGCGCGCGGCGGCTCTGTATGACGCGGTTCTTCAGGCGCGTGTTGAACTCGGCCAGCTCCGGCGAGCCGTCGGGCAGCGAGGCGATGCGCTTCAGCTCGTCCAGAATCTTCTGGCGCATCTCGCCGATCTTCTCGGGCGTCATGTTGGCGGGCGTCACGTCCGTCAGGGCGACGAAGACGGGGTTGCCGACGACCAGCTCGTCGTCGATGAAGGCGGAGACGCCCTTGGCCCCCGTCTCCATGGTGCGCGTCTTGGTGTCCACGAACAGCTTGTAGAGGTTCGTCGTCGCGTCGCCCGCGACGTTCGAGAGGAAGAGTTGCAGCAGAGACTTCTCCTGCGTGTCGAGGGTGCGCGCGGCCGGCCAACTGAACATCACCCAGCCGGGCTGCTGCTCGTTCTTGTGCGGGTACTCGACGAGGCGAATCTCGCCCGCGGGCGCGGCCTTCGGCTGCGGCAGGTCGGATTCTGAGGGGAAGCGGCGCTGCTCCTGCCTGGGCTCAAGGCGGTTGAGAATCTGGTCGAGGCGCGTCAGCACGCTCCCGAGCGACATCTCCTTGGGGAAGGAGGCGACCATGCCCATGTTGCCGAGCCGGTGGGTGTCGGCGTGAAACTTTCGGATGTGCTCGGCACGCATCTCGCGGATGGCGTCGGGCCAGCCGCCGGCCGAGTAGGAGAGCGGGTGGTCGGCGCCGTAGACCTGCTGGGCCGCCGCGCGGAAGAGGCGGCTGGCGGGCCGCTCGTAGGAGGAGACCATCTCCTGGTAGACCGTGCCCTTCTCTTCGAGGCGCAGGGCCTTCGTCGCGGGGTCTTCGTTGTAGCCCCAGTGGCTCACCTCGCGGCGTATCTCCTCGTCGGTGTAGTCGGGGTGGAGGAGGGAATTGGTCTGGCTCTCGAAGAGCTTGTAGAACACGTCCGGGCCGGCTGCGGTGTGGAACTGGTAGACGGTGCGCCACTGCATCGTGAAGGCGTTCGAGCCGGAGAGCGACATGTCTTCGAGGCCCGAGTGTGCGCGGCCGACGTTGCCCTTGCCGAGCAGCAGGTGCTCCTGCGTGTGCGGCTCGCCGCGCTCGGAGGTGGGGAAGGAGTTGACCCAGAAGAGCGCCTGCGGGACCGATTGCAGCTCAAGGTAGTCGAGCGTGAAGCCCGTGCGCGCGTGGCGCAGGCGGGCGCCGAAGGGCTGGTCGGCGTCGTTCAGATACAGCGCCTCGGCGCGGAAGCCGTTGACGGTTTTGCCCTCGGTCAGCGCGCCGAGTGAGACGTTGTCGGGTTTCTGTTGTGCCATCGCCGTCAGCGGGAGACCGTTCCAGAGAATCGCAGAGCAGAGGAGAAAAAGGCCCGTCAGCGAGGGGCGTTTCCTGTTCATGTGTGGCTCCTGTCGTCGGAAGGTTCTGGGGTTGGGGCGATGCTATCCCGCCCGTTCGTCAATCGTCAATCGTAAATCGTGAATGGAAGGTTGAAGGTCTCTCGGGCCGGGTGGTAGCCTCTCAGGCGCGGAGTCTCCCGACCACTATTCACGGTTTACGACTGACGACTCACGGCGGTTCTATGGAGCACATCAGATACTCGGTCGCGGCCTGCCAGACCGACATGCCGAACCCCACCGAGCGGCGCGAGATGCGCCGCAACACCGAGCGCATGCTGGCGATGGTTGACGCGGCCGTGGCCGGGGCCGCGCCCTTCCTGCCCGTCCGCCTCGTCGTCTTCCCCGAGTTCGCCCACGCCGCCCCCGTCTTCCAGACGGCGAAGGAGCTTTACGAAAAGCTCGCCGTCTCCATCCCCAACGAGCACACCGAGGCGCTCGAAGGGAAGGCCCGCGAGCACGGCGTCTACATCCAGTCGGGCACGATGCTGGAGCGCGACGCGCGCCACCCCGGCCTCGTCTTCAACACCACCTGCCTCGTCGGCCCCGAAGGCGTCCTCTACAAGTACCGCAAGGTCAACACCTGGATTCCCTACGAGGTCCACGCCAGCCCCCACGACATCGAAGACTACGCCGAGCCGCTCTTCCCCGTCGCCGACACGCCCATCGGCCGCATCGGCTGCGCCATCTGCTACGACTGGCTCTTCCCCGAGGCCATGCGCCAGCTCGCCGCCAACGGCGCCGAAATCCTCGTCCGCGTCTCGGCCTACATGGACCCCTGGGGCGCGACGCCGCCGATGGACTGGTGGACGGTCGTCAACCGCTGCCGCGCCATCGAGAACACCGCCTACGTCGTCGCCGCCAACCAGGGCGCGAGCCTCAGGCACTACCCGCCCTACTCCTGGCCCGGCGGCAGTCAGGTCATAGACTTCGACGGCCGCGTCCTCGCCGAAGCCAGCCCCGGCCCCGGCGAGCGCATCGTCACCGCGCCCCTCGACATCTCCGCCCTCCGCCACGAGCGCGCCGCGCGCCGCGGCCACCACATGCTCGCCCACCTGCGCACAGAGGCGTACCCCGTCTACCGCTCGCACCAATACCCGCCCCGGTCCTACGAGCGTGAGGGCGTCGAACTCTCTTACGAGCTGAACAACCAGCTCATAGACGAGGCGAAGCAGAACCTCGACCCGCGCGACGAAAAATAATCCCGGGCGCCTCTATTTTTTCGGATTGCCCGACGAAATCTTGAATGGCGCGTCCCGCCGCCCCCGCCTAATCGCCAGAGAAAAGCGGCTCGAACGCGTCTGGCACCTTCGTTGCTGCCTGCGGCGCCCCAGAAACTGATTGACACCCAAGCGGTTTCTGTAATAAAACGTGCTTCGTTCGGTCAGGCAACAAAGCTCGAAAGTTCGATTCTATAACCAGCAAAACTAAGTACATTAAGGCGCCGCGGCCTCTCGCGCCTGCCGCCCCACGCGGCAGATTCGGCCGGCCCGCGCACGGCCCTACGATTGTTTCCGACGTTCCAGGGCCGCTTCTTTTCGTCAGCCATCCCCAGTGAGGCCACGCATGAGTACATCCAGGAGAACCCCACGCTTGTTGATGCTGGCGGCGACCGTCTTGTGTCTCGCCGCCTTCGCGCTGCCGGCCGCGGCCCAGAGCAACAAGGGCACCATCGTCGGCACCGTCACGGACCCCGCGGGCGCCGTCGTCAAGGACGCCAAAGTCACCGCCACCAACGTCGCCACGGGCGAGGCCCGCACGGCGACGACCGGCGAGGAGGGGACCTACACCATCCCCGCCCTTGAGCCCGGCGTCTACCGCATCACGATTGAAGCCGCCGGCTTCAGCGCGACGAACGTTGACGAAGTTAAGGTGGAGACGGCGGCCCGCCAGGCCGTGGACGTGGCGCTGACGGCGGCCGGCGTCTCGGGCGGCACCGTCACGGTGACGGCCGAGGCGCCGCTGGCCGAGACCGAGTCGAGCGTGCGCGGCGACCTCATCACCGGCCGCGAGATCACGGACCTGCCCATCCCGCAGCGCAACTTCACCATCCTCGCCACGCTCTCGCCCGGCGTCACCCGCCCGGCGGTCGGCACGCTCGGCGGCGGCGGCAATTTCGTGCAGGGCGGCGTCGGCGAGTCCACCGAATCGACGCGCTTCCGCGAGTCGGGCGGCTCGGTCCTCGCCGTCAACGGCGCCCGCGTCACGCAGAACAACTTCATGCTCGACGGCATCGACAACAACGAGACGCAGTTCGGGCAGATAGCCATCTTCCCCGACCCGGACCTCATCGCCGAGTTCAAGATTGACACCAGCGTGCCGCCGGCCGAGTCGGGCCGCGCGGGCGGCGCCGTCATCAACACGACCACCAAGTCGGGCACCAACGCCCTGCACGGCTCGCTCTACGAGTTCTACCAGGGCAACTTCGCCAGCGCCAAGCCGGCCAACAACCCGAACCCCGGCAACTTCGTCCAGCACAACTTCGGCGGCACCGTCGGCGGCCCCATCTTCCTGCCGCGCTTCGGCGAGGGCGGCCCCCACTTCCACGACGGCCGCAACCGCTCCTTCTTCTTCTTCGGCTACAACCAGCAGCGCGGCTCGCGCCCCATCGGCGAGTTCGCCTTCGTCACCGTCCCGACCGCCCGCATGAGGGTCGGCGACTTCGGCGAGCTCTTGCAGCCCGGCACCACGCAGAACTACGCGCGCCAAGGCGGCGGCACCATAGTCGCCCCCATCGGCACCGTCTTCTGCGCCAACGGCACCCCTGCCACCGCCAACGACGTGCGCAACTGCGGCCAGGGGCTCTCGCCCGCGGGCGTCGCGCTCCTGCAAGCCTACCCGCTGCCGACCGAGCCCGGCCTCCAGAACAACTTCCGGCGCAACCGCAGCTTCGTCTTCGACCAGGAAGCCTACACGGCCCGCATTGACCACAACATCAACCAGAGCAACTCCATCTTCGGCCGCTACAGCAAGTCGGACCTGACCCGCGCCCGCCAGAACAATTTCCCCGTCGGCGCCGCGCCCAACGGCCTCGACCTGCCCTCGGGCTTCGGCGCCGGCCAGGAGTTCGGCAACACCCGCCAGGTCGCGCTCGGCTACACCTCGACGTTTACGCCGACGGTCGTCAACGACGCCCGCGCCGGCTACAGCCGCGTCGAGATCGGCATCTTCAACACCGGGGTCAACGGCAACCAGGGCTTCAGCGCGCAGATCGGTAACGAACTGGGCATCCCGAACTCGAACTTCAGCGCGAACACCACGGGCATCCCGCTCATCGGCGTCGCCGAGATCGGCTCGGTCAACCAGCTTGAGTTCGTCGGCGACGGCGGCCCCTTCTACTTCACCTCGAACAACTACTCTTTCCTCGACACGCTGACCGTCATCCGCGGCAGCCACACGCTGAAGTTCGGCGGCGACCTGCGGGTGCGCCAGAACACGCAGTTCGACGGCGGCCGCGCCGGCAACGTCAAGGGCCAGTACCAGTACGGCACCTCGGCCGGCGGCTTCCTCACCGGCAACTACCCCGGCATCGGCCCCGACGACTCGGGCTCGGCCATCGCCAACATCATCCTCGGCTACACCCCCGGCTTCGCGCAGCGCGGCGCGCAGAGCTACGACTTCCTGCGCTCGAACAAGGAGATAGCCTTCTTCGTCCAGGACGACTGGAAGGCGACGCCGACGCTGACGCTCAACCTCGGCCTCCGCTACGACGTGTACACCGCGCCGACCGAACGTTTCGACGCGCAGTACAACTTCGACACCGCGACCCGCACGCTCGTCCGCGGCACCGACAGCGGCCCCCTCGGGCGCGACCTCGCCAACACCGACAAGAACAACTTCGCGCCCCGCGTCGGCTTCGCCTGGAGCGGCCTGAAGGAAGACCGCTCGATGGTCGTGCGCGGCGGCTACGGCATCGTCTACACGCCGGACGTGAGCGGCCAGCTCCCGCTCTCGGTCAACGCCCCGACCTCCGGCAACTACAGTTGCTCGCTCAGAGACATCGCCGCCGGCAGCTGCTCGCAGCTCTCCCTCGCCACGAGCTTCGACACCGGGATACCGCTGCCGGCCATCTCCAACACGCTCCCCCAGTCGTTCACGCCGGGCTCGAACCAGCGCATCTTCTACGTCGACCCGAACAACCAGACCTCCTACTACCATCACTACAACCTGACCTTCCAGTGGGAGTTCATCCGGAATATGCTGGCCGACTTCGCCTACGTCGGGACGGCCGGCCGCAACCTGCTCCGCGTGCAGAACATCGGCACCTCGGTCAATAACGGCCCCGGCTCGCGCGAGGTGCCCGGCTTCGACGAGATAGTGACGACGCGCTTCAACGGCCGCTCGCGCTTCGACGCCTTCCAGTCCAAGCTCGAACGCCGCTTCTCGCGCGGCTTCGCGCTGCTCGCCTCCTACACCTGGGCGCACGGCCTCGACGACACGCCCGGCGGCTTCGCCGGCCAGAGCGTCGGCCCCAACCGCTACGGCCCGCAGAACCCCCTGCGGCCCGAGCTCGACTACGGCAACTCCGACCTCGACGTGCGCCACCGCTTCACCTTCTCGAACGTGCTCGACCTCCCGTTCGGCAAGGGCCGGCGCTACCTGTCGGACAACAGCGCGCTCGACTACGTCATCGGCGGCTGGCAGCTCAACAACATCGTCACCGTCCAGAGCGGCCCCGTCTACTCCATCGTCTTCGGCGGCCAGCGCCCGGACCTCGTCCTCGCCGACGTGACGCCGACCGCGGCGCAGAGGGCGAGCGGCCTGCTCTTCAACCCCGCGGCCTTCACCTTCCCGCGCACGCCCATCTTCGGCGGCGCGCCCTGCACCCTCAGCGACTTCAGCCGGTGCTTCGGCAACCTCGGGCGCAACACCTTCCGCGGCGAGCGGCAGGAGTTCTGGGACGCCTCGCTCTTCAAGAACATCCCGGTCACGGCCATCAGCGAGGACTTCCGTGTCCAGCTCCGCGTCCAGGCTTACAACGTCATGAACCACGTCAACAGGTTCGTGCCCAAGCGCGACTTCAACGACCCGAACTACGGCCAGGACACTTCGATTCAGAACCCGCGCCAGCTTGAGTTCTCCATCAAGCTGCTGTGGTAAAGGGGAAAGCCTGCTGCCGGCCCGCGGCCGGCGCCAAACTCCAGTGGCGGGCGCTCTTGCCGAAGAGCCCCGCCACTTCTTATTCTTGACCACGTAATGCTTCACCTGCGGAAGAGGCACGTCAGTACCGCCTGCGCCATCCTACTGCTCCTGAGCGTGAGTTCGTTCGCGCAGGCGCGGCAGCAGGTCACGCCGGCCGAGGTGGCGCAGGTGGTGGCGCGCATCCGCTCCGTGAAGCCGCCCGCGCGCCTGCCCCCGGAAGCCCTCCGCGCGGCGCACGCCCTCGGCCTCGTGCTGCTCGGCGAAGGGCGCTACGCCGAAGCCCTCGACCTCTACGACGCCGTCCAGAACGGCTCCGACGTTGACGCCTTCTACGGCGCCGCCCTCGCAAACTTCAACCTCGGCCGCCCCGCCGAGGCCGAGACGCTGGCGCGCAAGGCCATCGCGCTCGCCGGCAACGCCGACACGAACGCAAACGCCGACACGAACGCCGACGCCCCCTTGAGGGGCGACGCGAAGGCCCGCGAGGTGGACTCGCTCGTCCTGCTCGCCGTCGTCCTCGCCGTCAGGAAGGACGACTCGGGCGCGCTCGCCGCCGCCGAGCGCGCCGCCAAACTCGCGCCCGCCCACTTCGACGCGCAGTTCACCCTGGGCCGCGCCCGCTACGGCGCGGGCGACCCGTCGGGCGCGGCCCGCGCCTTCCGTCAGGCCGTCGCCGCAAGACCCGCGGACGCGCGCGCCCACTTCTTCCTCGCCACCTCGCTCGAACAGGCCGGCGACGAGGCCGGCGCCCTCGAAGCCTACCGCGCTCTCTCGCGCCTTCAGCCCGACGCGGCCGAAGGCCACCTCGGCGTCGGCGTCCTGCTCACGAAGCGCGGCGGCGACACGGCCGAAGAGGGAATCCGCGAGCTACAGCGCGCCGTCTCAATCAAGCCAGACCTCTACGAAGCCCTCATCGCCCTGGGCCGCGCGCTCGTGACACACGGCCGCCCGGCCGAGGCCGTCGAGCCCTTACGCCGCGCCTCGTCGCTCGCGCCCGACAACCCCGAGCCGCACTACCAACTCTCGCTCGCCTTCCGCCGCCTCGGCCGCAAAGAAGAGGCCGCCGCCGAGTCCGAGGCCGTCAAACGCATCAACGAATCGCGCCGCAAGTCCGCGCCGCAGACCCCTTAAACTCCGAGCTTGAAACGAGACTCCAAAACCCTCCACGCCTCGCTCGCGCTCATCCTCTGCGCGGCCGTCCCGCACGCCTCCGCGGCGCAGGCCAAAAGGCGACCCTCCCAAGCTCAACCGCCCGCGCGCCAGTCCGCCCCCGCTTTAAATTCTGAACGTCTCCGCGAGGCCGGCGCGCTCATCGAAGCCGGCCGTCTCGAAGAGGCCGAAACCTTCGTCCGCAACCTCATCTCGTCCGCGCCGCGCGACCCGGCCGCACACACCCTGCTCGGCGTCGTCCTCGACCAGCGCGGCCGCCCCCAGGATGCCGAGCGCGAGTTCCGCGAAGCCTTGCGGCTCGACCCCGACTCCGCGCCGACCCACTCGAACCTCGGCGTCCTGCTCGCGCGCACGGGCCGCTCAGACGAGGCCGTCAAGTCCTTCGAGCGCGTCCTCCAACTCGCGCCCGACCACGCGCAGGCGACATACAACCTCGGCGCCCTCTACGCCGCGCGCGGCGACTACAAGCGCGCCCTCCCCTTACTCGAACGCGCCGCGGGCGTCCGTTCGGGAGACCCCGCCGAGCCACTCTCCGGGCGGCGCGAGCTGCCGGCCCTCCTCATGCTCGTCACCGCCTACCTGCGCGAAGGGCGTAAGAAAGACGCCGAGCCCGTCATCGGTGTGATCGAATACCAC
>DATHBF010000202.1:0-7390 GCA_035296285.1 Pyrinomonadaceae bacterium | reverse complement strand
GAGATTCTGACGCGCGCCATCGGGATGCCGGCGGCGGATTTGACCTTCTCGATGAGCTCGTCGCTCACCTCGAATATCTTCTCGGTGGCCAGCGCCGTCGGCTTCTGCACGAAGTCCACGGCGCCCGCGTCGAGCGCGGTCAGCGCGGCCTCGCCCGTCTCGCTGGCGATGCTCATGATGATAATCGGCAGTGGCCGCCGCCGCATCTGTTCGCGGACGAACCCGACGCCGTCCAACTCGGGCATGATGAGGTCGCAGGTGACGACATCCGGGTCGAGTTGCTCTGCCATCTCAAGCGCCTCGCGGCCGTCGCGCGCCGTCCCCACGACTTCGAGGAACGGGCTGCGCGAGAGCATCTGCTTCACGACCTTGCGCACGTACGCCGAGTCGTCCACCACCAGAACTTTGAGAACTCGATCCATGAATAATCCTCGCGGCGGGCGGTCAAACCGTGTGCGGCCGCCTGACGTAGACGAATGCGTTCCCGATCTCCTGCAACTCAAAATCTTCCGAAAGCCTCAGCAGCGATTCCGAGGCGGCCACGAACAGGTAGCCCGGCGGCCGGATGTGCGCGGCGAACGTGCGCACCGTCCGGCTGATGGTCTGGTCGGAGAAGTATATGAACACGTTGCGGCAGAAGATCACGTTCGCCGACGCGCGCGGCGCGACCTCCGCCTCGTTCATCAGATTAACGACGCCCCACCGGATGCCCGCGTGCAGCTTAGCGTCAACGCGCCACGTTTTTGTTTCGCCTTCCTGCGCAAAATATTTGGCGCGCAACTCCGCCGGCAGGTTGCGGAACGAGCGCTCGCGGTAGACGCCGCGCCGCGCCTTCTCGATTGCCGCCGGGCTGGCGTCGCTGGCGTGAATCTCGACGGGCACGCGCCCGAGCCACCCCGCCACGTCGAGCGCCATCGCAATCGTCAAAGGCTCTTCGCCCGTCGCACACGCCGCGCTCCAAACCTTCAGCGGCCCGGCGCCGGGCGCGGCGAACCAGCGCGGCACGACCTGCTCGACCAGCGCGCGCACCTGATCCATCTCGCGCCAGAAGTAGGTCTCCGGGACGGAGAGCGCGTTCATCACGTTCAGCCACTCGTCCTGGCCCGCCTCGTCGTACTTCAACAGGTAGTAATAATCCAGCAGAGACGTGAACCCGCGTTCGATGACCAGCGGCGACAACTTGTCCGTCAGGATGTCGCCCTTCCCGTTGTCAAAAAAGATACCCGTGCGCTCGTGTATCAGGTCGCGCAACAACCTGTCCGCACCGCCCGTGACACCTAAACTTCCCGTGTTAACACCCATTGTTCTTCTGCCCGCGACGAACGACCGGCGGCACCGCTGCCGTCAGTTAGAGTCTTCCTGTCGTGCCGCCACGCTCCCCATCTCCCTGAGGGCGGCGCCGGCTACGCGCGCGAGGTCGGGCTCGTCCGACTTGAGAAGCGGGGCGACAGCCCTCGCGGCCGTCTCCCCGCCGATGCTTCCCAAAGCCTCGACGGCCGCGATGCGAACGTGATTCGCCTTGTCGTCTCGGGCCAGTCGCGCCAGCGCGTCCGCGCTTTCGGCAACCTTCAACCGGCCGAGCGAACGCGCGGCGAAGTAACGCACCCACGAGTCTTCGTCCCCGAGCGCCTCAATCAAAGAAGCCGCGACCTCTGTGCCCTCGGCCATCGCCGCCGCGCCGGCCGCCGCGGCACGCACTTTCGGCGTCTCATGCCGCAGCGCGCTCACGAGCGCGGCCGTCGCGCGCTCGTCTTCGAGAAAAGGGAGATGCTCGACCGCCGCGCGGCGCACGCGCTCTTCCTCGTCGCGGCAACGCTCTAACAGAAGCTCCACGCATTCGGGATAGCCGAAGTAACCCGCAATCTTCACGGCCGATTCGCGTACGTTCGGGTCGGGGTCGCTGAGGAGCGGCAGCACGCGCCCCGGCATCGACGGCGAGCCGAGCGAGTTCAGCGCGCCGACTACCGACTGCCTGACGCCCGCGTTCGGGTCTCCGACGAGGGCGAGCAGCGCCTCGAAAGCGCGCGGGTCGCCTATCTTCGCCAGCGCGTCGGCCGCCGGAATCACCAGCTCGGGGTCTTCGTCGAGCACTTCGACCAGTGCCGGCGCGGCGCGCGCGTCCCCGATGCGCCCGAGGGCGACGACCGCCGCCTTTCTGATTTCGAGGTCTTCCGACCCGAGCTGTTCGACCAACAACTCGGTCACGCGCGAGCCGTGCCGGACCAACGCTTCGATAACCTCGCCGCGCGCGTCCGCGTGCCCGAGCAGGCGCGTCAGGGCGCGCTCGACCGCCGCGCCCTCCAGCCACCCGAGAGCAAGCGCGAGCGGGCGCAGCTCTTCGGGACGCGAATCGTTCAGCGCGTCGAGAAGGTTCTGCGCGCCCGTCGGGTTGATGGCCGCGCGGCTCAAGTCCGCGATGTACGCGCCCTCGCCGTACTGTTTCTCGTAACGGTCGTGCAGCGCGGCGAGCGCCCGCGCGACCGACGGCGTGGGCGCATCGGGGACGTTCAGTAGCGCGGCGAGCGGCGCGACCGTCTCTTCGTCGCCGAGTTGTCCGAGCACTTCGGCGGCGGCCTCGCGCAGCAGTTCGTCTTCGAGCAGCGGCACGACGCGGGGGGCGACGCGCGCGTCGCCTATGCGCGCCAGCGCGTCGAGCGCCGGGAACGCGAGGAAGAAGTCGCGCGACTCCGCGACGCGGGCGAGCGCTTCGGCCGCCTCGGGCGCGCGGAGCTTTCCGAGGGCTTCGATGGCGTGGTAGCGCACGTTGGCGTCCGCGTCTTCGAGCGCGCCGAGGAGCGCGGGCGCGGCTCGCCCGTCGCGCTGCTCCCCGAGCGCCAGCGCCGCCTGCATCCGGAGGTCTGCGTCCTCGCCGTTCAGGAACTCGACGAGCGGCGAGAGCGTGTCCACGTCGCTCATCGCAAGCACCTGAAGCGCGCTGTTGAGGAGGCCGAGGTGATGATGATTTTCGCGCACCGACGCCAGGAGAGCGGCGATGGCTTCCGGGGCGGCCCGGCGCGACAGCCCCTCGACGGCCACGCGGCGTACGCGCCAGCTCTCGTCTTTCAACGCACCCAAAAGGGGCTGCGCGGGTCCGAGCGACTCGTCCCTTGCCAACTTCTGCGCGGCGCTGAGCCGGGCGTCCTCGTCGGCGTGGGCGAGTTGTTCGGAGAGTGTGCGCTCGCGCTCCAAACGCGCCGTGACATCTTCGATGGTGACGAGCGCGCCGGCTATCCGCCCCTCTTCATTCAGGGGCGCGATGGTCACACGCTGCTGCATCCTGTCGAAGTGCTCGGATGCGTTCACGGGCGGACACGGAATCAGGTAGTGGTGGAAGGCGGGCGCGAGGACTTCGACGACGCCCTCGTCCAACACACGCCGGAAACGCGCGAGCAGCCGGCGTTCTTCCAGGTCGGGGAGGAGTTGAACGAGCGGCCGCCCGCAGGCCGCGTCCGCGGGGATGCCGGTCAGGCGCGCGAGGGCCGCGTCCCAGATTTGGATAACGAGACTCGCGTCGGTGGTGAAGACGCCGATTGAATTGTCTGAAGGAGTCAGGTTATCCATCCCCGTTCGCGTTAAAGACCCGTCGGACGCCTACCAGCCGGGGGCTAAAACCTTCTTCGTCATCCCGACGAGTCGGGACGTTCCGGCCCGCCCGGCCCGTCGTCTCCGGCCGGCGCCTGACCCTTTTTCGGGCGGCGCGGCCTTCCGTTCGGGCGCGGCCTGGCGCTTGAGCCGCGCGCGCCGTTCCCATCCGACTGCCCCGCGTCAAGGCCGTTCACGATGTCGGCGAGTAGCCTTGCCCGCTCGATCAAATTGGCCGTGCCGCTCAAGGTGGCCTTGACGCCTTGGGCGTTGCGCTCGGTGATTTGCCGGATGTCGGTCAGCGTGCCCAGGACCTGCTCGGCTGATGTCACGTGCTGCCGGTTAGAGCGCGTGATGAGGCCGATGTCTTTGGAGATGCTCGTGGTGGCGGCGGTCATGTCGCGGGCGGCGCGGGCCTGCTCGGCTATCGCTTTGGCGACTTGGTCGGCCTGCTGACGCATACTGTTTGCGGCGGCGGTGATCTGCGTCGCGGCCGTTGACTGTTCCCCCATCGCGCGGCTCACCCCCGCAATCGTACGCGCCAGACGTTCCGACTCTTTCGAGACCTGTTCGCCCGCCGTGGCCTGCTCTTCGAGCGCGCGCGAGGTGTTGGCAGCGCCGCGGCGCATGGACTCGACGGCCTGCGCCACCTGCCTGACCGCCGCCGCCTGCTCGCCCGAGGCTTTGCGCACGTGCGTGGCGACCGTGGTCGTATTCTGCGCGGCCTTGATGATCTCGCGGGAGGCGCGCCCCTGCTCGTTCATCGCCTGACTGACCTCCTTCGCGGTCTTGCGCATCTGCGCCGCGGCCCTGACGATCTCCTGCGCGGCCTTTGACTGCTCGGCCGTGGCGGTCGTGGTCTGGCGGGCCTGCGCCGCGGTCGTCTCAATCGCCGTCACGACGTGCTGGCCCGCGCCCAACTGCTCCTCGGTGGCGCGCGCTATCTGGCCGACGATCTGTGTCGTCTCGCCGATGCCGGACAGGATTCTTTGCAATCCTTCCGAGCCCTCCTCGGCCAGTCGCCCGCTCTCGTCCGCGATGCGCACGCCCTCGTTCGACGCGGCGACGGCCTCCTGCACCACGTCCTGCAACGCCTTGATGATGGCGGCGATGTCGGCGGTCGCCTGCGCCGAGCGGTCGGCGAGGTTGCGAATCTCTTCGGCGACGACGGCGAAGCCGCGCCCCGCCTCGCCGGCGCGCGCCGCCTCGATGGAGGCGTTCAGCGAGAGCATGTTCGTGCGCTCGGCGATGACGTTGATGGTGTTGACGATGCCGCCGATCTCGTTCGAACGCTTGCCCATCTCGCGGATGACGGCCGCCGACTGCTCCATCGAGGAGCGGACGCGCCCCATGCCCTGAATGGACTTCTGCGCCGCCGCGCCGCCCTGCTCGGCCTCGCGCGAGACGCGGCCCGCGACCTCCTCCGCGCGCTTGGTCATCGCGGCCACCGAGCGCAGCGAGCGGTCCATCTCGGCGCCGCTCGTCGCCGCGCCCGTCGCCGCCTCGGTTATCTTCTCGGTGTTCTGCGCCACGGTCTGGATGGAGCGCGCCATCTCCTCCATCGAGGTCGAGACCTGCTCGACGGTCGAGGCGAGGTTCTCGGACATCGCCGAGACCTCTTCGACGGAGGCGGCCATCTCGTTGATGGACGAGGCGGTCTCTTCGGCGGAGACGGTCAGGTCGTCGGCGCTCGCGGCAAGGCTCTCGACGGAGCGCGACACCTGTTCCGTGCTGACGGCGGTCTGGTTGACGGCAACCGAGAGGGCTTCGGTGTCGTCGCTCACGCTCTTGATGGAGGCCGCGATTTCGTTCATCGCCCCCGTCACCTCCTCGGCGGAGGTCGCCATCTCCTGCGCGCCGGCCGTGACGCTCTCAATCGAGCGCGTGGACTCCTCGATGGAGGCCGCCGTCTCGTTGATGGAGGCGGCGAGGCTCATGGAGTTCGCGCCGACCTGCTCGACGGAGGCGGCCATCTCGTTGACCGACGAGACGAGTTCTTCGGTCGAGGCCGCGATGGACTCGGCCTGCGTGGTCGTCTCGCCGAGCGAGGCCGTCATCTCGTTGGCGAGACTGACGGCCGAGTCGAGCGAGTGGGTCTGCGCCTCCGCGCCTTCCGTCACCTCGTTCGCTATCCGCGCTATCTCGCGCGCCGCCTCCGCCACCTGCGTCGCCTCTTCGCGCACGCGCACGCCGCTCTCGTTAGGGCTCGTCGTCCCGCCAATAATCTGTGCTGCCATGACCGTCTCCCGTTATCCGCCTGCTTCAGACAACCGGCTGCTGCTCGCCGATGTCGATCACTTCCTCTAAGTCGAGGACCAGAATCATCCGCCCGCCGATGGTTGCGATGCCTTCCAGATACTTCCCGCTCAGGCCCGTAATCGCCTCGGGCGGCGGCTCGATTGTCCCGGCGGGTATGCGCACGAACTCGCGGGCCGTGTCGACAATCAGCCCGATGGTCCGCACCCCGCTGCTGACGACCACCAGCCGCGCGCGCAGGTCGTACGGAATCTTCTCGAACCCGAAGCGCGCCCGCAGACTGAGCGCCGGGATGACCTGCCCGCGCGCGAGCACGACGCCCTCGACGGCCGCCGGCGCGTTCGGCACCGGCGTGATGTGCTCGATCATCTCCATCTGCTGCACGAAGCGGCTGCGCACGCCGTACGTGGTCCCGGCCAGCTCGAAGAGGATGAAGGGTTCGGCGTCGTTCGTTGTGTTCGACATGATTGTTTAAGCCGCCCCGCCTCTGTTGGCGAGTCGGCCGCCGAGCATAGAGTGTTTGAGGGCGGCCACGTCGAGGATGAGCACGACGCGCCCGTCGCCGAGGTCCGTGGCGCCCGCCACGCCCGCGACCTTCACCAGCGGGTCGTTCAGGCCGCGCACCACTATCTCCTTCTGCCCGACGGCGCGGTCAACCGCCAGCCCCACGGCGTTCGCGCCGCCGCCGATGACGAAGACGTGGAAGGAATCTCTCTTCTTCTCCCTGAGGCCGAACAGGCGCGCGAGTCGTACCAGCGGCAGCACCCCGCCGCGGTAAGAGACGATCTCATTATTCTCGAAGACCTTCACCGCCGCTGCTTCGACCTCGATGACCTCGCGCACCACCGCCTGCGGGAAGGCGAACCTCTGGCCGGCAACGCTGGCGATGATGGCGTCGGCGATGGCGAGCGTCAGGGGCAGCTCGACCGTGAAGCGCGTCCCTCGATTCCTCTCGGTCGCGAGGGTGAGCTTGCCCCCGAGCTCTTCGACGGTGTTACAGACCACGTCCATCCCGACGCCGCGGCCGCTCGCGCGGTCGGCCTCGTCGCGCGTCGAGAAGCCCGGCGCGCAGATCAACTCCAGCAACAGCGCCTCGTCAAGACGCACGTCCCCGGATATAAGGCCGCGCTCGCGCGCTCGCGCGGCGACGCGCTCCGCGTCAATGCCCCGCCCGTCGTCCGCTATCTCGATTAAAACGTTCTCGCCCGAGGTCGCGGCGCGGAGTGTGATCCTGCCCTCCGGCGACTTACCCTCCGCGGCGCGCTCCTCCACGGTCTCCAGCCCGTGGCTGACGGCGTTGCGGACGAGGTGCATGAGCGGGTCCGTCATCCGCTCGACGAGGAATTTGTCTATCTCCGTGTCCTGGCCCAGTAGTTCGAGCCGAATCTCCTTGCCGCTCTCGCGCGCGAGGTCGCGGACGACGAACCTCATGCGCTCGAAGATTTCGCCGACCTGCACCATCCGCACGCGCATGACGCCTTCGCGCAGGTCGCGCAACTGGCGCGACATCGCCATGCTCGTCTCCTGCAACGCGCGCCACTCGGCGGGGGCG
>DATHBF010000201.1:0-3550 GCA_035296285.1 Pyrinomonadaceae bacterium | reverse complement strand
CGTTGCGGCGGCCCGTCTCGCGCTCGACTATCTGTATCTCGTCGCGGTTCTCGGAGGCGTGCGTGTGGATGAGCACGCCGCGCTCGCGCGCCAGCGACCCGACGCGCCGCAGCAGCGGTTCCGTGCAGCTCACGGCGAAGCGCGGCGCGAAGCAGTAGCGGAGGCGGCCTCCCTCGCTCTCGTGCCACTCTTCGAGCAGCGCCAGCGACTCCCTTATCGAGTCCTCCGTCTCCTCCCTCAAGCCCTCGGGCACGCCCTCGCCCTTGTCCATCATGCACTTGCCGATGGTGGCGCGGAAGCCCGCCTCGCGCGCCACGCGGAAGACTTCTGCCGTGTGCCTGACGGTCTCCATCGTCAGGGCGCAGGTCGTGCCGCCGCGGACCATCTCGGCGATGCCGAGGCGGGCCGAGGCGCGCAGGGACTCGGGCGTGTGCGCGGCCTCCAAAGGCCAGACGCGCTGCCTGAGCCAGTCGATTAATTCGAGGTCGTCGGCGGCGCCGCGGAAGATGGTCTGGCAGAGGTGGATGTGGGTCTGGACGAAGCCGGGCAGGACGGCGCAGCCGCGCGCGTCAATCGTCACGTCGGCCGTCTCGCCCTCGATGCCGACCGCCGCGATGCGTCCGTCGCGGACGAGAAGGTCGCCTTCGAGGACGCGGTCGGCCGCATCCGAAGTGACTATCAGCCCGCCTTTGATGAGGAGTGATTCTGTCATCTTTTTTGGCCGCGCGATTATAAAGCAGAAACGCGAGCGGTAGCGAGAGACTTGCTCGCTACCGCTCGCGCTTCTGATGTTCGGGCGTCCTTACTTCTTGCCGTCGGCCTTGGCGGCGGCGGCTTCCGTCTCGGGCTCTTCCCCGTCGGCGCCGGGTATGCCGACCGCCTTGCGCACGTCGGCGACGATGCGCCCGAGGAGTTCGGGGTTATCCTTGAGGGTCTGTTTCGAGTTCTCGCGGCCCTGGCCGAGGCGCTCGCCGCCGTAGGAGAACCAGGCGCCCGACTTGTCCACGACGCGGTGGATGACGGCGAGGTCGAGCACGTCGCCCTCGCGCGAGATGCCCTCGCCGTACATGATGTCGAACTCGCACTCCTTGAACGGCGGCGCCACCTTGTTCTTGACGACCTTCACCTTCGTGCGGTTGCCGATGAAGCGGTCGCCGTCCTTAATCGCGCCGATGCGGCGGATGTCGAGGCGAAGCGAGGAGTAGAACTTGAGGGCGCGGCCGCCGGTCGTCGTCTCGGGGCTCCCGAACATGACGCCGATCTTCTCGCGAATCTGGTTGATGAAGATGAGCGTCGTGTTCGTCTGCCCGACGACGGCCGTCAGCTTCCTCAAAGCCTGCGACATCAGGCGGGCCTGCAAGCCCGGCAGCGAGTCGCCCATGTCGCCGTCCAGCTCCGCGCGCGGCACTAGCGCCGCGACCGAGTCGATGACGACCACGTCCACGCCGTTCGAGCGCACGAGCGCCTCGGCGATCTCCAAAGCCTGCTCGCCCGAGTCGGGCTGCGAGATGAGCAGGTCGTCAGTGTTGACGCCGAGCTTGCCGGCGTACTCGGCGTCCATCGCGTGCTCGGCGTCGATGTAGGCCGCCACGCCGCCCACCCTCTGCGCCTCGGAGACGATGTGGAGCGCGAGCGTGGTCTTGCCCGACGACTCCGGCCCGTAGATTTCGACGATGCGGCCGCGCGGCACGCCGCCGATGCCGATGGCGGCATCAAGACTGATGGATGTGGTCGAGATCGAGAGCACGTCGGCGACTTCCTTCTCGCCGAGGCGCATGATCGAACCCTTGCCGAATTTCTTCTCGATGTTGGCGAGCGCCGCATCCACGGCCTTGCCGCGCTCCGCGCTCGATTTGCTGTCAGCCATCGTTGCTATCACTCTTTCCGTCCCCTTTTCTCACGCTGTTGAAATTAAAGTCTCTTCTCTAAAAGACGCGGAGACTATAGCACAAACGGCGCGAGAATGGAACACTGTTTCACGCTTGCAACAAAATATTTTTCACCCAAACGCCAGGCGGGGTGGGATTCATGCGTAAGGCGCGGCCAATATACCGAAGCGGGCGGGCGAAGTCGAGCGGCAGGGGCGCGGGGGCTTTGAAGGCCGCCGCGCCCGGGCAAAAACCCCTCCGGCGACCCCGGCCGTGAATAAGGCTTGACAGGTCGGGGGAACGGCGTATGATGCCCGCGCTGGCTTTAACCGTCCGCGCAGAGCTACCTCCGGCCGCGCGGCCTCACACGCCACGCTCGGTCTGTGAGCGATGGGCGAAGCCTGGAATCTAGGCTCGCCCCAAACTACCCCGTCGCCGCCCACCTGGGCCGGCGCTTCCTCACCTCGCACGAACCTCAATGCACCTCAAACCTCAAAAGGAGGCCACACCATGCATTCCCGAATTCTCACGACGGGTAAATTCCTGCTCCCCGCCCTGGCCCTGACCGTCCTCGCCCTCGCGAACGCCCCGACGGCGCTCGCCAACCACACCGTCTACCTCGAAGGCAACTGCGCCGGCAGTCCGACTACGTCCGCCTTGCACACGGCGGGCGCCTGCGGCGACTACGACAACGACGGCGTAACAGGCACGACCGAGGACGGCGACGGCGACAACGTCTTCGGCACCCTCAACGGCGCGCTCGCCGCCGTGGCCGGCAACGGCCGCATCGTCATCGTCACGTCGGGGGTATTCACCCAAACGGTCAACGGCGCCACCAACGCGGCCATCAACGTCTCCCTCGGCACCGGCAACGTTCAGATCGAGGCCGCCAACGGCGTCGATGCCACCATCGACGCCGTCGTGCCCGGCGACACCACGAACAACACCTTCCGGCAGCAGGCCATCGGGCTCCTCATCACGGGGGCGTCCGGCTCGTCCGTCACCCTGCGTAACCTGACGGTCCGCAACTGGATGATCGGCATGAGGCTAGGCGGGGCCGTGCGGGTGAAAGTCGAGGGCTGTCATTTCGACAACAACCGCGACTACGGTATTCAGTTGGGGGGCACCTCAAGGATCACGGTGAACGATTCGGAGATCGCCCACACGGGCCACCGGCAGGGCGGCGACCCCAACCCAAACCCCGGCACCGGCATCCAGTTCCTCGACCAGTCGGGCGGCTATCTGTATGACACCGTCATCGCGGACAGCACCGGGTTCGGCATCCATAATGTCACTGCCGCCCCCGTCACCATCTGCCACGTGGTGCTTCACGACAACGTCGCGGGCAACACCGGCGGATCAGTTAACCAGGTGAACTGCTGACTTCTCGCGGGGCGGAACCTCGCCCGCCCCGCGCCGACTCTTCACCAGGGGAGGCCCCAGCATGCAAGCATTACTAACTGCCGTCGGGGTCGGGCTCATCGCCGCCTCAATCGTGATTTTCACGTCAGGTGAGGTGGACGGCGGGCCGAGGGGGGCGGTCGGCTTCATCTTCGGCCTCATCTCGCTTCTGCTCGGGCGGATGCTGCCACGCAGGCACAGGCACAGGCACAGAAAGTACTAAAGGGCGTAAGGGGGGGGCCGCAGGCAGGGCGATTTTACGTTTACTGCGGGGGCAAAAG
>DATHBF010000200.1:0-8094 GCA_035296285.1 Pyrinomonadaceae bacterium | reverse complement strand
GCGCACGTCCGAGACTTCCGACGCCCCTCCGGCCAGCCAGAGGACGATGTCGAGGTCGTGAATCATCAGGTCGAGCACCACGTCAATGTCGAGCGAGCGGGCGGTGAACTGGCCGACGCGGTGAATCTCGAAGTAGACGGGCTCGCGGACGTGAGGCCGCAGGGCGACGAGCGCGGGGTTGAAGCGTTCGAGGTGGCCGACCATCAGCGCGGCGCCCCCGCGCTCGGCCGCGGCGATCATCCGGTCGGCCTCTTCGAGCGTGCGCGAGATGGGCTTCTCGACGAGGACGTGGACGCCCTGTTCGAGCAGCGCGCAGGCGATCTCGGCGTGCGACTCGGTCGGGACGGCGAGGCTGACGGCGTCCACCTGGCCTAAGAGCGTGCGCCAGTCGGCCGTCCAGCGCGTCTCGCGCTCGGAGGCGACCGCGCGGGCCGTCTCCTCGTTCGTGTCGCAGACGCCCGCGAAGCGCGAGCGGCCCTCGGCGGCCAGCGCGGCGTGGATGCGCGCGTGGTGGCGTCCGAGCGAGCCGACGCCGATGACGGCGGTGCGGAGTGTCACGATTGGAAGGAACCTCGGATTGGATAAAGTAGACAGTGGACAGTAGTCAGTAGCCGGTAGAAAATGGCCGATTTTACAGCCGGGCCGGCTGGCCGTTCGCCCGCGATTGCTGGTAGATTCAGACCTACTGACTACTGGCTGCTGGCTGCCGGCTACTGTTCAGGGGTGACTATACTTGCAACGTTTCATGCTTGCCAAGCGCGCCGGGCTGTTCCTCTTCGCGGCGGCGTGTGCGGCCCTGTTCTGGGGGCTAGGGTCGGTGCCGCTGCTGGGGGCGGACGAGCCGCGGTACGCGCAGGTGGCGCGCGAGATGTTCGCGCGGGGCGACTGGGTGACGCCGACGCTGGGCGGCCGGACGTGGTTCGAGAAGCCAGCGCTGCTCTACTGGTTGATGATGGGCGCCTACCGCGTCTTCGGCGTGACCGAGTTTGCGGCGCGCGCGGGCGCGGCCGTGTCGGGGTTGGTGGTGATGCTGCTCGTCGGGGCGCTGGCGCGGCGCGTGGAGTTCGAGGCGGGCGAGAGGCTGCGCGGGTTCGCCTTCGCGGGCGCGCTCGTCATCGCCTCGACGTTGGGGCTGCTGGTCTTCGCGCGCGCGGCGAGCTTCGACGTGCTGCTGACGGCGACCGTCACGGCGGCGCTCACCTTCTTCTTCCTCTCCGAGCACGAGCGCGACGGGAGGGGCAGGCGGCGGATGCTCGTGGGCTTCTACGCGTGCCTCGGCCTGTCGCTTTTGGCGAAAGGGCTGGTGGGGTTCGTGCTGCCGGGCGGGGTCGTGCTGCTCTACTTCGTCTTGCGGGGGCGGTTGCCGAACCCGGTCAGGCTCGGCGCGTTGTGGGGAGTGCTTTTGTGCCTGCTGGTGGCGGCCATCTGGTACGGGCCGGTGATGGCGGAGCACGGGCGCGCGTTCGTAGACGAGTTCTTCGTCCAGCACCACTTCGCGCGCTACGTCTCTAACAAGTACAACCACCCGCAGCCCTTCTACTTTTATCTGCCGATAACTTTGCTGCTGGCGCTGCCGTGGACATTCTTCATGCTGAGCGGGTTGCGGGGCGTGTTCGGGACGAACTGGCGGGCGGAGGACGCCGAGAGCCGTCTGGCCGTGTTCGCGTTTGTCTGGCTGCTG
The DNA here is from genome assembly GCA_035296285.1 of Pyrinomonadaceae bacterium. Classification (GTDB taxonomy): domain Bacteria; phylum Acidobacteriota; class Blastocatellia; order Pyrinomonadales; family Pyrinomonadaceae; genus QHXN01. Next base: position 6,413 of record DATHBF010000200.1, on the reverse strand, counting down.
GTGCCGGTCGTGTTCTTCTCGCTGTCAGGCTCGAAGCTGCCGGGCTACGTGCTGCCGGCGGTGCCGGGCGCGGCGTTGCTGGCCGCCCGGCGCGTTCATAAATATCTGAGGGGCGAGGGCGAGGTTTTGACGATGCGGCTGACGGGGGCGATGGCGCTCTGCGTCGTGGGTGCGGGCGCTTTCTACTATTACAGGGTCGGGGCGAAGGGAGGCTTGCCGGGGCCGGCAATACCCGAATGGGCGGCGGCGGCGCTTCTGGCGCCGGGGCTCCTGTGCGGCGTGCTGGCGTTGGCGACGCCGCGCAGGCGCGCACTGTGCGCGCACGCGCTGGCCGGCGCGGTCCTTGTGACGATAGTCCTGGCCGCTTCGCTCGCGCTCGGCCTTTACGCCGAGAGGGAGTCGGTGGCGGGGCTCCTCCGCCGCGCGGACGCCGCGGGATTCGGCGGGGTGCCCGTCTACCAACTGCACGACATCGAGCGCACGTCGCAGTTCTACGCGGCCGGCCGGCTGGCCTACGACGGGCGGGGCGAGCCGCGGAAGTTTGAAGGCGTCCACGACGTGATGCGTGAGCTGAGGGCGGCGGGCGGGCGCGGCCTCGTCCTCGTGCCCGTCGAGCACGCGGGCCAGCTTGAGCAGGTGGAAGGGGCGGAGACGAGGCCCGTCGGCGACAACGGCCAATACGCGCTCGTCAGCGTGACGGCGAATTAGTCCCTTATTGATTGGCGCGGAGGGCGCGGTCGAAGAACTCGATGACGCGGCGGTCGTAGACTTCGCCCTGCTCGGGCGACGCGGAGGCGAGCGTGACGCCGGTGAGCGGGAGGTTCGTCTGGACCTCGCGCGCCGTCTGCGGCGGGAAGCAGTTCATCAGGGCTTCGGTCGTCTGCCGGAGCGGGCCGGCGTCCTCGCCCGAGAGCAGGAGCACCTGGCGCGGCCCGAGCGATTCGGCGACGGTGCAGGCCGCCTCGTTCCTGTATCCGCCCGCGAAGTAGACGCGCGTGCCGACGCGCGCGAAGAAGCGGACCGCCGCGTTGTCGAGGCCCGTGCCGACGTTGACGGCCGAAGCCAGCACGTCGTCAGGGCTGTCCGGGATCGAGTCCAGGACGAGGGCACGCACCTGCGGGTTCTTCTGCGCGGCGAGCAGAGAGGCGTACGCGCCCGCCTCGACGCCGTAGAGCCCGAACGCCTCGCCGACGAGCGCGCGGCCCTGCGGCGTCCGCAGCGACTTCAAATACTCGACGGCCGCCAGCACGTCCTCCGCATCGCTTGAGCCGAAGCCGGCGACTTCCACGGGCGGGTTCTCGCCGTGGCCGCGCAGGTCCGGCAAAAGGACCGTCACGTTCATCGCCTCGTTGAGCTTGACGCCGAGGTTGAGGAGCCAGGAGCGGTCGGCGCCGTAACGGTGCAGGAGGACGACGGCGGGCGAGCCTTCCGCCCCGCGCAGCAGCCAGCCGCGCGCGCCCGTCCCGTCGCGGTTCGTCCAGGTCTCTTCGGTCGCGCGCATGCCGCGGTCGCTCAGGCGGCGGAAGCCTTCGGGGGTGACGAGGTAAGGGCGGCGCGGCGGGCGCGTCGCGCCGTAGACGAGCCAGGCGGTCAGGCCCACGAAGGCGAGCGCGATCACCAGGATGATCGGCAGCAGCGCCCCGATGAGTTTCCGGCCGGATGCACGACGAGGGGACATCGTTCGGCTATTGTAAAGTCAAAAGTTTAAAAGGCGAAAGCTCGTGAGGTTGACGCGACATAATCTACCACACCTCACCCGGCTTCGCTTCGTCCAGCGCCCGCCGGTAGTCTTCGGGCGTGTTGACGTTCCTGAAGAAGAGCCCCGAGCCATCCAAGTCTTCCAACTCCTCGAAGCCGACCCACCGCGTCCTGACCTGACGGAGCAGCGCGCGCGGCCTCAGCTCGCCCGTGCGAATCAGGTCTTCGGTCATCCGAAGGCAGGGGTCGCGCGCGTAGAAGGCGCAGAGCGGCTGCGGGCGCCCGTCTTCCTGCGTCGGCGCGACGGCGTCCGTCACGGAGGCGCGGAAGGAGGCGAGTCGGGCCAGCAGCTCTCCCGTCACGAACGGCAGGTCGCAGGAGAGGACGGCGGCCCAGGGCGCATCGCAGGCCGCGAGCGCGGCGTGGATGCCGCCGAGGGCGCCGCGCCCTCCGTAGAGGTCGGGCAGGACTTCCAGGCCGAGCGCCGCCGCCTCGTGTCTGGAGCTGACGACGCGGACGCGCCCGGCCACGCCCCCGAGCGCGCGTGCGGCCCGCCCGACGAACGGCTCGCCGCCGAGGCGCAGCAGCGCCTTGTCCTCGCCCATCCGGCTCGAAGCGCCGCCGGCCAGTATGAACCCCTCGATTTCAGCCATTCTTGAGCCGCCGGGCGCGCAACTTATCACGGGCCGGAGGCCGCCGCAACCGGCCGGGCCGTGCGCCCGAGAAAGATATAACTCGAAGCAACCCGCGGACTTCCGGCCACATCTTTGTTGCACCGATGTGTTGCTTGACCCGTCTCGGACGCCGCAGTTATAGTCAGACTCGTCGGTATTTCGCGGATCCCCTTCGCGTTCCGCCGTGCCCGGCTACAGGCGCGCAACCTTTTTTCCCTTCCCTTTAGAGGTAGTTCGATGAAGAGAGCTCTCGTCGCCCTTCTCACACTCGTGCTCGCGCTGGGCGCGACCGCCGCGGCGCAGACGGCCGCGACGACGCCGGCCGCTCAGCCGCATAAGGTCACGTTCTTCCCGCTCGAAGACGTTCGGCCGGGTCAGAAGGGCACGGCCCGGACGGTCTTTTCGGGGTCCGAGACGCAGGAGTTCGGCGTCGAAGTGCTGGGGGTCCTCAACGGCTTCCCCTCGCCGCGTCACAACGTCGTCATCGCAAAGCTCTCGGGCTCGAACGTGGACCGCACGAGCGTCTTCGCCGGCATGTCCGGCTCGCCCGTCTTCATCGACGGCAAGCTCGTCGGCGCCATCGCCTACGCCTTCCCGTTCTCGAAGGAGCCGATTGCCGGCATCACGCCCATCAAGGAGATGATTGACCTGATGGAGCGCGGCCGGCGGTCGAGCGAGGACCGCGACCACCTCGGCTTCCAGCGCGAGCCGCGCGCCGTCTCCTACAGCCAGCTCTCGGGCCTGAACTGGAAGCCCGAGCTTCCGCAGAACAGGGCCGGCGGCGCCAGCTTCGTCGCGCCGGTCTCGACCGGCTCGCCGCTCGCCGCCCTGCTCGGCCAGCAGTTCGCCCCCATCGCCACGCCGCTCGTCTTCAACGGCTTCTCGGCGCAGTCGGTCGCGCAGTTCGGCCCGCAGCTTCAACAGTACGGCCTGCTCCCCGTCGCAGGGCTAGGCGGCGCCGCCCCGCTCGGGCCGATGGGGAAGGTGACTGACCAGACGCTCCTGCCCGGCTCCTCCGTCAGCGTCCAGCTCATCCGCGGCGACTACTCCATCGCGGCCTCCGGCACTGTGACCTTCCGCGAGGGCGGGCGCGTCTACGCCTTCGGCCACCCGTTCCTGAGCCTCGGCTCGTCCGACATGCCGATGGCCGAGTCGTCGGTCGTGACGGTCATCCCGAACACGCTCAACTCCTTCAAGCTCGCCTCGCCCGGCCAGATGGTCGGCTCCATCTCGCAGGACCGCTCGACCGGCATCTACGGCGAGCTGGGCCGCGCGCCCAAGATGATTCCCGTCCGCATCAACCTGCACACGAGCCGCGAGCAGGTCGAGACCTACCGCTACGAGGTCGCCAACGACGAATTCCTAACGCCGCTCCTGCTGAACATGACCATCTACAGCACGCTCACTTCGAGCGAGCGCAGCCTCGGCGACTCGACCGTCAGCGTCCGCGGCAAGATCGAGCTCAAGGGGCAGGAGCCCATCATCATCGAGCGCCGCTTCTCGATGCAGAGCGCCGGCATCATGGCCGCCGGGTCGGTGGCGGCGCCGGTCGCGGCGCTTCTGGGCAGCGGCTTCGAGGGCGTTGACCTCTCGAACATCACGCTCGACATCGCGGCCTCCGACGTGCGCCGCTCCGCCACGCTCGACCGCATCACGCTCGACCGCAACGAGGTCCGGCCCGGCGGCACCGTCGAGGTGCACGCCTACGTCCGCACCGAGTCGGGCAAGCAGTTCGTCCAGCGCATCCCCGTCGAGATTCCGGCCGACGTGCCCCCGGGCCAGCTCGTCCTCTTCGTCGGCGACGGCGGCACGCTCCAGCAGGCGCAGAACGCGCAGAACTTCGTGCCCAAAGACCTGGGCCAGCTCGTCGGCGCCATCAACAAGCTGAAGAAGAACGACCGCCTCTACGTCAAGCTCTTCCGCGTCACGAACGGAGCCGTCATCGGCACCGACGAGATGCCGAACCTGCCGCCCTCCTTCGTCGCCACTCTCAACAGCGACCGCTCCTCCGGCGGCTACACGCCGACGACGCTCTCGCCCGTCGCCGAGAAGGAGCTGCCCGCCGCCGAGTACGTCATCTCCGGCCAGCAGCTCATCGGCATCACCGTCCTCCGCTGAAGCACGACACGCTTTCGATAAGGAAAGGGGCGAGACCGGGTCTCGCCCCTTTCGCTTTTTTCGCCTCAGCGTCGAACGACGAAAAGGAACCTTCTCTCCGACTCCGGCACGCGCACCGTCTCGAAGTTGACGGCGAGGCCGTCCAGCCGTTCGCGCAAATTCTCGCCGCCGAAGAGGAGCAGGGCGGGCACGCCCTCGGACCACTTGAGCAGGTGCGGCAGGATTTCCGTGAAGCGTTCGATGGCGCGGCAGGTGAGGCGGTCGGCGGCGGGCGGCGTCGTCTTCTCGAACCTCTCGGCGACGACCGTCGCGCGCCCGCCCAGGCCGAGCGCGTGCAGCGCCTCGCGCAGGAAGACGGCCTTCTTCTGCGAAGACTCGTAGAGCGTGGCCGACACGTCCGGCCGCGCGACGAGGCAGGGGATTGCGGGGAGCCCCGCGCCCGAGCCAACGTCCACGAAAGAGGCGCCTTCCGGCATGTGCGGAATGGCGACGAGAGATTCCAGAACGTGCCGGACGGCGAACTCGGCCGGCGCACACGGGCTCACCAGATGGAGGCGCGCGTTCCACCGCCCGACCAGTTCGAAGTAGTCGCCGAGCCGCGCCCGCGTCTCTTCCGAAAGCGTGACGCCGAACGCCGCGGCGCCTTCCGCCAGGGCTTTGTCAAACTCTTCCGTCGGTGGTAGCTTTCGTCTGGCCATCTTCTCCCGAAACAGGAACGAAGCATAACGGATGTCTGAGCCCAAACACAGCCCCCGCCCGGACGCCGAAGCCCTCGCCGCCGCCCACGAAGCCCTGGGCCGCGCCGCCGCCGACATCGTCCGCGACTACGCCCGCGCGCTCGACGAAGCCCCCGTCTGCTCGACGGCCTCGCCCGCCGGACTCGAAGCACTCTTCGACGAGCCGTTACCGCAAGAAGGCTCGGCGCCTCTCGAAGTGATGGAGAGTTTCCGCCGCGACGTGCTGCCGCACGCGATGAACGTCCCGAGCCCGCGCTACTTCGGCCTCTTCAACCCGACGCCGCTGCCCGTCGCAGTCTGGGCCGACGCCCTCGCCTCGGCCATCAACCAGAACGGAGCCGTCTGGCGCAACGCCCCTTCGGCGAGCGCCGTCGAGGCGCGCGTCCTGCGCTGGCTCTGCCAGCTCTTCGGCTACCCGGAAGGCGCGGGCGGCACGCTCACCAGCGGCGGCTCCGAAGCCAACCTCCTCGCCCTCAAGTGCGCCCGCGACCGCGCGGCCGAAGGCGCCCGCGACCGCGGCCTTCTCGCCTCCGCGCCCTCCGGCCGCCTCGTCGTCTACGCCTCCGACCAGTGCCACTACTCTTTCACGAAGGGCGTTGACATCGTCGGCATCGGCCGCGACAACCTCCGCAGGGTGGAGACGGACGAACGCTTCCACGCCCGCACAGACCTCTTGCGCGAAGCCGTCCGGCGCGACATCGAAGAAGGCAACACTCCCGTCTGCGTCGCGGGCGCGGCCGGCGCCACCTCGACCGGCGTCGTCGACCCGCTGGACGAGCTGGCCGACGTGGCCGAGGAGTTCGGCCTCTGGTTTCACGTTGACGCGGCCTACGGCGGCGGCCTCGCCTTCTCGGAGAAGCACAAAGGCCGACTGCGCGGAATCGAGCGCGCCGACACCGTGACCGTTGACCCGCACAAGTGGATGTTCGTGCCCTTCGCCTGCGGGGCCGTGCTGGCGCGCGACGGCGCGCACGTCCTGCGCGAAGCCTTCGACATCATGCCCGAATACATGAGCGAGGACCGCGGCGGCGCAGACATCCCCTTCGACTTCACGCGCTACGGCCAGCTCGGCACGCGCCGCTTCAACGCCCTCAAGGTCTGGATGGCCTTCAAGACGCTCGGCGTGCGCGGCTACGCCGAGATCGTTGACCGTCAAATAGAGCTGACGCGCCACCTCGCCGCGCGC
>DATHBF010000199.1:0-1548 GCA_035296285.1 Pyrinomonadaceae bacterium | reverse complement strand
GCGGCGGTCGAGCTGGCCGAGGCCGGCTGCTGCGAGGACGGGAGGCAGGCCAAGAAGAATGTCGTCGCGGCCGTCAAGCGCGTGGCCGAGCGGCTGGGCAACACGCCCTCGGTCTGCCGCGACTGCTACATCCACCCGGCCGTCGTCGAAGCCTACATGAAGGGCCGCTCCATCGAGGAGTTCACGCCGCGCCGCTCGCGCCGCACAGCGCGCCAGCAGCCCGAGTACACGGCCGAAGAGCTGGCCCTCATCAAGCTACTGCGCGCGCAAAACAGCGGCGGCAAGAGTTAAGAGCCCCGCGCGCTCACTGACCTGCGGCGGCGGCGGCATCCCTCCCCAGCTTAGGCTTCGGGAACGTCTTCATCACCTTCCAGAGCAGGACCACGCTGCCGTCCGCGTCCTTCCGCAGGAGGCGGACCGCGACCAGCGTGTCGGACGCGCTATAACTTACCGAGCGGAGGACGTAGGTGTTGTTTACCGCCGCCGGCACCCGCCTGGCGTACCGCTGCCCGTCCACCTCGAACCCCGCGCCCGTGCGCCGCTGCTCTGCGCGCGCCTCCGGCTCGTTCGACGGCGGGTTAAAGGCCGCGAGGTACTTGACGCCCTCGGTCTCGGTCGTGATGTTCGCCAGTGGCACGTCGCCGAGGTTGGTGATGAAGCCGAAGTCCGCCCCGGCGAAGCCTACCTGCAACTGGCCCTGCTCGAACCCGATGTCGGTCCCTTGGCCGTATTCGTGACTCTTCCGCCCGAAGGAGTAGTAAGCGCCGTCGCCGCTTGTCGAGAGCTTGTAAATCCACTTCTCGCGCGGCAGCAGACGTGCGAGCCCGGTCTCGGGCTGTGAGAGGAACTCGGCGTGGGCCTCGTAGTCTTCGCGCGCGGGCGCGAGGAGGATTACCTCCCTGGCCTTGATCCGTTCGCGCAGCGACTCGATCTCCGCCGCCGCCTGCGCGCGTGCGTCCGTCTGCGCGCGTGCGCTCGCAGACAGGAGTTGGAGGCAGACGAGGGTCAGCGCGAGCACGCAGAGTTTTCTGAACAGCATGAGTTACCTCCTCTATCGGGGCCGACGGTGAAAGCGCGGAAGGGGAGAAGCCTGCCGAGACTTATACGCCCTCCCCTCGACCCTGTAAAGGTTTTGGACCGACGGCAATCCTGCCCTCAGTAGTGCTCGCTCGTCTTCTTGCCCTCCGTGCGGCCCCCGCGCCCCTTGCCCTTCTGATACTTCTTGCCGCGCTTCCTCTCGTCGGTGCCCTTCAAAGACGCGAGCGGCCACAGCCGATGTTCTATCTCCGCGAGCCCCGCGCCGACGACCGCCGCGACGACCTCCTCCGAAGGCTTGTAGCACGGCGCCGCCTCGTCCAGAGGCACGCGGCCGTTAACGTTGACGACGACGCCGGCCTCCCTGTACTCGTCGTCCATCTGCTGCTGCGAGAGCGTGCGCGTGGCCTCGCCGCGCGAGATGCGGCGGCCCGCGCCGTGGTTGACGGAGAAGCCGCTCCGTTCGGCCCCTTCGAGCGGCCTGAGGATGTAGCTCCAGTCCTTGTTGCTGCC
>DATHBF010000198.1:0-9011 GCA_035296285.1 Pyrinomonadaceae bacterium | reverse complement strand
TGCGCGGCGTCGCGGGCCTCGGGGATGATGCGGCGGCTGAGGGCCATCATCGCCTGGTTGATGCGGGCGTTCATCAGCAACTCTTTGCTGTTGCTCGCGCGGGCAATCTCCTCGACCTCCCGTAGCGCGGCGGCCGCCTCGTCGTAGCGGCCGAGTTGCCAGAGGGCGGCGCCGCGGACGACCTGCGTGTAGCCGGCGCGGGACGTGTCGCGGAGCGAGCGGAAGATTTTCAGCGCCTCGTCGAAGTGCGGGAGCGCCTTCGGGAAGTCGCCCTGGAAAAGGTAGACGGCGCCGTAGTCGCGTTGGAGGAGGCCCAACTGCTGAGGGTCGCCCGCGGCCTCGGTCTGCTTCAACTGCTCGGCGAAGGCGGTGAGCGCCCCGTTGTAGTCGCCGCGCCGCCGCAGGACGCGCGCGAGCAGGAGGGTGGCCGTGTTCGCCTCCTTGCGGTAGTTGCCCGGCCGGTAGAAGCCGAGCGCGTCCTTGAGGTACTTCTCGGCCTCGTCCTGCCGGTTCAGCTTGTTGGCGATCTGCCCGAGGAGGAGGTTCGACAGGGCCTCGATGCGGCGGGCCTTGTGGCTGCGCGCGACTTCGAGCGCTTTCGTCAGGTAGCTCATCGCCTTGTCGTAATCGCCGGCCTGCATGTATATCTGGCCGATGGTGGTGTTGCCGATGGCGACCAGCGCGTTCATGCCTTTCGACTGCGCCAGGCTCATGCCGTCGGTCGCGACCTGCTCGGCGCGCTTCAGGTCCTGCTCCGTGTAGGCGATTTGGAAGAGCGTCTGTGCCTGCTGGTAGGGGTTGCCGGCTTCGCGCGCGAGGTCGTAGGCGCGGTCCAGTTCGCGGCGGGCCTCCTCGCGCTTGCCCTGGCCGGCGAAGAGGCGGCCCCACTGGAAGTGGACCTCGGCCTCGCCCTCGCGGTTCTTCGAGTCGGAGTAAAGCTTCTCGGCGCTCTCGAAGGTCGAGGTCGCGCCCCCGTAGTTCCCCTGCCGCGCGTAGAGCGCGCCGAGTCGCAGGAGCGCCGGGGCGTAAGACGAGTTCTGCTTCGTGGCTTTGATGAAGCTTTTGCTGGCCTCGGCCGGCTTGTTGTCGAGTTCGAGGGCGCGGCCGAGGTCGAGGTGGGCCTGCGGCGTCGGGTTCATGCTCACCAGCTTCGAGTAGGCCTCGACGGCCGTCGGCGGGTCGCGGCGCACGGTGGCGGTGGCGGCCTGGATGTAAAGCTCGTCCTCCTGCGTCTGTGCCCCCGGCTCGCGCCTCTCCGGCGGGATCGTCAGCAGCTCGTCCTGGGCTTCGCCGAGGAGGTCCATCTCCATCAGCGCCTCGGCCAGCCGCGCGCGGGCAACGTCGTACTTCCCGTCAATCTTAACGGCCTCACGCAGCGCCTCGCTGGCCCTGTAGTAGGCCCCCTCGCGCAGCGCCTCCACGCCGCGGTCGTAGAGGTCCTGGGCCTGTTGCGGCGGCTTGTGCGGCGTGGGCCGGCGCAGGTAGGCGTAGCCCCAGACGCCGAGGAGCAGGACGAGGACGGCGGCCCCGAGCGTGAGCGGCGAGATGGTCGGGCGGCGCAGCTTGTAGGCGACGGTGGTCAGCGCGCTCAGGCGGGGGAGGTCCGTGCCGGTGTCGAGCCGGCGCGTGCGGACCGTGTCGTTCGGCAGGCGCGCGCGCAGCCGCGCGAGGTCGGCGGCCATCCCGGCGGCCGACTGGTAGCGGTCCTCCGGCTTCTTGGCGAGCGCCTTGAGCGTCAGGCGGTCGAGGTCCGTGGGGACCCGCGTGTTGAAGCGCGAGGGCGGCGGCGGGTCGAAGTGGAGGACCTGCGCGCCGATCTCGATGACGTTCGAGCCGGAGAAGGCGGGGCGCCCGGCGACGCACTCGTAGAGCAGCGCGCCGAGCGCGAAGAGGTCGCTGCGGCCGTCAACCTTGGCGCCGCGCGCCTGCTCGGGCGAGAGGTAGAGCGGCGTCCCGATGACCACGTCGCTGCGCGTGTGCGTCGAGAGCCCGGCCGGCCCGGCCGAGCCCTGGGAGCCCTCCTCGTGCAACTGCTTGGCGAGGCCGAAGTCGAGGACCTTGACCTCGCCGCGCTCGTTGACGACGACGTTCGAGGGCTTCACGTCGCGGTGGACGACGCCGAGGCGGTGGGCTTCGGACAAAGCCTCGGCGACCTCGCGGATGATCTCGACGGCGCGCGAGACGCTGACGCCCTCGGCGGCCAGGATGTCGCCCAGGGTCTGGCCCGTGACCAGCTCCATGACGATGTAGGGCTCGCCGTCGTCGGTCTCGCCGTAGTCGAAGACGGCGGCGATGTTCTTGTGCGAGAGGAGCGAGACGGCGCGGGCCTCTCGCAGGAAGCGGGCGCGGTAGTGGCGCTCGTCGCGGCCGGCGTGCGGGAACTTGATGGCGACGCGGCGGCCGAGCCGAGTGTCCTCGGCCACGTAGACGACACCCATCCCGCCCTCGCCGAGTTGGCCGAGGATGCGGTAATGGGAGATGGTCTTGCCGATCATGTATCCGGGAGCCTAACCGAGACGCGCGCGGCGCGGGACATGAGGACGGCTGCCGCCACGCTAGACAAGGCACGCCGCGCCCCTCCAATTCCCTTCCAAGGAACCCCGCGACCCGTGCCGCCGCACATTCTCCCCCAACTCCCCCACCTTTTCAAGACCTCGCCGCCGGGCGGCCACTCCGGGCGGGTCAGCCCTCTTCACCGAGTGAGTCTAGCCTCTCCCGGGCGATGAGGGTGTGGGGATGTTCCTCGCCCAGATACGACTGGAAGGTATGTAGGGCGCGCTCAAAGTGGGCGCGCGCTCCCACGACATCGCCTCGGTCTCTCAGCAATAAGCCGATGTTCGCAGCGCAGACCGCTGCGTTTGGGTGTTCCTTACCGTATGTCGCCTCGTTGAATATCAGCGCCCGCTCCATAGTAGTCAAGGCGTCAGCCATGGCTCCCTGGGCGGCTAGCACCATTCCGAGGTTGTTTAAGGCCCTTGCGGTCACGTAGGCCCTCCCCTTGGCAGTCCCTTCGTGGGAAGCTTCGCAGAGCACCAAGGCCCGCTCGAAATTCACCCGCGCCCCCACGAATTCTTTTAGGGAGTGCAAGACCATTCCCAGATTGTTTACCACCACCGCCAGTTCGAGGGCATCCGCGCCGGGCGCAGCCTCAAGAATCTTTATTGCCCGCTCGTAATGCAACCTGGCAGCCTTGAGGTCTTTGGTGTAGGTCAGGACGAGGCCGAGGTTGTTCAAGTAAGAACCGATCTTGGGGTCGTTCTTGCCGAAGGTGACTTCGCCGAGTCCCAGCGTCTGCTCCAAATATGCCCGGGCTTGGCCGTATTGGCCCCGCCCCATCAAATAAGCGCCGACTTGGTTGAAGACGCCGCACACTACATTGCTCTCCACCTCCAGCCCGGCGGCGTGCTCCGCAGTAGACAAGGCGTGGGCCAGTAATCTAGAGCAGTCGGACCAAGTCGTTACGTCGTCACTGTCTAACGGGAAAGCAATTTTCACCAGCCTCAGTGCTCCGGTGGCCCAAGCCTTTTTATTTTCCTCGTTCATGCGGTTACGCACGACGACCTGCACGAGGCGGTGGAGGGATATCGTTTCGCCGTCTCGCTCAAGGAGCGAGTAGCGGCGCAGCGCGGCGAGGGTTTCGTCGAAGGTGATGGGGTCGGTGACAGCAGGGGCGAGGGGTTCAGGGAGTAATTCGGCGCCTTCTTTGATGATGTCAAGGGGGATGTTGTCGGGGGCGAAGAAGGCGAGGAGGTTGATGAGGGGTTCGGCGTGGGGCGAGAGCTTGCGGACTTCGGCGAAGGAGATGTCCCAGGTGGTGGCGACGGTGTCGGGGTAATCGGTGGAAGTTGAGCCGCGGGCGAGGAGGCGGGAGTGGTGGGCGCGGAAGAGTTCGAGGTAGGCGGAGAGCGTCTGGCCCGTTTGGTCTATGTAGGCGCCGGCTTGTTCAAGGGCGAGGGGGAGGTCGCCGAGGGCTTCGGCGAGTTGGTCGGCGGCGTGGGCGTCGGTTTGTGAGGTGCGCTTGAGGAGGAATTCGACGGCCTCGGCGCGGGGCATGATTTGGACGGAGAGCGGTGAGGCGACGTTGCGCCAGTTGCGGTCGCGGGAGGTGATGATGACGTGGCCGGTGGTGCCTTGGGGGAGGTAGTCGCGCAGCTCGGCTTGGGTGCGGGCGTTGTCGAAGATGAGGAGCCAGTTCGAGTTCTGGCCGAGGTGGGCGCGGACGGCGCGGACGATGAGGGGTTGGTCGGCCTCGTAGGCTTCGGGGAGGCGGAGGGGGGCGGCGAGGGCGGCGTAGTCGGAGGCGAGGGCGGAGGGCTTTTCGGAGCGGACCCACCAGACGAGTTCGTAGAGGTGGCTGTTGCGGTAGGCGTATTCGGCGGCGAGTTGGGTCTTGCCGACGCCGCCGAGGCCGTGGATGGCTTGGGTGAGCGCGGCGGGGCGGCCGGAACTGAGCGCGTGGGAGAGTGCGGCGAGGAGGTCTTCGCGGCCGGTGAAGTTGGGGTTGCGGTTGACGGGGACGTTCCAGACGGGAGGGAGGGCGCCGGGAAAGTGCGGCCGCCGTTCGACCGAGCGCGGCGCGTCCGAGGGAAACTCCGGCCCCTCGTCAGGCTTCGCGCGCCCTCGCCGGACGCCCGCGAGCAGGGCGCTTCTGGCGGCGGCCTCGTTGAGCCCGACCAAATCCACGTAGACGATCTGCCCTAATAACCCTTGGGGGTCGCACTCGCGCACGCGGACGGGCAGGAGCGTTCCCTTCTCGCCGGTCGGGTCTTGACTGAAGGCGGCGGCCCATTCGGGCGCGGTGAACTCCGAGGCGAGGAAGTCGGGCGAGAGGACGGCGACGGTGCGCTCGGCCCTGGCGGCGGCTGCGTGCATGTCGAGGACGAAGTTGCCGCCGGGGCGGAAGTCCCAGTCCTGGAAGACGGTCGTGAGGCCGGCCTCCTCCAGTTGCCAGGCGATCCAGGCGGCCCAAGCACGGTCGGCCCGGTTGAAGCTGATAAGGAAGTCTTTTTTCGTCCCTCGTGTCACGGTGAGGCTCCCCCTCCGGTCTTAGCAAATACCCCATCCGGGGCTCGGGCACAAGGAAAAAGCGGGGCCGGGCGCGCGGAAATTGCTTGCTTAAAGGCGGCGGGTGGCGGCATACTCAACGCCAGGTTCCTGCTCTCGCGCGGTCGAAGGCGACCGCGCCTGCCCGCGACTGTTAGGCGACGGTGTTCGGCTGAAGGAGAGTGAGGTCAGGGTTTGGTTCTGAAGCCGCTCTCTGCGTAGTCACAGAGCATCGGGTCGAGGTCGCCGCCCTTGTCGAGTTGCCGGAAGACTCCCCGCCTCCCGCCACGCGCACAAGCTCAGTCTCGCCCGCGCTTCAGCTTGATTTAAGGATAAGAGAATGGGTACGAGACTCTACGTAGGAAACCTCAACTTCAACACGACCGGCGACGACCTGCGCGAATACTTCTCGCAGGCCGGCGAGGTCGAGTCGGCCTCGGTCGTGGAAGACCGCGAGACGGGCCGCTCGCGCGGCTTCGGCTTCGTCGAGATGGCGACGCAGGAGGGCGCCACGGCCGCCGTCGAGCAGCTCAACGGCAAGGAGTTCAACGGCCGCTCGCTGACCGTCAACGAGGCGCGGCCTCGGGTTGACCGCGGCGGCGGCGGTGGCGGCTTCGGCGGTGGCGGTGGCGGTCGCGGCGGCGGCTACGGCGGCGGCGGTGGTCGCGGAGGCGGCTATGGCGGCGGCGGTGGCGGCGGTGGCGGACGCGAACCCCGCTGGTAAAAGTCAAAAGTAAAAAGGCAAAAGCCGAAAGTGAAGATGAGGAGCACGCTCCCTGTCATCACTCTCGGCTTTTGCCTTTTTACCTCCTCGCGGCGGGCGTCACCTTCAGCTTGAGGCGTTGGTCGCCGCGCAGGAGTTCCACCTCGTACTCCTGTCCGGCCTGCATCCCCGAGAGCGCCTGCGTGTAGTCGTAGACGTTGCGCACGTCGCGCCCGGCGAGTTTGACGATGCGGTCGCCGGCCTGAATGCCGGCCGCGGCGGCGGGCGAGCCCTCGCGGACGCCTTCCATCTTCAGCCCGTTGGTCGATTCGCCGTAAGAGGGGATGGTGCCGAGGTAGACGCGAAAGCCGGTCGAGCGCGCTCTCGCCTCCGCCCTGGCGACGGCGAAGGTCGGGCGCGCGTCGCGCGACTGCAACCCGTGGACGATCTCGCGCACGAATTCGAGGACGCGCCCGAGCCCTTCGTAGTTGATGCGGTCGGCCGTGTCAGAAGGCTTGTGGTAGTCCTCGTGCGCGCCCGTGAAGAAGAAGAGGACGGGCACCTTCCTCAAGTAGAACGCGGCGTGGTCACTCGGGCCGAAGCCGTCCTCGTTGATGCGCAGCTTGAAGCGTTCGCTCTGGACGGCCGTCACGGCCGCGCGGCCGTTGGAGCCCGTGACGACGATGGGAGCCGCGGCCGGCCGAGCCCCCGCGGGCGCCGCCTCGGCCGCCGCCGGTGCCGTGCCCGTGATCGAAGAATCGAGCGTCACCTTGAACTGCCTGTTGGCCTCCTCCAGAATCCCCCTCCACTCGGCGGCCGTGCCGACGCCGCTCACGCTCAGAGAGTCTTCGCGCAGGCGGCCGACCATGTCCATGTTGAGCATCGCGATTGTCTGCCCAGGCCCCGGGCCTGCCTGGCTCGCGTAGAAGCTCGACCCGAGCAACCCCTCCTCCTCCCCGCCGAAGGCGACGAAGACGACCGTCCGCCTCATCTTCGCCTTCTCCGCCGAGAGCAGGCGCGCGAGTTCTATGAGCGCGGCCGTGCCCGAGGCGTTGTCGTCCGCGCCGTGGTGGACTTCGCCCTCACGCGCCGCGAGGCTGCCCGCGCCGCCCGTGCCGAGGTGGTCGTAGTGCGCGCCGACGACTATCACCTCGTCCCTCAACTTCGGGTCGGAGCCCGCGAGGATGCCGACCACGTTGGCGGCCGGCGCCTCCTTGCGCACGAGGTCGGTCGAGACGGAGAGTGTCATGCCTTCGCGGACTTTCAGACTCTCGCGCGCGCCGCCCTGGCGCAAGAGTTTCTCGGCCTCTTCGAGCGCGGCGGCCGATTCGACGCCGAGCAGCCGCGCCGCCACCTGCCGCGAGACGACGACGACAGGCAGGCCGGCGTCTCCGGCCGCGTTGTCGTAGGAGAGGCGCGAGAGCTTGTCGTCTTTGAAGTTGACCTCGCGCGAGACGAGGACGAGGGCGGCGGCCCCGGCGGCAATTGCCGCGGCGGCCTTGAAGCGCGGCTCGCCCGCGCGCGTGAAGCGGCCGTGCGGGTCGCCGGGCGCGTCGGGCGTGCCGACGAAGGCGAGCGCGATTTTGCCCCGTATGTCGGCGGCCTTGTAGTCGTCGTAGTTCTGCTCGGGCGCCGTGACGCCGAAGCCGGCGAAGACGACCGGCGTGGCCGCGAGGCGTTTGTTGGAGCTGAAGCCGAGCGGCATCCAGTCCTCGCCGATTCGTAAATCGAGCGCGAGCGGCGGGTCCGGCTGCGGCTTCAGGAGCGACATCGCGTTCTCTTTGCCCAACTCGACGCCCGCGACGTAGGGGAACTCTTGCAGGTACTCGCGCGGCTCGACGCGGTCGCGGCGGAGGGGGCCTTTGTAGTCGCCGCCGGGCGCGAGGTGTAGCTCATGGAACTCTTCGGCGATGTAGTTGGCCGCCTCCTGCGCGCCGCGCGTGCCGGTGCGGCGGCCCTGGAGCTGGTCGGAGGCGAGGTGCGAGACGTGAGCGCGCAGGCGCGAGAGGTCCGCGGCGGGCGCGGCTTGCGGTTTCTGCCGCGCGGGCGCGGGGGGCGCGGCCGAGAGCGCGAGGGCGAGGACGAGAAGCAGGCTGGCGAGAGTCCTGCGGTTCGAGGTTGCTGAAGTCATAAAACTCACTCCGGGGGGTTTCACTCGACCCAGTCGGCGACGAAGACGTTGGTGTCGCCGGGCCGGCGCGCGTTGCGGTTCGAGGCGAAGGCCAGCCGGCGGCCGTCGGGCGAGAACATCGGGAAGCCGTCGAAGGTCTCGTTGTGTGTGATGCGCTCCAGCCCGCTGCCGTCTACGCCTATCAGGTAGAGGTCAAAGTTCCTCTTCTTCGGGTCATTGACGTTCGAGGCGAAGATGATTCGCTTGCCGTCGGGCGTGAAGTAGGGCGCGAAGCTGGCGGCGCCGAGCTTCGTCACCTGCCGCTTGTTGCGCCCGTCGGCGTCCATCACCCAGACCTCGAAGACGTTCGGCTCGATGACGTTCTCGGCCAAAAGGTCGCGGTAGCGTTTTACCTGCTCGGGCGTCTGCGGGTGGTAGGAGCGGTAGACGATGCGTTTGCCGTCGCGCGAGAAGAAGGGGCCGCCGTCGTAGCCCAGCTCCGTCGTCAGGCGCTTCACGTCGCTGCCGTCGGCCTTCATCGTGTAGATGTCGAGGTCGCCGTCGCGCACCGACGTGAAGACGACGCGGCGGCCGTCCGCGGAGACGGTGGCCTCGGCGTCGTAGCCGGGGGTCTTCGTCAACTGCCTGAGGCCGGAGCCGTCGGGGCTCGCGGCGAAGATGTCGAAAGAGGGGTGGATGGGCCAGACGTAGCCGCGCGAGCGGTCGGGGCGCGGCGGGCAGTCGGCGGAGGCGAGGTGCGTGGACGAGAAGAGGATGCGCTTGCCGTCGGGGAAGAAGTAAGAGCAGGTGGTAGCGCCCCCGCCCGTCGAGACCATGCGGCGGTCCGAGCCGTCGGCCCGCATCGTGTAGATCTGGTCGCAGTCGCGCCCCTCGGGCTTCGACTGGAAGATGAGACTCCGGCCGTCGCCGCTCCAGTAGGCTTCGGCGTTCTCGCCCTCGAAGGTGAGCTGGCGGACGTTTCGCAGGTGGCGCTCCGCGGGCAGCTCAAGCGGCTGAGTCTGCCGCGGCGTGAGCGCGAGCGCGAGTGTGGGGAGAAGGAGTGCGAGAACTATTTTCATCTTCGTTTAATGCGCTCGTAGAGCCTGCCGCGTTTGTAGACGAGATATGGATGCCACATCCTGCGGAGCGAGTCCA
>DATHBF010000197.1:0-10299 GCA_035296285.1 Pyrinomonadaceae bacterium | reverse complement strand
AGACTCCTCCGGCCCCAGCGCCTCGTAGAAAGGCTTGCTCATCGCGTGCAGGTCAATCAGCGGCACGTTCTCTTCTTTAGCGGCCTGCCGGACGGCGTCGTCGTAGTCGCCGTGCGAGTCGGTGATGCGGCCCGCCGAGTCGAAGGTGCGGCGGTGCATGGGCGTGACGAGGACGACCGTCGCGCCCTTCCCGCGCGCCGCCTCGACGTAACGCTTGAGCGAAGCCTTGTAGGTCGTGAACGCGCCGACGCCCTCGCCGCGCTCCTTCTCGTCGTTGTGGCCGAACTGTATGAAGAGGTAGTCGCCGGGCCTCATCACGCTCAGGACTTTGTCGAGCCGCTTCGCGCCGAGCGAGCTTCTCAGGGACTCGCCCGACTGCGCGTGGTTGGCGACCGCCAGGCCGGGCCGGAGGAAGCGCGTGAGCATCTGGCCCCAACTGTTGTAAGGCTCGCGCGGCTGGTCGGTGACGGTCGAGTCGCCGAGGAGGAAGAGGGTCGGCGCCGCGTCGTTCCTTTTAATCTCAATCGAGCAGACGGTCGGGCGCGCGCCGTTGAATTCGAGCGTCAGCTTCTCGTCCCAGGCCCAGGCTTCCATCCCGCGTTCGCGCTCTTTCAACTTCACCTCGCCGCCGGTCGAAATCTGCGGCCGGCGGACGTTGACCGTGAAGGTGCGCGTCTCGAATCGGCCGCGGGCGGTCCGCACCTCTTCGAGCATCAGGCGGCGAAGCTCGGCCTTGACGGTCGTCGCCGTCTCGCCCCGGCGGTCGCCGAACGTGACGGTCACGTCGTAGTTGCCTTCGGGCAGGGCGGCGGAGAAGTAAAAAGGGCGTTCGGCCGTGCAGAAGTCTCCGCGCAGCGCGTCGCCCCCGCGGTCCTCGCACCGGACGGCCGCGCCGGGCTCGAAGCCGTAGCCCGACTCCTTCGTGTAAAGGTCCGACGCCGCGACGCGCGTGTAGCCGGGCTTCACCTTCCCCGGCCCGAAGTCGAACCTGAGGGCCGACGGCGCCCCCGCCTTCGGCGCCTGACCGGCCGCCGGCACGCAAGCCGCGACGACGAGCGACACGGCCGCGGCCCTGAGACACGCGCTCAACATCCCGATGCCTCCGCTGAAAGTTTTGCCGGCAAGAGTAAGGCTTTCTCCGCCCAGCGTCCAGCTATTTACATCGCCGTGTCAGTACCGCCCGCCGAGTTCCTGCCCTCGATTCCCGGCCGCCGGGAGTGAAATAATTTTTATAACCTTTCAACTTACCCCCGTGTGGCGTTATTATCACGGCGACGTGCCGCGCGCCGTCCCGAAGGTTTCCCCGAGGCGCGCGGCCCCCGGTCGTCTTAATAAGGATGTAATGGACAGCCAACAAAGACCGCATGCCGACGCCTCAGCGCCCGTCCCCCACAGAACTCCCCGAATTAAAGACGTGGCCCGCGAGGCCGGCGTCTCGACAGCGACCGTCTCTCACGTCATCAACAGCACGAAGTACGTCAGCGACGAGACGCGCAAGCGGGTGCTGAAGGCCATCGAGCGTTTCGAGTACCACCCGAACGCCCACGCCCGCACGCTCGCCTCGGGCCGCAGCAACATGATCGGCCTGCTCGTCTCCGACATCTCGAACCCCTTCTTCCCCGAACTCATCAAGTCCATCGAGACGGCGGCCTTCGAGCGCAACTACAACGTCATCCTCCTGAACACCAACTACGACCCGGCGCGCGCCGCCGACTACGTCCGCCGCCTGAGCGAGCTGAACGTGGCCGGCGTCGCCCTGATGACCTCGGAGCTGGACGCGGACCTGTTCCAGCAGATCACGCAGCGGCGCGTCTCCGTCGTCTTC
This sequence comes from Pyrinomonadaceae bacterium, assembly GCA_035296285.1. GTDB lineage: Bacteria > Acidobacteriota > Blastocatellia > Pyrinomonadales > Pyrinomonadaceae > QHXN01. Next base: position 8,474 of record DATHBF010000197.1, on the reverse strand, counting down.
GACAACACGGACCTGGCCGGCGACCGCATGAGCAACATCTGCGTGGACTACGCCTCCGGCATCGACGAGGCCGTCCGCCACCTCATCTCGCTCGGCCACCGCAAGATCGCGCACATCGCCGGGTCGAGCCGCATCCCCTCGGGCGCCGCCCGCCGCGAAGCCTTCCTCTACTACATGAAGAGGTATCTGCCGGACGAGCCCGGCCCGGCAGTCTACGAGGGCGACTTCCGCCTCGACGGCGGCCGCCGCGCCGCCTGCGAGATGCTGGCGGCGCCGGAGCTTCAGACGGGCGTCGTCGTGGCGAACGACATGATGGCCCTCGGCGCGATGCGCGAGTTCCGCAAGGCCGGCCTCTCGATACCGGGCGACATCTCGGTCGTCGGCTTCGACGACATCGCCTTCGCGTCGCTCGCCGAGCCGCCGCTGACGACCGTCCGCTCGCCGCGCGTCGAGATCGGCCGCCGCGCCGTCGAGGCCCTCGTCTCGATGATCGAGCGGTCCGACCTGCAGGGCGTCGAGGTGCGCGTCCCCACGCAGCTCATCGCCCGCGACTCGACGGCCCCGCCGCGCCAGTAAGACGCATCGCGCGATTGGTGTTGGCAAACCGCGCCCGAACTTAGTAGAATCCCGCCTACCCCGTTTCGCAGTACCGTCTCTGAACTTTAAAACTCGCTCGCCGGCATCGGGCGCGTCCGCCGCATCCGCCGGGGATATGGGTTCCGTTGTCCCCGTAAAGGGTTAACCGCTTAGCCCGCGCCGCCGGCCCCCGGCGCCCCGTACAGGCTTCCCCCGCCAGGGCCGTCCCCCCCAGGGGGCGGCACGCCATAATCTTTCGCGCGATGACGAAGTAGCATCCGCAGGGAGGTCTCGAATGAGCAAACAGCAGGAAGAGAAGTCTTACAAGTACGTGAAGTACCTCTGGCAGGATGAGGTCGCGGGCGGCCTCCAGGGGCTCGACCGGCTCGTCTACCGCTCGAACAAACTCGGCGAAGACTTGACGCTCACGAACACGGGCGGCGGCAACACCTCCTCGAAACTGACAGAGACCGACCCGCTCACGCAGGAGCCCGTCGAAGTCCTCTGGGTCAAGGGCTCGGGCGGCGACCTGCGCACGGCCAAGCGCGACGGCTTCGCCTCCTTCTATCTCGACAAGATTCGGGCCATGAGGCCCATCTACCTGAACCACCCGGAGAAGGGGCCGAAGACCGAGATCGAAGACGCCATGTACCCGATGTACAGCCACTGCGTCTTCAACCTCAACCCGCGGGCCGGCTCCATCGACACGCCGCTGCACACGCTCGTCCCCTACAAGCACGTTGACCACCTCCACCCGAACGCCGTCATCGCCATCGCCGCCTCGGTCAACCAGGAGCGGCTGACGAAGGAGATTTACGGCGACGAGATGATCTACATCCCCTGGCAGCGCCCCGGCTTCGACATCGGCCTGAAGATCGAAGAACTCATCAAGCAGAACCCGCAGGCCAAAGGCATCCTGCTCGGCCACCACGGCATGAGCGGTTGGAACGACGACGACAAGGTCTGCTACGAAACGGCGCTGGAGATCATCGACCGCGCCGCGCGCTACATCGAAGAGCACGACAAGGGCGAGCGGACCTTCGGCGGCCAGAAGCACGCGCCGCTCGACGAGACGGAGCGCCGCCGCATCATCGCCGAGGTCATCCCCTTCATCCGCGGGCAGGTCTCGCTCTACAAGCGTTTCGTCGGCACCGTGCAGGACGACGAGCGGATGCTCCGCTTCGTCAACAGCCACGACGGCCCGCGACTGGCCGAGCTGGGCACCTCCTGCCCCGACCACTTCCTGCGCACCAAGATCAAGCCCTTCTTCGTGGACTGGGACCCCTCGACCGGCGACGTGGAGTCGCTGAAGACGGCCATCGCCGAGGGCATCGTCGAGTACCGCAAGGACTACGAGGCTTACTACAACCGCCACAAGCACCCCGACTCGCCCGCCATGCGCGACCCGAACCCGACGGTCGTGCTCATCCCGGGCCTCGGCATGGTCGCGTGGGGCAAGAACAAGAGCGAGTCGCGCGTGACGGGCGAGTTCTACAACTGCGCGATTGAAGTGATGCGCGGCGCCGAGGCCATTGACGAGTACGAGGCGATGGACCCGCAGGAGGCTTTCGACATCGAGTACTGGCTGCTCGAAGAGGCCAAGCTCAAGAGGATGCCGCCCGAGAAGGAACTCGACCGCCGCATCGCCGTCATCGTCGGCGCGGGCGCAGGAATAGGGAAGGAGGCCGCCCACCGCCTGGTGCGCGAGGGCGCGCACATCGTCTGCGTGGACCTCAACGAAGAGGCGGCCAAAGAGACCGCGCAGGAGATAGTCGCCAAGTACGGCCCTGGCATCGGCGTCGCCGGCACGGGGGTGAGCAACTGCGGCCCGGCCATCGGCCTGAGTTGCGACATCACGAACCGCGAGTCGGTGGCGAAGATGTTCGAGGACGTGATGCTGGCCTACGGCGGCATCGACGACGTTATCGTGACGGCCGGCATCTTCGTCCCGCCCGACAAGACCGGACGGCTCGAAGACCGCCAGTGGGCGCTGACCTACGCCATCAACGTCACGGGCGCCTACATCGTGGCGGAAGAGGCTTACAAGATTTTCAAGAAGCAGGGACTGCCCGGCAACATAGTGCTGACGACGAGCGCCAACGCCGTCGTCGCCAAGAAGGGCAGCCTCGCCTACGACACGAGCAAGGCCGCCGCGAATCACCTGACCCGCGAGCTGGCCGTCGAGTTCGCGCCGCTGGTGCGCGTCAACGCCGTGGCCCCCGCGACGGTCGTCAAGGGCAGCACGATGTTCCCGCGCGACCGCGTCATCGCCTCACTCACGAAGTACAGCATCGACTTCGACGAGTCGGAGGATACCGAGGCGCTGCGCGACAAGCTGGCGCAGTTCTACGCCAAGCGCTCGCTCACGCAGTCGCCCATCGAGCCCGAAGACCAGGCCGAGGGCATCTTCCTGCTCGTCTCGAAGCGCCTCTCGAAGACCACCGGCCACGTCATCCCCGTGGACGGCGGCTTGCAGGACGGTTTCCTGAGATAGTAAGCAGTAGGCGGCGGGCGGCGGGCAGTAAATACAAACGATAGGCGGGAGGCGCGGGGCGGCGGGCAGAGGTCTTTAACTGCCTACTGCCCGCCGCCTACTGCCTACCGACGGAGAGGACTCTTATGGCGAAGAATTTCGAGATCGAGGACGGCTTCATCGCCGAGCAGAACGAGAAGGCGCGCGGCTGGGTCGGGGAGGACTACGAGGCGCTCGGCAAGCAGCTCAAGCGGCGGGGCGTTGACATCGAGGACCTGACGGCGAAGGCGCGGGCCTTCCGGGTGGCCGTCCCTTCGTGGGGAGTCGGGACGGGCGGGACGCGCTTCGCACGCTTCCCAGGGCAAGGCGAGCCGCGCAACGTCTTCGAGAAGCTTGAGGACTGCGCCACCATCAACAAGCTCGTCCGCTCCACGCCCGGCGTCTCGCTCCACATCCCCTGGGACAGGCCGCAGGACACTTCGGAGCTGGTCGAGTTCGCGCGCGCGCGCGGCCTCCACTTCGACGCCATGAACTCCAACACCTTCCAGGACCAGCCCGGCCAGGAGCACTCCTACAAGTACGGGAGCCTCACGCACCCGGACGCGGCCGTGAGAAGGCAGGCCGTCGAGCACAACGTCGAGTGCATCGAGCTGGGGCGGAAGATAGGCTCCAAGGCCCACACGGTCTGGATCGGCGACGGCGGCAACTTCGCCGGCCAGCAGCACTTCCGCCGCGCCCTCGAACGCTACCTCGACAGCATGCGCGACATCTACAAGGCGCTCCCCTCCGACTGGCGCCTCTTCATCGAACACAAGTTCTACGAGCCGGCCTTCTACTCCACCGTCATCAACGACTGGGGCGTCAGCTACCACGCGGCGCGCGAGCTGGGGCCGCAGGCGTTCTGCCTCGTTGACCTCGGCCACCACGCGCCGAACGTCAACATCGAGATGATCGTCGCCCGCCTCATCCAGTTCGGCAAGCTCGCCGGCTTCCACTTCAACGACTCGAAGTACGGCGACGACGACCTCGACGCCGGCTCCGTCAAGCCCTTCCAGCTCTTCCTCATCTTCAACGAGTTGGTTGACGCCGAGCTGGAAGGGGTCGAAGGCTTCTCGCCGGCCTACATGCTCGACCAGTCGCACAACGTCACGGACCCGGTCGAGTCGCTGATGTCGAGCACGGCGGAACTCGTGCGCGCCTACGTCCAGGCCCACCTCGTTGACCGCGCCGCGCTCAGGGAGGCGCAGGAGCGCTGCGACCCGCTGATGGCGCTCGCCGCGCTGAAACAGGCTTTCACGACGGACGTGTCGCCCGTCCTCGCCGTCGCGCGCGAGCGGGAGGGCGGCGCCATCGACCCCGTCGCCGCCTACCGCGCCAGCGGCTACCGCCAGCGCAAGGCCGAAGAGCGCCCGGCGCAGAAGGGCGCCGCTGCCTCCGGCATAGTTTAAGGAAGTAGTTAGTAGCCGGTAGGCAGTAGGCGCTCCGCGTTTCATTACTGGCCACTGACCACTGGCTACCGTCCACTGCTTTTAATGAGTGATTCGCTCTACATCGCGGTTGACCTCGGGGCGGGCAGCGGGCGCGTCTTTTTGTGCGGCGCGGCCGAGGGCGAGTGGCTGCTCGAAGAGGTGCGGCGCTTCAGGTATCCGCCGCGCGAGTCGGGCGGGCTGCTGCGCTGGCCGATGCCGGAAATTTTCATGGAGGTTAAGTCGGGGCTGCGCGAGGCGGGCGCGAGGGCGCGGGAGTTGGGGCGGCCCGTGCGTAGCATCGGCGTTGACAGTTGGGGCGTTGACTACGGGTTGGTTGACGCCGCCGGCCGGCTGGTCGAAGACCCCGTCTGCTACCGCGACCCGAGGACCGAAGGCGTGATGGAGGAGGTCTTCGCGCGCGTGCCCCGCGAGGAGATATTCGCGCGCACGGGGATTCAATTCCTCGCCTTCAACACGCTCTTCCAACTGTACGCGCACGCGCGCGCCGGACTGCCCCGCGAGGCGGAGCGGCTGCTGCTGATACCGGACCTGCTCAACCTCTTCCTCACCGGCCGCCCGGTCACGGAGTACACGAACGCCACGACGACGCAGATGGTCAACGCGCGCACAGGCCGTTGGGACCGCGAGCTGCTGGAACGCCTGGGACTTCCGTCGGGCCTCCTGACGGAGATAGTTCCCGCCGGCTCGGACGTGGCTTTACTCGCGCCGGACCTGGCGGACGAACTGCGCCTCGAAGGCGTGCGCGTCGTCGCCCCGGCGACGCACGACACGGGGAGCGCGGTGGCGGGCGTGCCCCTGCGCGAAGGCTGGGCTTACATCTCTTCGGGCACGTGGTCGCTCGTCGGCGTCGAGCGCGCCGAAGCCCTGATTGACGAAGGGGCCGCGCGCCACAACTTCACCAACGAGGGCGGCGCCTTCGGCACCTTCCGCTTCCTCAAGAACGTGATGGGCCTCTGGCTCTTCGAGTCCTGCCGCGAGGAGTGGGAGGCGCGCGGGCTCTCGACCGACTACGAGAGCCTGCTCCGCGAGGCCGCCGCGATTGAAGACGGCCCGGCCTTCATCTTCCCCGACGACCCGCGCCTCTTCAACCCCGACAGCATGACCGCGGCCATCGCCCGCCAGCTCGAAGAGACCGGCCAGCGGGTTAACGTCGAAGACCCGGCGGCGCTGACGCGCGTCATACTCGACTCGCTCGCCTTCCGCTACGCTTCGGTGTTGCGGACAATCGAGTCGCTGACGGGAAGGAAGCCCGCGGGCGTGCAGATAGTCGGCGGCGGCGGCCGCAACGATTATTTGAACCAGGCGACGGCCGACGCGAGCGGCCTGACGGTGCTCGCCGGCCCCGTCGAAGCGACCGTCGCCGGCAACGCCCTCGTTCAGGCGGTCGCCGCGGGCCGCTTCGCTTCACTCTCCGGGGCGCGCGAACACCTCGCGGCCAGCGTCCGGCTCAAAGAGTTCACGCCGCGCCCGGCCCCGAAGGTTGAAGGGCTCGCGCGCCGCTACGCCGAAGTCGAGGCGCGCTACGCGGGCGAAGCGGGGGTGGCCGCATGATCACCACCTTCGAGCAGCACGTCCTAGAGGAGCAGCAGCGCTTCCCCGACGCGACGACCGAGTTCACTTGGCTCGTCTCCGGCATCACGCTCGCCACGCGCATGATCGAGGCGCAGGTCCGGCGCGCCGGCCTGACCGGCCTCCTCGGCTCGCACGGCGTCACCAACGTCCAGGGCGAGGTCCAGCAGAAGCTCGACGTTTACGCGAACGAAGCGCTCATCGGTTGCCTCTCCTTGCGCGAGAGCATCGGCATCATCGCCAGCGAGGAGAACGAGGAGCCCATCACGCTCCGGCACGACTCGCCCGCCGCCAAGTACGCCATCGTCTTCGACCCTCTGGACGGCTCTTCTAACATCGACGTGGCCGTCACCATCGGCACCACCTTCGCCATCTTCCGCCGCCCCGACGGCCCGAAGGCCACCGACCCGCTCGAATGGGTCTTGCAACCGGGGCGCCGGCAGGTCGCCGCCGGCTACGTCGTCTACGGCTCCTCGACCGTGCTCGTCTACAGCACCGGCAACGGCGTCCACGGCTTCACGCTCGACCCCTCGGTCGGCTCCTACATCCTGACGCACGAGAACATCAGGATGCCGCAGCGCGGCCACTACTACTCCATCAACGAAGCCTACTGCGACCGCTGGCCCGACTGCTACCTGCGCTACCTGAACAGGCTCCGCTCCGGCGAGACCGGCCACCGCTACTCGTCGCGCTTCGTCGGCTCGATGGTCGCCGACTTCCACCGCACGCTCCTGCGCGGCGGCGTCTTCATCTACCCGCCGAACACGGAATACCCGGAAGGGCGCCTGCGCCTTCTCTACGAGGCGAACCCCGTCTCGTTCCTCGCCGAGCAGGCGGGCGGCGCGGCCAGCGACGGCGCGCGCCCCATCCTCGACGTGCAGCCGACCGACATCCACCAGCGCACCCCGCTCGTCGTCGGCGGCGAGTCGGAGATGGCCGAGTTCGAGAGGTGTTTCGGGCTAGGATGAGGTGACGAAACGGATGACCACGGACGCCAGATACCTGCACCCGCGCGACGAGATCATGCGGACGATGGAGCGCATCTATCGCTACCGCATGACGACGACCTCGGGAGGCAACCTCTCCATCCGCGAGCCCGACGGCCCCGTCTGGGTCACGCCCGCGCGCGTGGACAAGGGCGGCCTCGGGCGCGACGACATCGTCCGCGTTCTTCCTGACGGGACGAACGAAGGCCCGCACCCGCCCTCGTCCGAGCTTCCGTTCCACCAGATGATCTACGCGGCGCGGCCCGACATCCTCGGCGTCGTCCACGCCCACGCCGTCGCCCTCGTCGCCTTCAGCATCACCGGCCGGGTGCCCGACACGCGCCTCTTCCACCAGTCGCGCCACGTCTGCGGGCGCGTCGGCTTCGCGCCCTACGCCCTGCCCGGAAGCCGTGACCTCGGCCGCAGCATCGCCGAGACGTTCCGGCAGGGCTTCGACTGCGTCGTGCTCGAAAACCACGGCGTCGCCATCGGCGGCCGGAGCTTGCAGCACGCCTTCCAGCGCTTCGAGACTTTGGAGTTCACGGCCAAGACCGTCCTCAAGGCGAGCCTGCTCGGCGAAGTCCACTACCTTACCGACGCCGAGCTTGAGCTTCGCGAGCGCGTGCCCGCGCTCGAAGAGTGCGACCCCGTCGAGCCTTCGAGCCGCGAGAAGGAGCTGCGCCGCCAGCTCGTCGAGTTCACGCAGAGGGGCTACCGCCAGCGCCTCTTCATCAGCACCGGCGGCAGCTTCTCGGCGCGCGTTGACGAGGACTCGTTCCTCATCACGCCCTCGCGCTTCGACCGCCACGCGCTCGCGCCCGAAGACCTCGTGCTCGTCCGCGGCGGGCTCCGCGAGCGGGGGGGGCTGCCGAGCCGCGCCGCTCGCAACCACCAGTCGGTTTATGAACACGACCCGCGCGTCGGCGCCGTCCTCAACGCCTCGCCCGTCAACGTGACGGCGTTTAGCGTGACGCGCGCCCCGCTCGACTCGCGCACCATCCCCGAAAGTTATCTGCTGCTGCGCGACGTGGCGCGCCTGCCCTACGGCGTGCAGTTCGAAGACCCGGAGGCGCTGGGCCGCCAGGTCTCTTTGCGTTCGCCCATCGCGCTCCTTGAGAACGACGGCGTGATGGTGGCGGGCGCGAGCGTGCTCGAAGCGTTCGACCGCCTCGAAGTCCTTGAGTCAACGGCCGAGGCGTTGATAAACAGCCGCCTGCTGGGCGAGGTGGCGCCGATGTCGGACGAGGTGATTGACGACCTCAAGCGCGCGTTCGCGGCGATGCTCTCTTGAAGGGTTCAAGGCCCGTGAAGGTATCACTCTTCGTCACCTGTCTGGTTGACCAGCTCTGGCCCTCGGTCGGCGCGAGCGCCGTCGAGGTC
>DATHBF010000196.1:0-11941 GCA_035296285.1 Pyrinomonadaceae bacterium | reverse complement strand
CTCCGAGATGATGGATGGGTTGTTGAGGAACCACCAGGCGCGGAGGCGACCGCCTCCGACACCTGCCGCCGCAGCTCGCCCGCGTCCGTCAGGCGGGCCTCAAGCGTCTCAAGCTTCTCGCTCATCTCCGTCACACCTTTCCGCCGCGCCGCGGCCGGCCCGTTTCACTTCCCCGCGCGCATCAGCTCGCGGTAGAAGCTTTGAAGGACGTAGAAGGCTTGCTTCCTTTCGCCGCGGTTCGAGATCAGGCCCTTGCGGTTGTAGAAGTCCTGGATGCGCGGCAGCGGGCGGCGCGGCGAGCGGAAGTCGGTCAGTATCCAGGGCGACATGCCGCGCAAGGATGGGATGCGCCGCAGCATCGCTATCTGGTGCTCGTAGATGTCGCGCTGATACTCCTCCGTCCAACGCTGCCCCTTGTCGCCGTGGTGGCCGTAGAGCGCGTCGCCGCCGAACTCGCTGATGACGAGTGGCCTGTCCAGAGTCACCTTCCAGGTCAGGCGGTCGGCCTTCTCGGGCGGCCACGGAGATTAAGAAGACCGCCAGAAGGGCGCCGGCTTTCGTCTTCAAGGTGATGGCCTCCGGATTTAAAGCCTACTTCAGCTTCAACATCTCGCTGCCGGCGAGCAGCAAGGCGCCGGAGCCGTACTCCTGGTTGTCGTCGGCCGTGACCTTCGCGGGCGCGAGGCCGATTGCCTGCACCCAGCCGAGCTTGCCGTCCTCGCGCACCGAAGAGACGAGGCCCGCCCACGCACGCCTGACGACGGGCAGGTAGGTCTTGCGGTCGAGGTGGCCGTTGTTGACGCCCCAGGCGAGGGCGTAGCAGAAGAAGCCCGTGCTGCTCGTCTCGGGCACGGGCGCCTCCGACGGGTCGAGCAGCGAGGGGCGCCAGCGGCCGTCCTCGCCCTGCACGCGCGCGACCGAGGCGGCCATCGTCCGGAGCAGTCGGACGTACGTCGCGCGCCGCGGGTGGTTCTTCGGCATGAACTGGAGCACGCGCACCGTCCCGCCCATCACCCAGCCGTTGCCGCGCGCCCAGAAGACCTTCCTGCCGTTCGCGTTCGGCTTGCCGATGAAGTTCTCGTCGCGGTAGTAGAGCCCTTCCGTGGGGTCGAAGAGGAAGTCGGTCGTGTCGGCCCACATCGTGTCGAGGTAGTCCAGGTACTTGCCGTCGCCCGTGACGGCGTGGAGGCGCGCGAGCACGGGCGGGGCCATGAAGAGCGCGTCGCACCACCACCAATCCTCGCGACCCGGGCGCGGGCTGGCCATCATGGCGTCCAGCACCTCCTTCGTGTGCGCGAGGCGGGCCGGGTCTTTCCTGAGCATGTAAAGCTCAAGGTAGGTCTGGCCCGGCGCGTGGTCGTCGGCGTGGCGCGGCCTCTCGCCGAGCTTCCAGCCGCGCCCCTCGGCCCAGCGCGTCGCCTGCTCCAAGTATTCCCTCTCGCCCGTGCTCTTGTGGGCGGCCATGACGCCCGTGTAGAAGGCGGCGCTCGCCCAGAGGTTTTCGTTCCGCAGGTTGATGCCGACGGGGTTCCTGACCTGCCAGCGGAAGACGCGCGCCATCACCTCGCGGACGTTCTTCCCGGCGTAGATGTCGCCCTTCGCCCGCGCCCGCGCCGGCACGGCCGCCGGGGCGAGCAAGCACAGGAGCGTCACGAGCGCGCCGACTCTCGTCTTCATGTTTATCGTCTCCGCGGTTGGCGTTCTCAACGAATCTCAAGCACGACGATTGACTTCGAGGGCAGGGTCAGCGTCAACTGCCCGCCCTGCGCCTGCACGCCCTTGAAGGGCGCGGGCCTGACGGCGTCGGGCCTCCGGAACGTGTTGACGGTGTTGACGGCCGGGGCCGTCAGCAGGCGGCCCGCGACGCTCGCGGCCGCCGCGCCCGCGACCTTCAAAGAGACCTGCGCGGCGCGGTTGGCGTCGAGGTTGACGACGGAGAGGTGGAGCCGGCCCGACGGGTCGCGCGAGGCCGAGGCGTGCAGGGACGGGACGGCCGCCTGCCCGAGCCTGTATTCGGGCGCGGCCAGCTCGACGGGGACGAAGGTCGCGCCCTGGTGGACCTTGTACATCTCGAAGACGTGGTAGGTCGGCGTGAGAATCATCTTCTCTTTGTCGGTCAGGACGACGGCCTGGAGGACGTTGACGGCCTGCGCGATGTTCGCCATCCGCACGCGGTCGTGGTGGCGGTGGAAGATGTTCAGGTTGATGGCGGCGACGAGCGCGTCGCGCAGGGAGTTCTGCTGGTAGAGGGCGGAGGCGCCGGGCTCGGGGTCGTACCAGGTGCCCCACTCGTCAACCATCATGCCGACGCGCTTGTCGGGGTCGTGCTTGTCCATGACCTCTGCGTGCTTGCGGATGAGCTCGTCCATGCGGAGCGTGCGCTGGAGCGTCGCGTGCCACTCGGGTTCGCCGAACTCGGTGGCCGAGCCCTTCTTCTCCCAGTTGCCGGTCGGCAGCGTGTAGTAGTGGACGGAGAGCCCCTGCATGTGGCGGGCGGCGCGCGACATCATGACCTCGGTCCAGTCGTAGTTGAAGTCGCTGGCGCCGCTGGCGATGCGCTCGACGCGGTTGCCGGAGTAGTCCTTGACGAAGGTGGCGAAGCGGCGATACTCGTCGGCGTAATACTCGGGGCGCATGTTGCCGCCGCAGCCCCAAGATTCGTTCCCGACGCCGAAGTAAGGCACCTTCCAGGGCTTCTCGCGGCCGTTGCGGCGGCGCAGGTTCGCCAGCTCCGAGTCGGAGTCCGAGGTCATGTACTCGACCCACTCCTGCATCTCATGCGGGGTGCCGCTGCCGACGTTGCCGCCGACGTACGGGGCGGCGCCGAGCAGCTCGCAGAGGTCCAGAAATTCGTGAGTGCCGAAGGCGTTGGTCTCGACGACGTTGCCCCACCAGGTGTTGACGCGCCGGGGCCGCTTCTCGCGCGGCCCGACGCCGTCGCGCCAGTGGTACTCGTCGGCGAAGCAGCCGCCGGGCCAGCGCAGCACGGGGATGTTCAGGTTCTTCAGGGCCGCCAGCACGTCGTTGCGTAGCCCTCGCGTGTTGGGGATGGGAGAGTCGGGGCCGACCCAGAGGCCGTCGTAGACGAGGCGGCCGAGGTGCTCGGCGAAGTGGCCGTAGATGTTGCGGTTGATGGTGCCGCCGGGCTGGTCGGCGCGCACGGTCAGCTCGGCCCTGAAGGGCTCGGCCGTCTGCCCGGACGCCCTAGCCGCGGGCGCGAGGTTGACGAGGAGGGCGGCCGACAGCGCCGACAGCGCCCAGACTTTTAGCTTCATGTAAGCGACTCCGTGGTTCGGTCTTGCTCGATGGGTAGGCGCATTATAGCCGAAGTGGGGCGAACATAGGCGGCGTCGGCGTCGTACTCCGCCTCGGCAGTCATCCCGCCCGAATCGAGAACCGGAGACATGGATAAAGCGCGCATTCGCCCCGTCGTGATTTGTCTGTTTCGCAGGGCCGGCCGCATATTAGTGGCCGAGGCTTACGACTCGACGAAGGGCGAGTACTTCTGCCGCCCCTTGGGCGGAGGCGTCGAGTTCGGCGAGCACAGCAGCGCGGCCATGCTGCGCGAGATACGCGAGGAGTTGGGCGCCGAAGTCGAGCGGCTGGAGCTGGTCGGCGTGCTGGAGAACATCTTCGAGTACGAGGGCGCGCCGGGGCACGAGCTGGTCTTCGTCTACGACGCCGAGTTCGTAGACAAGTCCATGTACGAGAGGGGCGAGATTCACGGGTACGAGTCGGAGATAGACAAGAGCTTCGTCGCCCGCTGGCTGTCGCCCGAAGAGATAAGCCGGGGGCGCGCGAGGCTCGTGCCCGAGAACCTGGGCGCGCTGCTGGGGGGATTATGAGAGTTACAACCGCGGGGGACGTTTGCGAGAGCTGCGGGGCGGCGGTCGAGGGCGGCAGGGCCGAGTGCCTCAAGCTGTTCGAGGAGGTCATCGCCCGCGAGTTCGGAGACTACCGCTACGGCAGAGTCCACCGCATGACCGTGGACGCTTACTCCCTGCAACACCCCGACGAGTACATGCGCTCGGGCAAGTCCTTCGCCGCGCACCTGACGGGCGCGTGCGCCGCCCTCGAAAGCCGGGACGCCGAAGAGGCGCAGGACGTGAACCGCGCGGTGCAGAAGTGGCTCAGCGCGAACCCGAAAGTCGAGAAGCCCGACATCCCCGGGCGGCGCGGCGAATTGACCGTCGCCCACGTCCACGCCGCCGCGGACGCCGAAGAGCACGCCGGCCGCGTGCGCGAGTGGGCGCGCGACGCGTGGGGCGCGTGGGCCGAGCATCACGAGCTGGCGAGGCGACTCGTCGCCGAGGCCGCCTCCCACGCAGGCAAAGTCTGAGCGCCGTTTTATGAAGAAGCTCGTCACGTTCGCGTTGGCGGCCGCCGTCGTCGTCGTCGGCCTCGTCGTCCTCTGGCGGGTCAGCGGCTCGCGGACGTTTCAGTTCTTCGGGCGGCTGGTGCCGAGGGTCAACACCGAGTCGAAGGTGGTCGCGCTCACCTTCGACGACGGTCCCGCGCCGGGCGCCACCGACCAAATCCTCTCCGCCCTCGGCGGCGCGCGGGTCCGCGCCACGTTCTTCGTCACGGGGGCCGAGCTTGAGCGGAACATGGCCGAGGGCCGGAAGCTCGTGGCCGCCGGGCACGAGCTGGGCAACCACTCGTACTCGCACGGGCGGATGGTGTTGGTCACGCCCGAGCGCGTGCGGCGGGAGGTCGAGCGGACGGACGAGCTGATACGCGAGGCCGGTTACGGCGGCGAGATAACGTTCCGCCCGCCTTACGGCAAGAAGCTCTTCGCGCTCCCATACTTCCTGTCGCGGACGGGCCGGACGACCGTCACCTGGGACGTGGAGCCGGACTCTTACCCCGAGGTCGCGGCCGACTCGGACAAAATCGCCGAGCACGTTTTGACGAGGGCGCGGCCCGGCTCCATCATCATCCTGCACGTCATGTACCCGAGCCGGGCCGAGTCGCTGAAGGCCGTGCCGAAGATAGTCGAAGGCTTGAAGGCCCGGGGCTACGACTTCAAGACCGTGTCGGAGCTGCTGGCGGCGGAAGTGAACGATGGACGCTGAGGCCCACGGCGACGGCCGTTACTTCACGCGGCTCGCCGCCGCCTTCGTGCGCGGCAGGCTGGGCGAGGCGGCGGCGCGCGGCCTCTCCGACGCGGAGCTGGTCGCGGCGGGGCTCGCGGCGGGGCTGCGCCTGCACAAGTTCAAGCGCAACGCCGAGCTGCCGCGCGTCCGGCGCGTCCTCGGCATCCTGCGGGGGCTCCAGCCCGCGACGCTCCTCGACGTGGGGAGCGGCCGCGGCACCTTCCTCTGGCCCCTGCTCGACGCCTTCCCCGATCTGATGGTGACGGCCGTTGACACGGACGCGCGCCGCGTCGCCGACATCAACGCCGTGCGCGACGGCGGCGTCCCGAACCTCCGCGCGCTGCGGGCGGACGCCGCCGCGCTCGGGGTGGAGGACAAGAGCGTGGACGTGTTGACGGCGCTCGAAGTGCTCGAACACCTCGCCTCCCCGCAGCGGGCCGCGGCCGAGGCTATGCGCGTCGCGCGCGGCCATGTCGTCGCCTCCGTGCCCTCGAAGGAGGACGACAACCCCGAGCACATCCACCTCTTCGACAGGCGCGGCTTCGAGTCCCTGCTGCTCGGCGCGGGCGCGCGCGGCGTGAAGGTGGACTTCGTCCTCAACCACATGATAGCCGTCGCCAGAGTGTGAGGCGCGATGTACACGCTGCACAAGTACCCGCGCACGCCGCACCTCACCGGCTCAAGAATCCAGCCGGGCGACGAGGAGTTGGACGTGCTCTCGCTCGAACACCTCGCGGGCCGGCACGTCGTCGTCGAGGAGAAGCTGGACGGCGCGAACTCCGCCGTCAGTTTCGGCGAGGACGGGCGGCTGCTCTTACAGAGCCGCGGACACTTCCTCGACGGCGGGCCGCGCGAGAAGCACTTCGCGCTATTGAAGTCCTGGGCCGGCGCCGCGCAGGGGAGGCTTTATGAAGTGCTCGGCGCGCGCTACGTCATGTACGGCGAATGGCTCTACGCCAAGCACACCATCTTCTACGACGCGCTGCCGCACTACTTCTTCGAGTTCGACGTGCTCGACAAAGAGACTGGCCACTTCCTCTCGACGCGCGCGCGCCGGGAGCTTCTGCGGGGCTTGCCCGTCTTGCCCGCGCCCGTCCTCTTCTCCGGCCCCGTGCGCGACGCGGGCCGGCTTCGCTCGCTGATTAAGCCCTCCGCCTTCCAGTCCGGGCGTTGGCGCGAGGCGCTGGCGGCGGCCTGCGAGTCGAGGGGCCTTGACGCCGCGCGCGCCCTGCGCGAGACGGACGCGTCGGGGCTGATGGAGGGGCTTTACGTCAAGGCCGAGGGCGAGGGCCGAGTCGTCGAGCGATTCAAGTTCGTGCGCGCCAGTTTCCTACAGGCCGTGGACGACTCGGGCGACCACTGGCTCAACCGTCCCGTCATCCCGAACCAGTTGCGCGAGGGCGTTGACCTCTTCGCGCCGAGCCTATGAGCGAACAGTTCACATGGTGCCCGACGCCGCCCCACTACCGCGTTGACTGGGAGCGCGTCGAGCAGGAGTTCCCGGCCGTCAGGCGGCTCGAAGGCTGCCCGCAGGACCCCGTCCACCACGCGGAGGGCGACGTTCTCATCCACACGCGGATGGTGGTCGAGGCGCTCGCCTCAATCCCTGCGTGGCGCGCGCTGCCCGAGGCGGAGCGCGGCGTCGTCTTCACGGCCGCCCTGCTACACGACGTTTCAAAGCCGGCCTGCACGAGAATCGAGGACGACGGGCGCGTCACCAGCCGCGGCCACTCCAAGCGCGGCGCCATCACCGCGCGCACGCTGCTCTGGGGCATGGGGCTGGACATCGAAGCCCGCGAGCAGGTGGCCAACCTCATACGCTTCCACCAGACCCCCTTCTTCCTCATAGACAGGCCGGACGCCCGGCGGACGCTCTTCGAGGTCAGCCAGTCCGCGCGCTGCGACCTGCTCGCCCTCGTCGCGGAGGCCGACGCGCGGGGCCGCGTCTGCGCCGACGGCGGGCGTCTGCTCGACAACATCTCGCTCTTCACGCAGTACGCCGCCGAGCAAGATTGCCTGAGTGGGCCGAGGCGGTTTCCCAACGACCACAGCCGCTTCCTCTACTTCCGCAGGGAGGGGCGCGACCCCGATTACGAGGCTTACGACGACACCGTCTGCGAGGTCGTCATGATGTCGGGCCTGCCCGGCGCCGGCAAAGACTTCTGGGTGGCGGAGAACCTGGCGGGCCGGCCCGTCGTCTCGCTCGACGACCTGCGCCGCGCGATGAAGGTTTCGCCGACGGAGAACCAGGGCGTCGTCGTCTCGAAGGCGCGCGAGCTTGCGCGCGAGCACCTGCGGGCGCGGCGGCCCTTCGTCTGGAACGCGACCAACGTCAGCCGGCAGGTGCGGGGCCTGTCCGTAGACCTCTTCGCCGCGTACAATGCGCGCGTCCGCATCGTCTACGTCGAAGCGCCCGAGGACCGGCTCTACGCGCAGAACCGCGAGCGCGACGACGCCGTGCCGGCCGAGGTGATACGCAAGCTCACCGCCCGCTGGGAGGTGCCTGACCTGACGGAGGCGCACCGCGTCGAATGGGTGGCCGGCTCGCCGGCCGCGGCGCAACTCTTAACCTTCCGCGATGTATAAAAAAATGGCTATACGAGTCTTATGCGTGACGGGGCTGATGCTGGCGCTGTGCGCGGCGGCGTTCGCGCAGGCGCCGGCCGAGCCGCAGGCCGCCGGGGTGGACAAGATTTTCGCTCAGTGGGACCGCGCGGACGCGCCGGGCTGCGCGGTGGCGGTCGTGAAAGACGGGCAGGTCGTCTACAAACGCGGCTACGGCTCGGCGAACCTTGAACTGGCGGTGCCCCTGTCGCCGTCGTCGGTCTTCAACACCGGCTCGCTCGCCAAGCAGTTCACGGCCATGTCCGTCCTCATGCTGGAGCGGCAGGGGAAGCTGTCGCTCGAAGACGACGTGCGCAAGCACCTGCCCGAAGTGCCCGACCTGGGCACGCCCGTCAGGCTGCGCCACCTCATGCACCACACGAGCGGGCTGCGCGACTTTCCTGAGATGCTGGAGATGGCGGGCTGGCGAACGGGCGGCGACCTGACGACGGAGAAGGACGTGCTCGACATGGTCGCCCGGCAGCGCACGCTCAACCACGCGCCCGGCCGCGAGTTCCTCTACACCAACACCGGCTACGTGCTGCTGGCCGCCGTCGTCAGGCGGGTCTCCGGCCTTCCCCTGCGCGAGTTCGCCGAGCAGAACATCTTCCGCCCGCTCGGCATGAACGACACGCACTTCTACGACGACCACACCGCCGTCATCAAGAACCTCGCGGACGCTTACCTGCCCCGGGGCGGCGGCGGCGGCCTCCGGAAGTGGATGCCGGCGGACGACCACGCGGGCTCAAGCAACCTCTACACGACGGTCGAAGACCTCGCGCGCTGGGACCGGAACTTCTACGACACGAAGGTCGGCGGCCCCGAAGTCGTCGCGCAGATGCTCACGCCCGCCGCGCTGGACGACGGCCCGAAGCTCGAATACGCGGGCGGCCTGTTCGTCACGTCTTACAGGGGCGCGCGGCTCGTCTACCACCTCGGCTCGACGCTCGGCTACCAGGGCGCGCTGTACCGCTTCCCCGAGCAACGCTTCTCCGTCGCGCTCCTCTGCAACGTCAGGGGCAACAACCCGGACGCGCTCGCCAGGCGCGTCGCGGACCTCTACCTCGAAGGCCGGCTCGCGCCGCGACCGCCCGCCGCCGCACAGGGCGAGCCGGCCGTCGCGCCCGCCGACGCCGTCAAAGTTTCCGAGAAGGAGCTGGCGGCGGTCGCCGGCCTCTACTGGAACCCGACGACCGATGTCGTCAGGCGCGTCTACGTGAAGGACGGCAGGCTGATGTACTTAAGGTCGCCCGGCAACGAGAGCGAGCTGGCCCCCTTGGGCGCGAACCGCTTCGTGATGCTCGGGGTGAGGAACAAGGTCGAGGTCAGCTTTCAGCCGCCGCGGCCGGGCGCGCCCTTGCAGATGCTCTTCGCCGAAGGAGACAGGAAGCCCGCCGTCAGCGAGTTCGTCAAGGCCGCCTCTTACACGCCGAAGCAGTTGGACGAGTTCGCGGGCGAGTATTACAGCCCGGAGCTGGGCGTGACTTACAGGATGGAGGCGCGGGGCGACAAGCTGCTCTTCCGCACGGGCAACTGGGGCGAGTTCCTGCTCTCGCCGCGCTTCGCCGACTCGTTCGCCAACCCCGAGGAGATGGGGAGCCTGCTGTTCACGCGCGACCGCAAGGGCCGCGTGGGCGGCTTCGTCGTCAGGTCGGGCAAGGTCAGGAACCTGCGCTTCGACAAAATCCGGTAGCGGGTTGGGCGGCGGGTTTCGCCCGGTGCATACTTGTCGCCATGAAGCACCTCATACTGCTCGGCGATTCCGTCTTCGACAACGCGGCCTACGTGGGCGGCGGCCCCGACGTGGCCGCCCAACTGCGCCGGCAGGCGCCCGAGGGCTGGCGCGTCACGCTGAGGGCCGTTGACGGGAGCGTCGTCTCGGGCGTGCGCCGGCAGCTTTTCGAGCTGCCGCCCGACGCCACGCACCTCGTCGTCAGCGTCGGCGGCAACGACGCGCTCCGCCGCGCCGGCATCCTCGAAGAGCGCGCGCGCTCGGCCGCCGAAGTCCTCGGCCGGCTGGCCGACATCGTCGAGGAGTTCACGTTCGCTTACCGCGACATGATGGGGGGCGTGCTGGCGCGCGGCCTGCCCGTCGCCTTCTGCACCATCTACTACCCGCGCTTCACGGACCCTCTGACGCAGAGGCTGGCGATGACGGCCCTCTCGGTCTTCAACGACGTGATCGTGCGCGAGGTCGTGGCGGCCGGCGCGCCGCTGCTCGACCTGCGGCTCATCTGCGACGAGGACTCCGACTACGCCAACCCGATAGAGCCCTCCGCCTCCGGCGGCGCCAAGATAGCGGCCGCCATCCTCCGCCTCCTGAGACGACACAGGTTCGAGGGCACGACCGAGGTCTTCAAATAATTCGCCGCCGTCAGCGGGAAGCCTCTCGTAGAAACTCCGAAGGGCTCGGCGGGTTGAAGGGCTCGCCCTTGCTCGCGGCCCAGAGGGTCAGCCAGTGAGAGTTATCGACGTACTTGTCGGGGTACCTGTAAGCCTCGTCGGCCAGGGCTTCTTCCAGGGTGATGAAGCGGTAGCCCCTCGCCTTCATCCGCCGCACCATCGCCTCGAAGTAGTCGGCGTTCAGCTCGTTGGCGTGCAGCAGGAGGATGTGCCTGATGGGCCGGCCGAACAACCGGCCGGCCAGCCTCTCGCTGAACTCCAGCCTCTCGTCCGTGAACTTCAGGTACTCCTCCGCGACCCTCTTCAACATCTCGGCGGACTGCTCCCGGCGGGCCTTGTTGTACGCCGCCAGGACCATCCAGTCCATCGGGTCCACGGTGACGGGCGCGACGCGGTAGCCCCTCTCCGCGATGAAGCTCTCGAACGCCAGCTCCAGCTCTTTCGTCTCGCCCATCTGTAGGTAGGGGTGGCGGAAGTACCTGACCCGGCCCCCCTTCTGCTTCATCAACATCCTCGTGACGGTGTCGCCGCGGACGAAGTCGTCCTCGTAGGCGGCGAGCGAGGCGCCCTTGAAGCCGAGGTGGGAGAAGGTGTGGTTCCCGAGCTCGACGCCCGCGTCCGCCCACTGCTTCAGGATGTTGATTCGCGCCTCCGTCTCGCCCGGCACGTAGAGCTGCGACTCGTTGACGAAGCCCACGGCCGGAATCTCGTACTTCTTAATCACGGAGAGCAGCTTCGCCGTCATCTCCCGCAACCTCCGCGTGTCGAACTGCGGGCCGTTGAGCGGCAGGTCGTCAAAAGTTATGACGATCTCTTTAACTTCGGGCTTAGCGCCCGCAGCGTCCTGCGCCCGCGAATCCACGCGCCAGAGGCCGCACGCCAACGCCAGCGCCGCCGCCATTCCGAATATCTTCCGACTCATCCTCTCCTCCTCCGATGCTGCTCAGGTCTTCACTCGGGCCGCGCCTCTCTCGTGCGGAAAGCCCTGGGCGTGACGCCCGTCCAGCGGCGGAAGGCGCGGTGGAAGGCGCTCGGCTCGGAGAAGCCGAGCAGGTAGGCGACCTCGCAGATGGCGAGTTCGGGCTCGCGCAGGTAACGCCGGGAGAGTTCGCTCCTCACCTCGTCGAGCAGGTCCTGGTGCGACGTGCCCTCCTCCCTGAGCCTCCTTTGCAGCGTGCGCGGGCTGACGCCGAGGCGTTGGGAGAGGGTTTCGAGTCTCGGGTCGCCCGCCTTCAGGGCCTCGGCCAGCAGGCCGCGGACCTGATGCGCGAGGCTCTCCTGTTGCGGCAGTCTCGCCAGCAGCTCGCGCGCCTGCCGGTCGAGGATGTCGCAGAGGCCGGCGTCGGCCCTCGCTATCGGGAGGGCGAGCAGCGCGCTATCCAGAATCAATTCGTTGCCCGGCCGGCCGAAGCGGACGGGGGCGCGGAAGATTCTCTCGTGCTCGGTCGTGCGCGGCGGCTCCGCGTGTCGGAAAGAGACTTCGCGCGGCGCCCAGTCCACGCCCGTCACGCGGCGCGCGAAGCTGACCGCGATGGAGAAGGTCATCTCGGAGTCGTGCCGCCGCCCGCCGCCGTCGCCCCCCGCGTACTCGTACGCGAGACTCGCCCGTTCGCCGCTCACGCCCAGCCTGAAGAGCGCCCCGTCGGTCCAGATGGTGTGGTAGCGGACCAGCCGGTTGAGGGCTTCGCCGAGGGTCGGGCTGTTGATGATGACGTAGCCGAGCACGTCGAAGAGCTCGGGGGTCGAAGTCTCGCCGACGTGGAGGCCGAAGGCGTCGTCGCCGGTGAGCGCCGCGCCCGTCTCGTAGAGGGCGACGAACTGCGCGAAGGGGATACGGT
>DATHBF010000195.1:0-10524 GCA_035296285.1 Pyrinomonadaceae bacterium | reverse complement strand
GTCACTAGCGGGTGGTAAACCTGAGGGTCTGACACGGGGGCAGGCCGTCGGCCACTACAGGGTCATCAGGTCACTCGGCGCGGGCGGGATGGGCGAGGTCTACCTGGCCGCCGACTCGCGCCTTGGCCGCCGCGTCGCGCTCAAGTTCCTGCCGCTGCCCTTCGTCGTCGACCCCGACCGCGTGCGCCGCTTCGAGACCGAGGCCCGCGCCGCGTCCGCCTTGAACCACCCGAACATTCTGACGGTCTTCGACATCGGGCAGGCCGACGGGACGCACTACATCGTGACCGAGTACGTCGAGGGCGAGACGCTGCGCGCGCGCCTCGACTCCGGCCCGCTCCCTTTGCTCGAAGGCGTCCGCGTCGCGGCGCAGGTGGCCGAGGCGCTGGCCGCCGCGCACGCCGCGGGCATCACGCACCGCGACATCAAGCCCGACAACATCGTCCTCCGGCGCGACGGCTACGCGAAGGTGCTCGACTTCGGCCTCGCCAAGCTCTCGGAGGCGCAGGGGGTTGACCCGACGGAGTTCGCGCGGCGGACGCCGCCGGGCATCATCCTCGGCACCATTAAATACATGTCGCCGGAACAGGTCTTGGGCGTCGAGGTGGACGGGCGCACAGACCTCTGGAGTCTCGGCGCGGTGCTCTACGAGATGGTGACGGGGGCCGCGCCTTTCCAGGGCCGCAAGGGCGAAGTCCTCGACGCCATCCTGCACCACTCGCCCGCGCCCGTCGCGGACTCACAGGCGGACGTGCCGCCGCTGCTCGACGCCGTCATCAATCGCGCGCTGGAGAAAGACCCCGAGCTGCGTTACCAGACGGCGTCCGACCTGTGCGCCGACCTGCGACGACTGCGGCGCGAGTTGGAGCCGTTCGGGTCGCGCCTGGGGGGCGCCGTCACGCGCCTGCAACGCGGCCGTTCGCGGGGCTGGCGCTCGCGGGCCGCGCTCGCCGCGGTCGCCGCCCTCGTCGTCGTCGTCGTGCTGGCCCTCGGCGCGCGGTTCTTCTTCGCGCCCCGCGAGGGGCCGAGGCCGCCCGCGGCGGCGGGGCCGAACTGGGCGGGCGCCAAGTCGCTCCAACTCACCAGCGACGCCGGCCTCGAATACTTCCCGAGCCTCGCGCCCGACGCCCGGTCGCTCATCTACGCCAGCCGCGCCGCAGGGAACTGGGACATCTACTGGCAGCGCGTGGGCGGTAAGAACACCGTCAACCTCACGAGAGATTCCGCGGCCGACGACACGCAGCCCGCCTTCTCGCCCGACGGCAACCGCATCGCCTTCCGCTCGGAGCGCGAGCCCGCGGGCGTCTACGTCATGGAGGCGACGAGCGAGAACCCGCGGCGCGTGTCCGACTCCGGCCACTACCCTTCGTGGTCGCCGGACGGCAGGGCGCTGGTGGTCAGCGAAGACACCTTCCCCGACCCTACTTCGCGCAGCGTCATCCCGAGCGCGTTGTGGGTGGTCGAGGTGGCGACCGGGGCGAAGCGCAGGCTGACGGAGGGCGACGCCGTGCAGCCGAGCTGGTCGCCGAACGGCCACCGCATCGCCTACTGGGGCACGCGGGCCGGCGGCGCGCGGCGCGACATCTGGACCATCCCCGCGGGCGGCGGCGAGCCCGTCGAGGTCACGAACGACGAGGCGTTCGACTGGAACCCGGTCTGGTCGCCCGACGGCAAGTACCTCTACTTCGCCAGCCACCGCGGCGGCAGCATGAACTTCTGGCGCGTCGCGCTCGACGAGCGCACCGGCCAAGTCTCGGGCACGCCCGAGGCCGTCACGACGCCCTCTTCGTACAGCCAGCACCTCAGCTTCTCGCGCGACGGCACGCGCATGGCCTACGTGCAGAAGACCGAGACGGAGAACCTGCACCGCGTCGCCTTCGACCCGGCGACGCTGAAGACCGCCGGCGAGCCCGAGGCCGTCACACAAGGGTCGGTGCACATCGTCTCCCCCAACCTCTCGCCCGACGGCGAGTGGCTGGCCTACAGCTCGCAGGGCGAGCGGCAGGAGGACATCCACCTGCTCAGGGCGGACGGCACGGCCCGCCGCCAACTGACCGACGACCACCACGCCGACCGCTTCCCGCGCTGGTCGCCCGACGGCCGCCGCATCGCCTTCTACTCGGACCGCAGCGGGCGCTACGAAGTCTGGGTCATCAACGCCGACGGCACCGGGCTCGCGCAGCTCACCAACACCTCCGGCCCCATCGCCATCTACCCCGTCTGGTCGCCAGACGGCAGCCGCCTCATCTACAACCAGCGCGACCACGCGCCCTTCGTCATCGAGCCGGACAAGTCATGGCGGGAGCAGACGCCGCAGCAACTCCCGCCGCTCCCGCAGGCGGGCGAGCACTTCCGCGCGTGGTCCTGGTCGGCGGACGGGCGCAGGCTGGCCGGGTCGCGCATCAACCGCGCCGACTCGAAGAGTTCCATCTACGTCTACGACTTCGACGCCGAGAGTTACGAACAGCTCACGGCCTTCGGCGACAGGCCCGCCTGGCTCCGCGACGGCAAGCGCCTCCTCTTCCACGCGGCGGGCCGCATCCACTCGCTCGACGCCTCGACGAAGCGCGTCCGCGATGTCTTCTCCGCCCCGCCCGGCGTCGCCCAGTCCTCCTTCCTCACGCGCGACGAGCGCACCCTCTATTTCACACTCCTCCGCTCCGAAGCCAACATCTGGCTCTTCAGCCTCGAATAGCGGCAGCACCGGCCGTTCAGCCGGTCAAAAAATGCGGAAAGTTTTTGCGGCTCGCGCGTTCATCGTATTGATGAAGACTAAACTTGTGTGCCTTATCATTCTGGCGTTTCACCTCAACGCCTTCGCGCAGGCAGTCCCGAAGGGGACTCAACTCAAACCGGTCTACGAGAACGGCAGGTGGGGCTACGCCGACGCGGGCGGCACGGTCGTCATCGCCGCGCGGTTCGACGCCGCGCTCCCCTTCGCGGACGGCCTCGCGCGGGTCGGCGTGGTGGACGAGGAGCTTCCCGAGATTGGGGCAAGCCCCAACATCAGGTGGGGCTACATTGACGAGCGCGGGCGCGTACTCGTCGAGCTTCGTTACGCAGTCCTGCGCGATTTCGCGGAGGGGCTGGCGGCCGCCGCCGTCTTGGACGCGGAGAAGCCGGAGAGGCCGCTGGCCGGGCGCGGCGAACGGCGCAATCTCAAGTGGGGCTACGTCGAAAGGGGCGGGCGCGAGGTCATCCCCATGCAGTTTCTTGACGCCGGGGACTTCGCGGAGGGGCTGGCGGCTGTAAACCCCGGTGGGGGCGGGCGAGGGGGCGAAGGCTCTTTGTGCGGCACGCCGGCCAACTACGGCTACATAGACAGGACGGGCGCGTTCGTCATCAAACCGCAGTTCACACACGCCTCCAAGTTTCAGAACGGGCGCGCACGCGTCTCCGTCGGTCGAATCACCTACGCCGGCAGATGCCTCTGCTGCGGCCCCCGATTCATCGGCAGCCACGGCTTCGTTGACAGGGGAGGGACGTTTACCGCGGACGAGCCGAAGGGCGGCGGCGTGGCGCCCGAAGAGGGCCGGGAGAACTACCTGAGGCGTGACGAAGAGGTGGCCATGGAGATACCGTTCTGGCAACAGCGCGCCGCACGCCAGCGCTCGCTCTACACCATCCGCAGGCTACAGCTCGCGCCATTCACCGAAGGTCTCGCTTCGGGCAAAGAAGGTCGTGAAGAGTTCCACGCCTGCGCGGCCATGCCGGAGACCGCGTCCGCACGCAGAATCGGAGTTTATGCTTTCGGCGAGACACGGCGTTATCGCGGCAAAACGCTCCTTTAAAAAGTGACGAGGGCGGGTCATCGGCGGCCCGTTCACCATCGGCACGGACGAGCACGCTTCTTATTCGAGCGGGTGAAACGGCGGCGAAAAAATGTCCTTGACATTTAAGTGAATGAGTCTATAGTTGCGGGGCTTGCCCGCCTGTTCTCGGCCGATATCGACGAACTTTTGCTACGGAGTTCATGTTCTGAAATACCTCACTTGAACACCCCTTTGCTTTCACTTATCCAGCGCCCCGAAACCGAGTGGTAGTGCGCCTCGGCCTGAGGGATGCCCGGATGTCCAGTCTGGGATGAGTCATAAAGCAACGCTGAACGGTTGGATGAAAGCGAGCAACGCTTTGTAGTAGAGTTGTCTTACACCTCTTCACGAAGAGCCCCTCTTATAAACAGACTCTGTTGCCTACGTTGGAGGTTGTCTCACAGCAACCCCGGCGGGAAATCTCATTATGGTGGCTGGACCTATCAATCCCCCGTTCCCTGCCGGCACCTTATCGATACTTGCGCGTTTCGCTTAGGGAAGCTGCCGCTTAAAGGGCGCGAGCCCGCGATGGTCCTCGAAACTTCCTCATAACTACGCCTGAGAAGTTCGGCAAACAAAGCTTGAGAGATTAAAGATGGCGCAAGAAATTTTCGCGACTATCCCCGAACTCCTCGAAAGGGCGGCGGAGGCCGGGGTCTTCGTGTTGTACACGCCGGAGGGGCTGCATTTCGTGGTCACCGGCGGCGGCTTCCCCGAAGCACTGAAGAGCGAAATATCTGCGAACGAAGCGGCGTTGACCGAGTTCTTAAGGCAGGGGCAGCTTGAGGAGGATAGCACCTTAAGCCGCCCCACGCCGGTGGACCGCACGGGGCCGCTGCCCCTGTCCTATGCGCAGCGGCGGCTCTGGTTCATCGACCAGTTAGAGCCCGGCACGCCGCTCTACAACCTGCCCGTCGCCCTCAAGCTCACCGGCCGGCTCGACCTCGCCGCCGTCCAGAGCAGCTTCAACGAGATCGTCCGCCGCCACGAGGTGCTGCGCACACACTTCCGCTCGCTCGACGGCGAGCCCGTGCAGGTCATCGGCGACCACCGGCCCCTCACTCTCGACGTGACCGACCTGTCCGGCGAAGACGACCGCGGACGCCGCGACTCCCTGGCCGAGCTGCTCACGCGCCAGGAGGCGCAGCAGCCCTTCGACCTCGGCACCGGCCCGCTGCTCCGCGCCAGGCTCCTCCGCCTCGCCGCCGACGAGCACGTGCTGCTGTTCACGCAACACCACATCGCCTCCGACGGCTGGTCGCTGGGCATCCTCGTGCGCGAGTTCTCCGCGCTCTACTCCGCCTACTGCCGAGGGCTGGAGAGCCCCCTCGCGCCGCTCCCCGTCCAGTACGCCGACTACGCCGTCTGGCAGCGCGGCTGGCTCCAGGGCGAGATGCTCGACGAGCAGCTTGCCTATTGGGAGCGGCGGCTGGCGGGCGCCCCGCCCGTCCACTCCCTGCCGCTCAAGAGGGAGCGCTCGGCCGTGCAGGGCCGCGAGGCGGTGGGCCACCGGCGGCAGCTCGACGAGGGGCTGATGCGGCGGCTCGAAGCGCTGGCCCGGCGCGAGGACGTGACGCTGTTCATGCTGCTGGAGTCGGCCTTCGCCCTGCTCGTGAGTCGTTACAGCCACGAGCCGGACGTGGTGGTCGGCACGCCCATGGCCGGCAGGCTGCACCGCGAGGTCGAGGGGCTGGTCGGCTTCTTCATCAACAACCTGGTGCTGCGCAGCCGGTTCGACGAGGGCGAGACCTTCCGCGACTACCTGGCGCGGCAGCGGCAGACGGTGCTCGACGCCTACGCCCATCAGGACGTGCCCTTCGAGATGCTGGTCGAGCGGCTGAACCCTGAAAGGAGCTTCGGCCACGACCCCGTCTTCCAACTCGTCTTCAGCCTGGACGAGAGCGAGGGGGGCGGGCTCTCGCTGCCGGGCCTGAACGTGTCGCCCGTGATGCGCGAGGACGGGTTGCAGGCGAAGGTGGACATAGAGGTGGTGGTCGGGCGCGGCGGCGGGCGGACGTTAGTGAACTGGATATACAGGGCGGGGCTGTTCGACGCGGGGTGGGTAGAGGAGTTGGCCGCCGGCTACGAGCTGCTGCTGCGGGGAATCGCGGAGGGGCCGGGGCGGGGGCTCTACGATTACGAGGTGGTCGGGGCGGGGCGGCGCGAGGCGCTGCTGGCTGAGGGGCGCGGCGGCGAAGAAGGCTACCCGCTCGACCTCTGCGCCCACGACCTCATCTCCCTCCATGCGCGGCGTACGCCCTCGGCCGTCGCCGTCACCTACGGCACTCACAGCCTGAGCTATCAGGCGCTCGAAGAGAAGTCACGCCGGCTGGCCCGCTACCTTGCGGAAGCAGGAGTGGGGCCGGAGTCGCGCGTGGGCATCCACCTGCGGCGCACGCCCGAGGTGCTCGTCGCCATCCTGGGCGTGCTCAAGTGCGGCGGCGCTTACGTCCCGCTGGAGCCGGGGCTGCCTCCGCAGAGGCTGGAGTACATGCTCTCGGACTCGGGGGTGGAGTGGGTGCTCACCGAGTCGGAGCTGATACAGAGCTTGCCGCTCGGCGGCGTGGACGTGGTCGTCATGGACGGCGCCTCGTCGGAAGCCGACTGGCTCGCGGAATTTGCCTCGGCCGAGGAGCCCACGGCCCGGCCCGCTCCCGACACTCTGGCCTACGTGCTCTACACGTCGGGCTCGACGGGGCAGCCGAAGGGCGTGATGGTCGAGCACCGGGGCCTCACCAACTACCTCTCGCACGCCGCCTCGTCTTACCTCGCCGACGGCATCGGGGGCTCGGTGGTGAGCTCGCCGCTCGGGTTCGACGCGACGCTGACGACGCTGCTGACCCCGCTCGTGACGGGCAGGAGTGTGGAACTGCTGCCGGATGACGAGACGTTGATGGACCTGCTCGCCGAGAGGCTCTTCGGGTCGGAGGGGGCGCTGCTCTTCAAGCTGACGCCGGCCCACCTCGAAGCCTTGCAGTACGTCGAGCGGCCGGCGCAGGGCGGCGGGGCCGGCCACGTCATCGTCGTCGGCGGCGAGCAGTTGGGCGCGGCCCTGCTGGCGAAGTGGAAGCGTGAGCTGCTGCCCGCGGCCACGTTCGTCAACGAGTACGGCCCCACGGAAGCGGTCGTCGGTTGCAGCGTCTGGACCCTCTCCGACGAAGACGGGCTCGCCGCACTGGAAGGGAAGGCGGCTGCCCCCATCGGCCTGCCCATCGCCAACACGCGCCTCTACGTGCTCGGCGAGGGCGGCAGGCTCCAGCCGCGCGGCAGCGTCGGCGAGCTCTACATCGGCGGGGCGGGCGTGGCCCGCGGCTACCTCAATCGACCCGGGCTCAGCGGCGAGAGGTTCCTCCCCGACCCGTTCGGGGGCTCCGAGGGCGGGCGGCTCTACCGGACCGGCGACCTGGTGAGGTGGCTCGACGGGGGTGGGCTGGCGTTCGTCGGCCGCGGGGATGATCAGGTGAAGGTGCGCGGCTACCGTGTAGAGCTCGGCGAGATCGAGCAGCACCTGGCGGGAGTCGCGGGGGTGGCGGCGGCGGCCGTGGCGGCGCGCGAGGACGTGCCCGGGCAGAAGCGGCTCGTCGCCTACGTCGTGCCGGGCGGGTACGCCGAGGCCGAGGCCGCCGAGCGTGAGGCGCTCAGGCCGTCGCTTATCAGCGGGTGCCGAGAGGCGCTGGCCGAGAGGCTGCCCGAGTACATGGTGCCTTCCGCGTTCGTCATCATGGAGGCGCTGCCGCTCACCCCCAACGGCAAGGTGGACCGCAGGGCGCTGCCCGCGCCCGACGCCGGGCAGGCGCAGGGCGCGCAGTACGTCGCCCCGCGCGACGCCGTCGAGCGGGCCATCTGCGAGGTCTGGGAGGAGGCGCTTAACCGGGAGCGGGTCGGGGTGGAGGACAACTTCTTCAGCCTCGGCGGCGACTCCATCATCTCCATCCGCATCGTCTCCATGCTGAGCGAGCGCGGCCTCTCCCTCGACGTTAGGGACATCTTCCGGCACCAGACCGTCGCCCTGCTGGCATTGCAGGCGCGCGACGCATCCCCCGCGACCGAAGGGCCGCGGCTGGAGCCGTTCGCGCTGCTCACCGACGAGGAGCGCGCGTCGCTGGCGGGAGACTACGAGGACGCCTACCCGATGTCTGCCTTGCAGGCCGGCATGGTCTTCCACACTCAACTGGAGGGCTTCAGCGGCGTCTACCACGACATCGTGGCCGAGCACGTCCGCTGCCCCTGGGATGAGGGGCGATTCGAGCAGGCGCTGGCCGCCTGCGTCGAGGAGCACCCGGTCCTGCGCACCGGATTCCTGCTCGGCGGCGAGCGCCCGCTGCAAGTCGTCTACAGGAGCATCGAGCTGCCGCTGGAAGTAGAAGACTTGCGCGGCCTCTCGGATGAGGAGCAGGAGCAGTACCTCTCGGAGTGGACGGAGGGGCGCAAGCATCACGTCTTCGACTGGGAGCGCGGGCCGCTCTTCCACACACATATCTTCCTGCGGACTGACGACAGCTTCCAGTTCGCCGTCAGCTTCCACCACGCGGTGCTCGACGGGTGGAGCCGGGCCGTGCTTACAACGCAGCTCTACAACCGCTACGAGCGGCTGCTCTCGGACGGGCTGTTAGAGGGTGTGAAGGTTGACTGGACGTATAGGGACCTCGTCGCGCAGGAGCAGCGCGTCATGGCCGACCCCGACGCCCGCCACTTCTTCGCCCGCATGCTCGAAGGCGCCCCGGCGCAGCAGCTCCCACGCCTCAGGGCGGCGGCCGGCGCCCGCAGGTCGCAGGCCCACCTGGCGGTCGGAGGCTTCACAGACCTCTCAGCCCGGCTCGTCGAGCTGGCCCGCGGGCTGGGCGTGCCCGTGCAGGCCGTGCTCCTCGCCGGCCACTTCAAGGTGCTTGAGGCGCTGGGCGGGCAGCGGCGCCCGGTCAGCTGCGTGACCCAGAACGGGAGGCCGGAGACGGCCGGCGCGGAACGCAGCATCGGCCTGTACCTGAACTCGCTGCCGCTCTCGCTGGAGCCGGGTGGCGGGAGTTGGCGGGAGCTGATCGGGCAGGTGGCGGGGCTTCACACGGACGCCATGCAGTACCGGGGCTACCCGCTCTCGAAGATACAGCAGGACGCGGGCCTCTCCTTCGAGGAAGTCTCCTTCAACTACACACACTTCCACGCCTTCAGAGAGCTCGCGGCCTCCGACACCCACACCCTCCAGGTGTTGGGTTCGGGCAGCTACGAGCAGACGAACTTCGACCTGGTGGTGGACGTCTCGCGCGGCGTGGACGACGACTCGATGCACATGGCGCTCGTCTACGACCCGCAGGTCTTCGGCGCGGGCCTCGTTGAGAGGATGGGCGACTACTACGTCAGGGTGTTCCGGCTCATGCTGGGGCACCCCGACGGGCCGCACGACTCGGAGCCGCTGCTCGGCGAGGACGAGCGGCGGCGGCTGCTTCTGGCCTCCGCCGGCCCTGAGGCCGGCTACCCGCTCGACCTCTGCGCCCACGAGCTCTTCTCCCTCCGGGCCGAGCAGACCCCCTCGGCCGTGGCCGCCACTCACGCCGGCCGGAGCCTCACGTACGGGGAGCTCGACGAGAAGTCCTCGCGCCTCGCCCGCTACCTGGCCGAGGCCGGGGTGGGCTTGGAGTCGCGCGTCGGCATCCACCTGCGGCGCTCGCCCGAAATGCTCGTCGCGCTGCTCGGCGTGCTGCGCGCCGGGGCGGCCTACGTCCCGCTGGAGGCGGGGCTGCCGCCGCAGCGACTGGAGTACATGCTCTCCGACTCCCGGGTCGAGTGGGTGCTCGTCGAGTCAGAGTTGATGCAGGGCTTGCCGCTCGGCGGCGTGGACGTGGTCGTCATGGACGGCGCGAGCACCGACCCCGGGTGGCTTGAGGAGTTCGCCTCCGCGGAGGGGCCGCAGTTACGGCCCACTCCCGACAGCCTTGCTTACATCCTTTACACGTCCGGCTCGACCGGTCAGCCGAAGGGCGTGATGGTCGAGCACCGCGGGCTCACCAACTACCTCTGCCACGCCGCCGAGGCTTACCTCAAGGACGGCATGGAAGGCTCGGTCGTCAGCTCGCCCCTGGGCTTCGACGCGACGCTGACGACGCTGCTCGCGCCGCTGCTCGCCGGCAGGAGAGTCGAACTGTTGCCCGACGACGAGACGTTGATGGACGGGCTCGCCGAGAGGCTGTTCGGCTCCGCGGAGCCGCTGCTCTTCAAGCTGACGCCGGCCCACCTCGAAGCCCTCCAGTACGTCGAGCGGCCGACGGAGGTTGGTGGGGCCGGCCACGTCATCGTCGTCGGCGGCGAGCAGCTGGGCGCGGCCCTGCTGGAGAGGTGGAAGCGCGAGCTGCTGCCCGCGGCCACGTTCGTTAACGAGTACGGCCCCACCGAGGCCGTCGTCGGCTGCACCACCTGGACGTTGTCGGACGAGGCGGGGCTCGCAGAACTGGAAGGTAGGGCAGCAGCACCCATTGGCCTGCCCATCGCCAACACGCGGGTCTACGTGCTGGACGCGCACCTGCGGCCTTCGCCCGAGGGCGTCGCGGGCGAGGTCTACGTCGGGGGGGTCGGTGTAGCACGCGGCTACGTCAACCTGCCTGAGCTGACCGAGGAGAGGTTCGTCTCGGACCCGTTCGTCGCGGGTGGGGGGCGGCTCTACAAGACCGGCGACGTGGGGCGTTGGGCCGTAGGTGGGGAGCTGGAGTACATAGGGCGCAAC
>DATHBF010000194.1:0-6796 GCA_035296285.1 Pyrinomonadaceae bacterium | reverse complement strand
GGCAACGTCGGCATCGGCACGACCAGCCCGCAGAGCGCGCTCCAGGTCAACGGCTACCTCCAGCTGGCGCTCACCCCGGGGGCGCCGCCGGCCGCGGACTGCGACGCGGCGGCCGAGTACGGGCGGATGAAGGTGGACGCGATAGGCGTCCGCGTCTACGTCTGCACGGCGGCCGGCTGGAAGTCCACCGCCCTCCAGTGAAGAGGCCGGCTTTCACACGAGCTTAGGCCCTGTCCGGTTCATGCTCCTTCGAGCCCTCACAGTGGCGCACTCTACTGACCGACTCGGACCAGCGCGAGGTCGGTGTAGGTGACATCATAGTGAAGCACGCGTGTCGGGAGTTCGAGCAGTAACTCCCGGTCTTTGGGGAGGTGATGAGGTTTTTCGATGTCCTGCCCGGCATACGCCTTGATCGCTTCACGCGACTCCCAGTACGAGATGACGGTGAACCCCACCGCGCCCGCCTCATCCCGGCGCATCACCTGGACGCCGAGACACCCGCGGGTGGAGCGGAGTTTCGCCACGCCACCGAGGAGGTACGAGTGATAATCGTCGGCGCGCGCCGACGCGACCCGCCCTTTCCATTCACGAGCGACAACCGTCCTCGTTGGGCCCGAAGGGCGCTGCACGCCGTCGCCGGAAAGGCCCGCCTCGGCAGAGAAGCCGAAGAGCACGACGCAAATCAATCCGGTGAAGAGTACGATAGCTTTCTTCACACTAGTCCTCCCGTCATACTGTAGTATCACGAAGCCGCCAACGCCGGCCAAAACTTGACCTTACCGTCGTTAGCCGGCACGGGGCCGGTCAGAGCGAAAAGCACCCCTAATCCGAAGAGCAATCTTTTCATCCGTAACCTCATTTCCAACCGTTTGAGGTAGCCGCCGAACGCCCGAAGTTGTATGTTGACGGAACTGATTCAGACTATTATCCAGGTTAACGATGAGAAGCCTGCCGCGCCGGCAAAATATGCACGGGCCGCGTTAGTGTCAATCGGTATTTATACGAACTGATTTTAGTATGTATCTCAGGGTGAGGACAGAGATAATCATGTGGGCGTTCACAAAACTAGTCGTAAACGGCCCGTGGATATTATTCACGTGGGAACGGGGCGTTAGTTAAAGGGCGCCGCATAGGTTCCAAAGGAGTGTCACTCAAATGCCGCTGAACACGCCGACCGTACTCAGGAGAGTCGCGCCCAGGGCGCACGCCAACTACATGGAGGCGTTCCGCGAGGGGGCGCTGCTGTTCGAGGAGCACGGCATCACGACCCCGCAGCGCATGGCCCACTTTCTCGCCCAGGTCATGCAGGAGACGGGGCGCCTGAGAGTGCTGCGCGAGAACATGAGCTACTCGGCGGAACGGATGCTGGTGATCTTCGGCGTCGGGAGACATTCCGCCAGGGTGACGCCCGCCGAAGCGGCCAGACTGGCGCATCACCCGGAGGCCCTGGCCGAGCGGGTCTACGGCCTCGGCAACCCCGGTAAGGCGCACGAGCTAGGTAACACCGAGCCGGGGGACGGATTCCGCTACCGCGGCAACGGCATCCTGCAGACCACGGGTCGCGCGGCGCACCGGACCGCGGGCGCGGCCGTCGGGCTGGATTTCGAGGGGCGGACGGAGCTGGTAACCGCGCCCGAGCACGCACTCAAGCCGGCGCTGCACGAATGGACGGCCGGCAACCTTAACCGCTTCGCCGACCGGGACGACCTCCGCACCATCACGAGGCGGATCAACGGCGGGCTCAACGGCCTTGAGGAGCGGCAAGCATTCTTCAGGCAACTGCGCCCCTTGTTGAGAGAGGTCGGCTAGGCCGCTCCCAAAATCTTTCCGAGGCCGGCTTCGACCGGGTGTTTTTCGAGAGCGCG
This sequence comes from Pyrinomonadaceae bacterium, assembly GCA_035296285.1. GTDB lineage: Bacteria > Acidobacteriota > Blastocatellia > Pyrinomonadales > Pyrinomonadaceae > QHXN01. The sequence goes on along the minus strand of DATHBF010000194.1, from coordinate 4,931 downwards.
ACGCACGTCCTCGCGCGAATGAGATTCCCATGAGCATGAAAGAAACGGCGCGCGCGGCGCTGCTGAGATTCGACCCGGCCCTCAACCGCCTCGACGACGAGGGTAAGGAACTCCGCGACGGGCTCTCGGCCGCCGTCCTCGTGGGCGACACGCTCTGGCTGGCCTGCGACGAGACCACCCGGCTTGAACGACTCACCCGAGCGGGTGGGGACACCTACCAGGGCCATGAGCAGTTCCCGCTGGCCAGGTTTCTCGACCTGCACGCGAAGGAGAAGGAGGAGGCCGACGTAGAGGGCCTGGACATCTCGGACGGCTACCTGTGGCTGGTCGGGTCTCACAGCCTCAAGCGCACCAAGCCTAAGGCGGGGAAGACGCCCGACAAGAACCGAGAGCGCCTCGCAGCGGTGACGGCGGACGGTAACCGCTTCCTCCTGGCGCGCATACCTTTGGTCGCCGACGGCGGGACGCACAGGCTTGAGAAGGAGGCCAGCACGGGGGACCAGAGGCGTGTCGCCGCACAGTTGCACGGCGACGAATTGGGCAGCGACCTGACGGCGGCCCTCGAAAAAGATGAGCACCTGGGGGCCTTCTTCGGAATCCCCGGCAAGGATAACGGTTTCGACATCGAGGGGCTGGCCGTGTCGGGCGGGCGCGTCCTTATCGGCCTGCGCGGGCCGGTGCTGCGCGGCTGGGCAATGGTGCTCGAAGTGGAGCTTGGGGGCGACGATGACGACACGTCTGTGCTCAGGCTGAAGGGGATAGGGCCCGGCGGGCGTCCCTACCGTAAACACTTCCTGGAACTGGGCGGGCTGGGCGTCCGCGACCTGTGCGCCGACGGCGCGGACCTGCTGATTCTGGCGGGGCCGACGATGGACCTCGACGGGCCGGTGGCCCTCTTCCGGTGGGAGAACGGGGCCCGCCCCGAGGAGCAGAGTGTGGTCTTCGCCGGCGACAAGCTGACGAGAGTCCTCGACATCCCTTTCGGCGCCGGCTCCGACCATGCGGAAGGCATCACCCTCCTGCCCGCCGAGGGCGGCGCGCGGCGGGAGCTGTTGGTGCTCTACGACGCGCCGTCGGCCGCGCGCAAGAGGGGCAGGGAGGGCGAGGCCGTCCTGCGCGCCGACATCTTTACGATGCCCGAATGAGCCTGTTGCCGGGGCGGCGGCCTTATCCCTCGCCGTCTCCGGCGTCCCACCTTTCACCCGACTCATCGCCGCCCCTCCTCGGTCACACTATAATCAGTGGAGCAAAAAAAAGTTTCGGGCGGTGATCCCTTCGGCGGCTGGCTTTCGCGTTAGCTTGTCGGAGGGGAAAGTCGGGCCGGTTTTATCTAATCTTCATACTTCTTCATAAGGGCGGCCCGCGCCCCGTAAATTTCACGCGACGCACGCCTCAAGGGGCCGGCGTCCGAACAAGATCGCCGGCGTCTGTGCCTTCAAGCCGCGCCGCCTCCCCCACGATAGGGCGCGTCGGGGAGGCGGCCACGAAGCGGCCCCTTCGACGGAAGGGCGTGGCACGACGCCGGCGAACCCTTTTTTGTCGGAAATTAATGGAAAAGATTTTAGTGGCGGGAGCGGGCGGGCGCCTTGGGTCGAGGGTCTTGAAGGAACTCGGCCGGCGGGGGCTGCGCTCGCGCTCGCTCGTGCGCGACAGGGCGCGGCTGGACGCGGCGGGCGTGCGGCCGGGCGAGGTCTTCGTCGCCGACGCGCGCGAGCGGGGGGCGCTCAAGGGGGCGTGCGACGGGGTGGACGCGGTCGTCTCGGCGCTGGGCGCGAGCCTCGCGCTCGGGCGCACGCGCGGCGGCGCCTCCTACCATTCGGTTGACCTCGGCGCGAACCTGAATTTGCTGAAGGAGGCGCGCGAGGCCGGCGTCCGTAAGTTCGTCTACGTCTCGCTTTTCGGGGCGGAGAGCCTGCGCGGGCTCGCCTACGTCGAGGCGCACGAGGAGTTCGTCGCGGCCCTCGGCCAGAGCGGGCTCGACTACGCGGTGGTGCGGCCGACCGGCTTCTTCTACGTTTTCGGGGAGATTTTCAAGATGGCGCGGGACCGGGGCCGTGCCCTCGTCATCGGGCCGGGCGACTCACGCACGAACCCCGTCCACGAGGCGGACGTGGCGCGCGCCTGCGCCGACGCCTTGGGTGGGGGCGGCCCGCGCGAGATTCCCCTCGGCGGCCCGGAGACCTACACGCGGCGCGAGATAGCCGAACTAGCTTTTGAAGCCCTCGGGACACGGCCGAAAATCACGAGCGTCCCGGCCGGCCTCATGCTCGCGGCGGCCGCGCCCCTCAAACTCTTCGACCGCCGCCTCTCCGACCTCCTCGAATTCGGCGTCGCCGCCTCCCTCAACGACCTCGTCGCGCCCGCCTCGGGCACCCGCAGCCTCCGAGAATACTTCCTGGAACTCGCCTCGAAAGACCCCGCCCCCGCCCGCCCGATTTGACTTCGACCGGCCGCTGGTGCATTTTCTTGCCCGCCCGAGTTTCCCCGTCGCCGGCCGCGTTGTTCCCGTAAACGGCTGAAATTTCAGGGTTAAACGTGATGCCGGCCGGCGAGCCGGCGGGCGTCCCGGCGCATCTAAGCCGCGTGAGGGGTTTGCATCCGATTGGGAAATAGAGAATATTAGATAAGGAGACGGCCGGCCGCCACCGGCCCGCTTCGTTTATAAAGGACGACTAATGACGAAGAATTTAGTGGTTGTCGAATCGCCCGCCAAGGCGAAGACCATCAGCAAATATCTGGGGCCGGACTACCGCGTCATGGCCTCGCTCGGCCACATCAAGGACCTGCCGTCGAAGGGCCTCGGCGTGGACGTGGAGAAGAACTTCGAGCCGACCTACGAGCTCATCCCCGACGCGAAGAAGCGGAATAACAGGAAGACCGTCAGCGAGCTGAAGCAGGCCGCCAAGGCCGCCGAGGCCATCTACCTCGCCGCCGACCCCGACCGCGAGGGCGAGGCCATCTGCCAGCACCTGGCCGAAGAGATCGTCCCCAAGCGCCCGAAGAAGCCCCACTTCCGCGTGATGTTCAACGAGATCACGAAGCGGGCCGTGCAGGACGCCTTCAAGGAGCCGAAGCAGATTGACCAGCACCTCGTGGACGCGCAGCAGGCCCGCCGCGTCCTCGACCGACTGGTCGGCTACAAGGTCTCGCCGCTGCTGTGCCGCACCATCGGCGGGCGCCTCTCGGCCGGGCGCGTCCAGTCGGTCGCGCTGCGCATGGTCGTCGAGCGCGAGCGCGAGATTGAAAAGTTCGTCAAGACGGAGTATTGGACCGTCGCCGCCAACCTCTCGGCCAGGCTGCCGCCGGCCTTCGACGCCCGGCTCTGGAAGGTTGACGAGCAGACCGTCAAGACCTCCGGCTTCGACCAGGAAATTAAAAAGTCGGAGATCCTCATCGGCAACGAGGAGCAGGCGCGCTCAATCGTCGCGGAGGCCGAGCGGGAGCGTTTCGTCGTCTCGGAAGTGGCGACGAAGGAGCGCCGCCGCAACCCCGTGCCGGCCTTCATCACGTCGAAGCTCCAGCAGGAGGCCGCCCGCAAGCTCGGCTTCGCGGTGAAGAAGACGATGATGGTGGCGCAGAAGCTCTACGAGGGCGTCGAGCTGGGCTCCGAGGGCTCGGTCGGCCTCATCACCTACATGCGCACCGACTCGACGCGCGTCTCCGAGGCGGCGCTCACTGAGGCCCGCGACTTCATCTCGGGGCAGTACGGGGCCGCTTACCTCCCCGAGAAGGCCGTCCACTACCGCTCTAAAAAGGACGCGCAGGACGCCCACGAGGCCATCCGCCCGACGGACGTGACGCGCACGCCCGAGAAGCTTTCGCACGTCCTCGGCAAAGACGAGCTGAAGCTCTACCGGCTCATCTGGCAGCGGTTCGTCGCCTCGCAGATGAACCCGGCCGTCTTCGACCAGACGACGATTGACATCGCGGCCGGCCGCTTCCTCTTCCGCGCGACGGGCTCCGTCCTCAAGTTCGACGGCTTCCTCAGGGTCTACGAGGAGGGGCGCGACGAGAAGACGGACGAGGACGACGAGGCCGCGCGAAAGCTCCCGCTCGTGGAGAAGGGCGAAGACCTGAAGCTCAACGCCGTCACCCCCGAGCAGCACTTCACTGAGCCGCCGCCGCGCTACACCGAGGCGACGCTCGTCAAGGCGCTCGAAGAGAAGGGCATCGGCCGGCCCTCGACTTACGCGGCCATCATGACGACCATCCAGGACCGCGAGTACGTCGAGCGCCTGGAAGGCCGTTTCCACCCGACCGCGTTGGGCACGACCGTCAACGACCTCCTGGTCGAAGGCGGCTTCGCGGACCTCTTCAACGAGTCCTACACGGCGCGGATGGAGCAGGAACTCGACGAGATAGAGGAAGGGAAGCTCGCCTGGACCGACGCGCTCCGGGAGTTCTACGGGAAGTTCGACCGCGACATCAAGGCGTTCGAGACTTACGTCAAGGGGCGCAAGCGCGAGGCCATCCCGACGAAGGAAGTCTGCGAGAACTGCGGCTCGCCGATGGTCATCAAGCTCGGCCGCTTCGGCCAGTTCCTCGCCTGCACCAACTACCCCGAGTGCCGCACCACGCGCGAAGTCTCCAAGCCGCAGGCCGCAACGGAAGACGGCGCGGGCGCTTCCGCCTCCGGCGCGGGCGGCGACGGCGCGGCGGCCGAGACGCCGGAAGAGACGTGCGAGCTGTGCGGCAAGCCGATGGCCTTGAAGCGCGGGCGCTTCGGCCAGTTCCTCGGCTGCACGGGCTACCCCGACTGCCGCAACATCCGCAAGATAAGCAAGAAGACCGGCGCGGCCGCGCCCGCACCCGTGCCGATTGAGGGCGAGACGTGCCCCGTTGACGCCGCCGGCCTCGTCCGCCGCCACGGCCCCTACGGCGAGTTCGTCTCGTGCGCCAACTACCCGGCGTGCAAGTACATCAAGCGCGAG
>DATHBF010000193.1:0-5404 GCA_035296285.1 Pyrinomonadaceae bacterium | reverse complement strand
GGCAACGTCGGCATCGGCACGACCAGCCCGCAGAGCGCGCTCCAGGTCAACGGCTACCTCCAGCTGGCGCTCACCCCGGGGGCGCCGCCGGCCGCGGACTGCGACGCGGCGGCCGAGTACGGGCGGATGAAGGTGGACGCGGTAGGCGTCCGCGTCTACGTCTGCACGGCGGCCGGCTGGAAGTCCACCGCCCTCCAGTAAAGGGGGACGGGCGACGTAATGGTCCTTATCGGTCGCGATAACGGGAGAGTGGCGCGGCGCGCGGGCCGGACCACAAGATGTAGGCTGAAGAGGTGTGTCAGGACGCGGGCGCGGCGCGCCGTTTCGGGCCTTTCTGAAAAGGCGCGTCCGACCGCAACTAATGGTGGCTCCAACCGGGCGGCCGGCTCACTCGTACCTGAGCGCCTCGGTCGGGTCCACCTTCGTCGCGCGCCGCGCGGGGAGGTAGCTGGCGAGCAGCGCGACGAAGGTCAGCGTCAGCGCCGTCGAGGAGAAGGTCAGCGGGTCGAAGGCGCTCACGTCGTAGAGCAGCCCGCTCAGTAGTCGCGTCGCGGCCGCCGCCGCCAGCAGGCCGCCGAGGATTCCCGCCAGGGCCAGCGCCATCCCCTGCCGGACAACCATCCGCAGCACGTCCCGCGGCTGCGCGCCGAGCGCCAGGCGGATGCCTATCTCGTGCGTCCGCTGCCGCACCGCGTAAGACATCACGCCGTAGATGCCGACCGCCGCCAGCAGCGCCGCGAGCAGCGACAGCAGGGCGAGCAGCAGCGTGTTGAACCTCGGCCGCGCGACGTTCTCCGAGAAGAGCTGCGAAGTGGTCTTCAGCGCGGCGACGGCCTGCGCCGGGTCGAGCGCCGCCACCTCGCGCCGCACCACGTCGGCGAAGAGGGCCGGGTCCGACGCCGTGCGGACCGTGACGTAGCGGACGGGGAAGTTGAACTGCCTGTAAGGGACGTACACGTCCCAGCGCGCGTCCCTCACGTCGCGGTAGCGTGCGTCGCCGACGACGCCGACGACGGTGTGCAGGGCCGTGTCCGAGTCCGACGGGTCGAAGAGGCGTATGCGCCGGCCGACGGGGTTCGCCCCCGCGGGGAAGGCGGCGCGCGCCATGGCCTCGCTGACGACGGCGACCTTCGGCGCCTCCTCGTCGTCCGCCTCGGTGAACTCGCGGCCGGCCTTCAGGGGCAGCCCGACGGAGCGGAAGTAGTGCGGCGTGACGACCTCGAAGTTCGGCACGCGGTTGCGCTTCGCCTCCTCCGGCGTCTGGCCCTCGGTCGCGTAAGGCACGTCCCAGCCGATGCTGCCCTCCAGGGGGCGTATCAGCACGGCGCCCGCGGCGAGCACGCCGGGCTGCGCTTCGAGGCGTTCGAGGAGCTGCCGGTAAAACTCCCTGACCGCCTCCCGGTCCGGATACCTCTGGCCGTGCAGTCGCAGCTGGAAGGTGAGGACGTTCTCCGTGTCGAAGCCGGCGTCCACCTGTTGCAGCTTGACGAAGCTGCGCAGGACGAGCCCCGCGCCGACGAGCAGGACGCAGGTGACGGCCACCTCCGCGACGACCAGCGCCGCGCGCAGCCGGTTGCCCTTCCGCCCGCCGGACCCCTTGCCGCCTTCGCCCAGCGTCTCGGCCAGGTTCACCTTCGAAGCCGTGACGGCCGGCACGAGCCCGAAGGCGAACGCCGTCAGCAGGGTGACGCCCAGCGAGAAGGCGAGGACGACGCCGCTCACGCCGACGCCCTCCATGCGCGGGATGTCCGCGGGCGCGAAGGCGACGAGGAGGTCTATCAGCCCGTAGGCGAGCGCGACGCCGAGGGCGCCGCCCGCCGACGCCAGCAGAAGGCTCTCGGCGAACAGCTGCCTTGCGAGCCGCAGGCGCCCGGCCCCGAGCGCGGCGCGCACGGCCATCTCCCTCCGGCGCGCGGTGGCGCGCGCCAGCAGGAGGTTCGCCACGTTGGCGCACGCCACGGCCAGCAGCAGGCCCGTCGCCGCCAGCAGCATCCAGAGCGCGAGCCGCGCGCTGCCGAAGACGTACTCGACGAGCGGCGTCAACACGACGCGGTGCCCGGCGGCCTCCGTCTCCGGGTGCGCGGCGGCGACGCGCCCGATGATGGTGTTCAGCTCGGCCTCCGCCTGCTCGCGCGTCGCGCCGGGCTTGAGGCGTCCGACCGCCTGGAGGAAGACGGCCTGTCTGTTCTGCAACGCGCCGCCGCCGATGTTGGCGGAGAGTGGCGACCAGATGTCCGCGCCCCTCGGGAACTCGAAGCCGGCGGGCATCACGCCGACGACCTCGAAGCCCGTCTGGTTGAGCGTGATGGTGCGGCCGACGAGGCCCGGGTCGGAGTTGAAGCGCTCGCGCCAGAGGCGCTGGCTGATGACGGCGACGCGGGCGGCGCCGGGTCGGTCGTCTTCGGGCGTGAAGGCGCGGCCGAGCGCGGGGCGCGCGCCGAGCACGTCGAAGAAGTCTGCCGACACCCTCGCGCTCTCGACCTGCAAGGGCTCGCCGCCGTCGCCGAGCACGTAGCCGTAGCCGTAGACGGAGGTGGGCATCGCGGCCAGGCTCTCGAAGCTGTCTGTCTGCGCGCGCCAGTCGTTGAACTCGGGGATGGACAGCTCGACGAGCTCCTGATTCGCCGTCAGGTCGCGCTTCCAGAGGACCATCAGACGGTCCTGCGCGGCGAAGGGCAGGGGGCGCAGCAGCACGGCCTCGACGACGCTGAAGATGGCCGTGTTGGCACCGATGCCGAGGCCGAGCGTGAGCGCGGCCACGAGCGCGAAGCCGGGGTTCTTACGGAAGGCGCGCGCCCCGTACAGAAGGTCTCTCCAGAAGCTCTCCAGCACCCAGCCCTCCCTCCGACTCGCTAAGACGCGACTTTGTGATCGAGTTCGACGAACGGCGCCGCCGCCGCCTCGCCCTCCGAAGCGCGGGCCGCCTTCGCCAGCCTGAACCAGTCGAGGACGAACGCGGTCGCGCTGAAGCCCAAGGCCCGGTCGAGCGTGTGGAGGGCGCGGGACAGCTCCCGGCGGGCGGCGCCGCGGAAGGCGCGCTCGAACTGCTCGCGGGCGCCGCCCAGACCCTCGACGACGGTCGTCGCGAGGTCGTGCCCGGCGCGCGCGCGCCGCCATGCGAACTCGTAGAGCCGGAGGCGCCCTTCCTCCTCGACGGCGCCCGTCAGGACGACGACGACGTGGTCGGCCTCCGTCTCTTCAATCGTCTCGGCGGCGCGCCGGCAGAAGGCGGGCGTCAGGTCGCCGTCCTTCGTGACGAAGAGGAAGGAGCTGCCGCACACGTCCACGGCGAGCGAGGACTCGCCGTGCGGCGAGACGGGGCCGGTGGCGATCTCGCTGTCGGGGACGCCGAGCGAGCGGATGATCTTGTAGACCCGGTTGGTCAGCCACCCGCCGTCTTCCAGGAGCGAGACGGCGAGGCGCGTCGGGTTGACGGTCTCCTCGACGACCTCGTCGGCGACGGGCGCGGCGCACTGGCTGCACTTCGCCTTGCTGATGGTGACGGCCGCGAGCGAGTCGGGCGAAGGCAGGTCGAAGAGCGCGTGGCCCGACTTCCGGCAGCTCACGCGCAGCTCGCGTTCGAGCAGGCCCGCCTCCACCATCTTCTCCAGAGAGACGCCGGAGAGCGCGCCCGCCTCCTTCAACAGACGGCGCGGCGTAAAGCCCTCGCGGCGCATCTCCTGCACGCGCCGCAGGAACTGCCGGACAGACCCTTCCTCAAGCAGCTCGGAGGCGCGCGCGAGCTGGCGACCGCCGCGCAGCGCCGCGCCCGCGCGCACGACCTCCAGAGGCTGCACGGCGATGAAGCGCGCGAGCCCCCGCGAGGACCGCCCGGCGCGCGCCTCCCAGCCCGGCGGCTCTAACGCTTTTTCTACCTCCCTTCCCTTCGCCCTGATCTCGGCCGCCGCCCCGACGACCTCCGCGCATAAACGTTCGAGCTTCGACAGGGGCTCGGCCGTCTCGATGTCGTAGACGACGGAAGCCTCGACGCCGCCCGCCGCCCCGTCTCCGAAGACGAGGGTGAGCACGCAGTCGCTCTGGCAGAAGAGGTCGCCCGGCGTGAAAGGCCCGTCCGCGACGCACTCGCGTTCGAGCCCCGCCGACGCGGATGCGAGCGACGCCTCGTCGAGTCCCTTCAGCAGCAGGCGGAAGGCCGCGCGCCGCGTCGTGCGGGCGAGCGGCCTGAAGCCCTTGGCCGCCAGCGCGTCGAGCAGACGCAGGCGTTCGACCTCGTCGAGCGGGAGCGCGAGCCTTTTGCTTTGGAGGAAGAGCATAGAGCGGGCCGTCTACGGTTGGACCTTGATCCGAAGCCTCTCGCTCCCCGTGAACTGTTCGGGGTAGCGGCGTTCCCTCGCCATCCTGAGCGCGATTGATTCGTGGGCGTCGGCGCCCGGCCGCGGGTTCCACACGCGCGCGTCCGTCACGCGCCCCTGCTCGACCTGCACGATGACCTGCACGACGTAGGCGCCGCGCGGCGCAGACACCCCCTCGACCTTTCGCGTGCCGATCACCGACGCCGCCGACGGCACCACGTCGGGCGCGTCCCGTCCGGCCGCGGGCTCCTGCTTCGGCTGCGGCTCCGGCCGGGAGGGGGCTGTCTGCTGCGGGGCCTGCGTCGTGAGCGCCGCGCCGGCCGGGGGCGTGCGGGCAGGGCCGGACGGGTAGAAGATGGCGCCGAGCGTCGCGACCAGGCTGAGCCCTGCGAGGAAGCTGATGACGACGGCGTAGGCGAGCCGCTCGCGCGAGAAGCGGCGGGCGGTGTTGTTGATGGCCTCCTCGACGGCGGTCAGACGCTCCTCCAGGGGCGCCACCAGCCCGGCGGCCGGCGGCAGCTGGAGCAGGTCGGCCCGCGGCGGCAGCGGCGCGGCGTCGTTCACCTCCCTGCCCGCGACTCTCAGCTCCGCCAGCCCCTCGCGCCTCGGCCCTTCGACGAGGTCTTCGACGAACCTCTGCCCCTGCCTGTCGATGCTCCGCTCGGGCGGCCTCACGAGCGGGTTGAAGTTGAACGAGGCGCCGCCCAGGGAGAGCGCGGCGTAGAGCGCCTCGACGCCGCGCAGCTTGCCGAGCTGCGCGTCCACGAGCTGCCCCTCCTCGAAGAAGAACGAGCCGGGGCCTTCCGCGTACTCGACCTGGAGCCGCCCCGTCTTTCTCTGCACGCGCAGCCGCCGGATGAGGTCCGGCAACGGCTGCTCGTCCAGGTGGCCCGCCAGGACCACGAACTGTGTGCGCTCTACGTTCTCCACTGGTTGAACCCCGACCGCCCGCGAGTCTCGAAGTCGCCGTCATAGATATGGGTTAACCGGAGTTCTGTCAAGACAGTTTGGAGAAGACCGAAGCGCGGCGCGGCCGCCGAAGGAATCTCTACCTTCGGCGGCCGCGCCGCTTCAATTTTTAGTCCGGGAGG
>DATHBF010000192.1:0-2956 GCA_035296285.1 Pyrinomonadaceae bacterium | reverse complement strand
TCCGCGCGCAAATCCGCCAGGCGCTCGCCGCCCCCGCCGGCCGACGCCTGACGATGATGACCCGCGCCCACCTGCAAGAGACGGCCGCCCGCATCGACGAAACGCTCAACGCCCAGCAGACGCGCACCGTCAACTGACGGGCGTGCTGACACCCTGAGCCTCGTCGGAGGCCATTGAAAATAGCCCGGCGTTGATGAAGCGCCGGGCTATTTTCACTCGACCCGATTCTGGACAAGTTGCTCGGCGCAAAGGCGGCCGGGCAGTGATGGCGGGGCCGACAGATGGGGGCGCGGCGCGCGTGCCGGGGGGGACACGCGCGCCGCGGCTGGGGTGGGTCGGGCGGGGCCGTTCCTGCGGCGGCCCTCGGAAGGGTTGGGGCAAGAGCCGCCGGCTCGGGCGCGCCGTTGAGGGCGCGTCGAGGGCGTGGGCGGTCGGTGAGAACGCGCGAGGTTGTCTTTTCCGAGCCGGACGCTATATAACTGCTCGGGCAAAATCATCAGGGCCTTGCCTATTACATAACGCACCAACCCCGGCCGAGAACTATCAGAAACTTTTCAAGGCCCGCGGCCCCGCTATCCGGACTTCCCTTTTTAGCCGAACCGCACTCCAACCCCCATGCCCCACCCCTCGGAAATCACAGGACTCCTGATCGCGTGGAGCGACGGCGATCAGACGGCGCTGGAGGAGCTGCTGCCGCTCATCGAGCGGGAGCTGCACCGCATCGCGCGCAACTACATGCGCCGCGAGAACCCAGGCCACACGCTCCAGACCACGGCGCTCGTCAACGAAGCCTACTTCCGCCTCGTTGACCAGAAGAGCGTGCGCTGGCAGAACCGCGCCCACTTCTTCGGCATCGCCGCGCAGATCATGCGCCGCATCCTCCTCAACTACGCGCGCGACAGCCACCGCGTTAAGCGCGGCGGGCACGCCGTGCAGGTGTCACTGTCGGAGGTGGCCGTCGTCGGCGAGGAGAGGTCGGCCGAGCTGATAGCGCTCGACGAGGCGCTGCAAAGGCTGGCGGCGATTGACGAGCGCAAGTGCCGCGTCGTCGAGCTGCGATACTTCGGCGGCCTCTCCGTCGAGGAGACGGCCGAAGTCCTCGGCGTCTCGGCCGTCACGGTCGCGCGCGACTGGAAGATGGCGAAGGCGTGGCTGGCGCGGGAGATAAGGAACGCGGGCTGAATTTCTTCAGATTCTCGTCTGCCCGTAGTCGCAGTATTCGACGACGGGGCAGCGTTCGCACAAGGGGTCGCGGGGGCGGCAGAGTTTGCGGCCGTGGCGGATGAGGTTGACGTGGAAGGAGTAGAACTTGCCGGCGGGGACGAGGCGGTTCATGACCTCGTGCGCGAAGTGGTCCGAGCACTTCGGGGGGATGAGGCCGACGCGGCGCAGGACGCGGAAGATGTGCGTGTCGAGCGGGAAGATGTCGCGGCCGCAGGCGAACAGCAGCGTGCAGGCGACGGTCTTGGGGCCGACGCCGCGGAAGCCTGAGAGATAACGGGCGGCGTCGGCGGCCGGCATCTCGCGCAGGAAGGCGAGGTCGAAGGAGCCCTCGCGCTCTTTGACCTGGCGGAGCAGGTCGCGGATGACGGCCGCCTTCTGGTTGGCGAGGCCGCCGAGCCTTATCGTCTCGACGAGGGTCGATTCGCGGGCTCTTAAGACGGCGTCCCACGTGGGGAAGCGTTTCTTGAGTGCGTCGTAGGTGCGGTCGCTGTTGGCGTCGCTCGTCGCCTGCGAGAGGATGACGGCGACGAGCATGTCGAGCGGGTCCCAGTGCCTCCACTTGTTCTCGGGCACGCCGTAGGCCCGCTCAAGGTTCTGGACGATGTAGCCGAGCGGCTTCTCTCCGGAGACGCGCGCGGCCCACGCCTCAGCCTCCCGCGGCCGAGCGGCCTTTAGTCGCGGCGATGACACGCTCATAGAAGTCTATGTACTGAGGGATGACGAGGTCCGTGCTGTAGCGGCCGAGGGCCGAGGTGCGCGCCCGCACGCCCATCTCGTGGCGTAAAGATTCGTCGCGCAGGAGCCGCGCCGCGCAGGCGCTCATCTTCTCGATGTCGCCGACGGGCGCGAGGCATCCCGTCACGCCGTCGTCAACGACCTCGGGCAGGCCGCCGACGCGCGAGGCGATGACCGGCACCTCGCACGCGAGTGCTTCGAGCGCGGCGAGGCCGAACGACTCCTGCTCGGAGGGCAGCAGCAGCACGTCCGAGGCCGACAGGTAGTCAACGATGCGCGGCTGCTTGCCGACGAACGAGCAGAACCTCTCGACGCCGAGGCAGCGCGCGCGGTGCTCGGCCCGCGAACGCTCCGCGCCGTCGCCCACCATCACGAGCCGCGCGCCGACCCCGTCCTCGCGCACCCGCGCCAGAATCTCCACGCAGTCAACGGGCCGCTTCACCGGGCGGAAGTTCGAGACGTGGACCAGCAGCGGCTCGCCGTCCGGCGCCAGCTCCTTTCTCAGCTCGGGTACGGCCTTGCGGCTGTAGTCGGTCGAGCAGATGAAGTTGGGTATGACGGCTATGTGGTCGAAGTGGAAGGTCTCGGCCGTCGCCTGCTTCAAATAAGCCGAGACGGCCGTGACGCCGTCCGACTGCGCGATGCCGTAGCGCGTGATGGGGAGGTAGGAGCGGTCGGCGCCGACGAGCGTGATGTCCGTGCCGTGCAGCGTCGTGATGACGGGCAGACAGCGGTTCGGCTTCAGGGACTCGCGCGCGAGGATGGCGCTAATCGAGTGCGGGATGGCGTAGTGGACGTGGAGCAGGTCGAGGTCTTCGGTCTCGGCCACGTCGGCCATCTTCGTCGCCAGGGCCAGCGTGTAGGGCTGGTGCTCGAAGAGCGGGTACGACATCATCTCCACCTCGTGGAAGCGCACCCGCTCGTTAAGCTCCGTGAGCCGCGTCGGGAGCGCCGAAGAGATGAAGTGAACGTTGTGGCCGCGCGCCGCCAGCTCCTT
>DATHBF010000191.1:0-4004 GCA_035296285.1 Pyrinomonadaceae bacterium | reverse complement strand
GCGGGCGCCGCGCATCCCGGCCAGCGTCGGGCTGGTGCTGGTGCTGACGACGGCGGGGGTGCTCTTCTTAGGGTTGTTCCCCGGCCCCGTCATCGACGTTTTCCGCGCCGCGCAGTCGATTGCCGTGACGAGCCTGCGCTAGGCGAGTTTGTTTAACGGGTGCACGGCCTCGGGCCGTCGGGTGTCGGGGCCGACGCCCGACGGCCCGAGGTTTTATTTCGGCGGTGAGGCGTGCGATGAAAGGTGCGGCCGGCGCACAGGCGGCATCGGAGGCGGCCCCGCGGGGCGGGGCGGCCGGGGAAGCGCGCCCGGCCTCGCTCGACGCGCTCGTCTCTCAGGTCAGAGAGCGGTTGGGCGCCGAGTGGCTGCCGGCCGTCTACCGCGAGCGCATCATGACGATGAGGACGCGCTCGCACCCGGTCCCGGTCCCGGTCGCGGCCGTGAGCGCGCCGGTCGAAGTCCTGCACACGCTGCTCGGCATCGAGCTGAAGGTCGGGCGGCGGCGCGTCTCGTGCCCGGACCTTGCGACGGCGCGCTACCTGTCGGTCTTCGCGCGGCTGGGCGTCGAGAGCGTCGCGGTGCCGTACGACATCACGAAGATTTCGCGCGCCGCCGACGAGCTTGAGTCCGCCTGGCAGCGGACGCTGCTCCTGGCCGACCACCTGAGCGAGGGGCGCGCGGCATCTTTCCGCACGCGCGTGCGCGCGGCCGTGAAGCGAGAGGTCAAACGCGAGATAGAGGAGGCGGGGGCCGGCGCGGCCATCCCGCAGTTCAACCAGAACACGCGGCAGCGACCCCGCCGCGCACAACCAGGCGAGTAGTGGGGAAGGACATCAAAAGACCGATGACGACGGAAGAAACCTTGCAAGTGACGCCGCCCGACCAGCCCGAGCCTCTGCCCTTCCCCTACAGCCAGCGCACCTTCTGCCCGTACGAGCCCGTCGAGCAGCGCATCGAGAGCGTCCGCGTGCTCGTCGTCAACTGCCTCCTGCAAGACGGGCGCGACCTCTCGGACTACGCGCGCGAGGACTGGGGGGCCACCGCCGAGTCTAAGCTCAGCCGCGAGCGTGACATCTCCTGCCTCGCCCTGGACAACATCGTCAACAACGTGAAGCGCCTCGTGCGCGAGCCCGAAGCGCGCGTCGTCCACCTCTCCGAGCTGGCCGAGGCCGCGCGCGATTTCCGCCCGCAGGCGATAGTCCTCAGCGGCACGCTGACGGACTTCGACTACTATGACCCGCAAATGCTCTCTCGCTTCGCCCGCTTCGTCCGCGGCACGCGAACGCCCGTGCTCGGCATCTGCGGCGGCCACCAGCTCGTCGGCATCTGCTTCGGCGCCCGCTGCGTCACGCTCGACAACGCCGAGCCGCGCGAGCGCCGGCAGGGCCGCCTCTTCGAGTACCAGTACCGCTTCGTCCGCATCACGGAGCCTGAGGACCCGATCTTCCGCGGCATCAACGACCGCGACACCGGGGTCTGGCAGGACTACACGACCGAGGGGCGCGTCCTCCGCGTCTGGCAGAACCACGGCCTCATGCTCGACCGCGTGCCCGACGGCTTCCAGTTGCTCGCGACCTCGTACCTGTGCCGCAACCAGATGATGGTCAAGCGCGCGGGCGGCCAGCTCATCTACACGGTCCAGTTCCACCTCGAAAAATCCTTCCAGGATTTGACGAGCAACCTCTCGCGCATCAACCCGAACCTCCCGCCCGAGGAGCGCAGGCGCCTGCTCCGACAGGAGGCCAGCACCCGCACGAACTGGGCGCACCCCAACGAGTCGCGCGACGGCCGCGCCCTCTTCGAGAACTTCCTCCGCCTCGCCCTCGAACACGACCCCGGCGAGGACGTGATGGATGAAGAGCGGGCCGCGGAGTTAAGCTTTACCATCCCGCAATACCCGTCCGCCCCCGCCCCGGAACGCAGCGCGCCCGGCTCGCGGCACGAGACGGGGATGTGAATCCTTAAGGCGTCTCGCCGGGCAGGACGAATCCATACTTCTTCATGACGGGCCGGCCTTCCGGCCCGTTGACGTAGGCGGCGAAGGCGCGGGCGTCCTGCTCGTTCCGGCCGCCCTTGACGACGGCGAGCGCCTGGTCGAGCGGGCGGTGGAGGTCTTCGGGGACGAGCACCCAGCGCCCCTTGCCGCGCACGCTCAGAGAGAGCGCAACTATCGCCGCGTCCACGTTCCCGCTCTCCGCGAACTGCTGCGCCGTCCTCACGTCCTCGCCGAAGACGCACTTGTCTTTCAGCCTCTCCCACAGGCCCAGCTTCTCAAGCGCCTCGCGCGCCGCGACGCCGTAGGGCGCGTGCTCGGGGTTCGCTATCGAGAACCGCACGACCTCGGGCCGCGCGAGGTCTTCGAGCTTCGAGAAGGTGTGGCGGCCGTCGGCGGCCGTGTAGAGCGCGAGGCGGCCGCGGGCGTAGAGCGCCTTCGTGCCGGGGACGACTAAGCCCTTGCGCTCAAGCCCCTCGACGAAGGAGACGTTGGCGGCGGCGAAGAGGTCGGCCGGCGCGCCGTTCTCTATCTGCCTGGCGAGGTTGCCCGTCGAGCCGAAGCTGAACACGACGCGGACGCCCTTCCGCCGCTCGAACTCGCGCCCCAACTCCTCGAACGCGGGCGTCAGGTCCGAGGCCGCCATCACGGTTATCGAACGCGTCCCCGACCTCCCCCCGCACGCGGCGACGAACACCAGCGCCG
The DNA here is from genome assembly GCA_035296285.1 of Pyrinomonadaceae bacterium. GTDB lineage: Bacteria > Acidobacteriota > Blastocatellia > Pyrinomonadales > Pyrinomonadaceae > QHXN01. Next base: position 1,306 of record DATHBF010000191.1, on the reverse strand, counting down.
CGCAGACGATTATCAGAAGCTTCAAGCCCCCCCCTCCCCTCCCTTCCGTTTCCGCCCCCGTTTTGCCGCCCCGGCCCGCGGGTGTTATCTTCCCCGCCGATGTTGGGCGTTGACCTTTTCCCCCTTTGGCTCTCGCTGCGCGTGGCAGCCCTCTCGACGCTGGCCGTCGTCGTCCTGGGCGGCGCGCTCGGCTGGCTGCTCGCGCGGCGCCGCTTCTTCGGGCGCGAGGCGCTCGACGCCGTCGTCACGCTGCCGCTCATCCTGCCCCCCACCGTGCTCGGCTACTACCTGCTCGTGCTGCTCGGCCGCCACGGCCCCGTCGGCCGCGCTTACGAATTTTTGACGGGCTCGCAGCTCGTCTTCACCTGGCGCGGCGCCGTCGTCGCGGCGGCCGTGGGGGCGCTGCCGCTGATGGTGAAGACGGCGCGGGCGGCGGTCGCGTCCGTGGACACGGAGTACGAGGACGCGGCGCGCACGCTGGGGAAGTCCGAGTGGCAGGTGTTCGGGCGCGTCACGCTGCCGCTGGCGTCAAAGGGGCTGGCGGCCGGGGGCGTGCTCGCTTTCGCGCGCGCGCTCGGCGACTTCGGCGCGACGCTGATGGTGGCGGGCAACATCCCCGGCCGCACGCAGACCGCCGCCATCGCCATCTACGACGCGACGCAGGCCGGCCGCGACGCGGACGCCGTCGCGCTCGTCCTCATCCTCTCGGGCGTCGCCTTCGCCCTCCTCTACGCGACGAACCTCCTGTCAGATGCTCAACGTTAGGGTCAGGAAGAGGCTCGGCGGAGAGGGCGACGGCGAAGGCTTCACGCTCGACGTGGCCTTCGACGCCCCGCCCGGCGTCACCGTCCTCTTCGGCGCCTCTGGCTCGGGAAAGACTCTAACGCTTAAGACCGTCGCCGGCCTCGTCCGGCCGGACTCGGGCCGCATCTCCGCGGGCGGCCGCGTGCTCTACGATTCGGAAGGGAACGTTGACGTGCCCGTCGCGCGCAGACGCGTGGGCTACCTCTTCCAGAACCTCGCGCTCTTCCCGCACATGACGGCACTGGAGAACGTAGAGTTCGCGGCGGCGGCGGACGAACGAAAGGCGCGACGAGAACGTGCGATGTCATTGCTTGAAGGGCTAGGCGTGACGCACGCGGCCAACCGGAGGCCGCGCGCCATCTCGGGCGGCGAGGCGCAGCGCGTGGCCCTCGCCCGCGCGCTCGCGGCGTCGCCGGAAGTGCTGCTGCTCGACGAGCCGCTCTCGGCCCTCGACGAGCCCGTCAAGCTCCGCATCGTCTCGGACCTCAAGCGGCTGAACGAG
>DATHBF010000190.1:0-2777 GCA_035296285.1 Pyrinomonadaceae bacterium | reverse complement strand
CCCGCACGCGGCGGTGCGACCCTTTCAGGGTCGGATTCTATTTCATGTCCGTACCGGGGGCGGCGTTCGGATGCTGCGCATCCTCACTTGCCCCCGGCTATTGTCGGCGACCCCTTCGGGGTCAAGAGCCCCCGGCTATCGCACGTTGCCCCTTCAAGCCTCACGCCGCGCCGACGCCGCAATCGAAAGGGGCGCAGCACCTATGCTCCAACTGACAGGCCGGGGCGCGTTGTGAGAGACTTGAAAGTGACACAAAGGCGGGTGAAAAAGCGGGATGGGCGGGCCAGAATCGCGGGCGGCGGGTGCGCCGCCGAATCCGGCCCGGCCGGGCGAAAAGCGCCCGTTTTCGGCCTGTCCTCGGGCAACTCAAACCGACGGGGAAGGATTCGGAACAGATGCATGTGACACACCTTGAGTGCGCCGCCTGCGGCGCGCGCCACGAGGCACGGAGGTTGCACAACCTCTGCACGCAGTGCGGGAAGCCCCTGCTGGTGCGCTACGACCTGGAGGCGGCGGCGCGCTCTCTGACACGAGAGAGCCTGAAGGGAAGAAGGTCCGATTTATGGCGTTACAGAGAGGTGCTGCCCGTCGGGCGCGAAGAAAATATCGTCTCGCTCGGCGAAGGCTGGACGCCGCTCGTGCCCGCCGCGCGGCTGGGCGAGAGGCTGGGACTTCCGCGGCTCTTCGTCAAGGACGAGTCGCAGAACCCGACGCAGAGTTTCAAGGCGCGCGGCATGGCGGCGGCCGTCTCGATGGCGAAAGAGCTGGGGGCTCGTAAGCTGGCCGTCCCCTCGGCCGGCAACGCCGCCGGGGCTCTGGCCGCCTACGCCGCCCGCGCCGGCCTCGAAGCCTTCATCTTCATGCCGCGCGACACGCCCCGCGCCAACGTCATCGAGTGCGAGCAGACGGGCGCGCACGTCACGCTGATTGACGGCTTGATAACCGACTGCGGCGCCGAGGTCGCGCGACGCAAAGAGGCCGAGGGCTGGTTCGACGTTTCGACCCTGAAGGAGCCGTACCGCGTCGAGGGCAAGAAGACGCTCGGCTACGAGCTGGCCGAGCAGTTGGATTGGGAGCTGCCCGACTTGGTTATCTACCCGACGGGCGGGGGCACGGGGCTCGTCGGGATGTGGAAGGCTTTCGACGAGATGGAGAGCATGGGCTGGATAGGCCCGAAGCGGCCCCGCATGGTGTCGGTCCAGTCCGCGACGTGCGCGCCCATCGTCCGCGCCTTCGACGAGGGAAAGCGTTTCGCGGACGAGTTCGAGAACGCGGCGACGGTCGCCTCGGGTTTGAGGGTGCCGAAGGCCATCGGCGACTTCCTCATCCTCGACGCGATACGCGAGTCGGGCGGCACGGCGCTGGCCGTCCCGGACGAGGAGCTGCTGGCGGCGGTCAAAGAGATTGGCGCGGCCGAGGGAATCTTCGTCGCGCCCGAAGGCGCGGCCTGTCTGCCGGCGCTTAAGATTTTGTCGGACAGGGGCGAGGTCCGCGCCGACGAGAGCGTCGTGCTCTTCAACACGGGCGCGGGCGTCAAATACCTGGAAGCCTTCGGCGGCTGAGCCGGAAAAAGCAGTAAAGGGGTTTGTCCGTGATGAGAGTGGGAAGGTTTTTGTTGGCGCTGTTGCTGGCGCAGTCGGCCGTGCCGGCGCTGGCGCGGCAGGAGGGCGCGAAGCAGGCGCCCGCGGCGGCGAGGCCGGGCGCGGACGTTAACGACCGCAAGCGTTTCGACGAGTTGAGGAGAGAGGGCTTCGACTTCCTCTACAACCTCGACTACACGTCCGCGCGCAAGTCCTTCCGCGAGATGACGCGCGCCTTCCCTGACCACCCGGCCGGCTACCAGTTCCTCGCCGCGAGCCTCTGGCTGAAGACCCTCAACGAGTCGCGCCGCTTGCAGGCGTCGCTCTACAACGACGAGGGCTTCTACAAGGAGGAGGACGACAAGGCCGACCCCGAGGTGGCCGGCGAGTTCAAGGAGCTGACGCGCAAGACGAAGGAGCTTTGCGAGGCCCGATTGAAGCGCGACCCGAAGGACGTTGAAGCCCTCTACTACCTCGGCGCCTCCGAAGGCATAAAGTCCGCCTGGGGCGCGATGGTCGAGCGCAGCTTCATGTCGGCGCTCCGGAACGGCAACGACGCCGTTGACCGCCACAAGGAGGTCATCAAGATTGACCCGGCCTTCACCGACGCCAAGGTGACCATCGGGATGTACGACTACGTCGTCGGCTCGCTCCCGCTGCCCGTCAAGCTGCTCGCCTCCATCGGCGGCTTCCGCGGGTCGAAGAAGCGGGGCCTGGCTGCCCTCGAACAGGTGGCGCGCGAGGGCCAGTGGGCGCAGGACGACGCCAAGAGCGTGCTCATCGCCCTCTTGAAGCGCGAGCGCCGCTTCCGCGACGCCTACACCTACGCCAGCCAGCTGGGCGCGAAGTACCCGCGCAACTACCTCTTCCGCATGGAGGCCGCCGACGCGCTCGTCTCGCAGGCCGAGCTTGACCGCGCGACCGACCCCGCCGCCGCGAAGAAGACCGAACAGGAAGCCTTCGCCGTCTTCGAGTCGCTGCTGGCGTCGCCCGCGCAGTCCGGCGCGCGCCCGCCGCTCGACCTCGTCCACTTCAGCTACGGCGAGGCGTTGCTCGTCGCCGGCCACGCCGACCGCGCGGTTAAGGAGTACCTGGCCGCCGCGGCCGACCCGAAGGCCGAGGCGACGACCGCGACCCGCGCCCGCCTGCGCGCCGCACAGGCGCTCGACCTCGCCGGCCGGCGCGACGAGGCCGTCG
>DATHBF010000189.1:0-22690 GCA_035296285.1 Pyrinomonadaceae bacterium | reverse complement strand
ATAGTTGGTGGGGGAGGGAATATCCACGGCGGAGGGTTTTTTGGATTTACCCGGCCGGTCTTTATCAGGTAATCTCACTCAAACTTGATGTGTCACGAGTCCACGGCGGCCGAAGATTCGGCCGGCGCTTAAAGACGAGAGGCGGGTGAGTCTCTTCCCTGCCGCGCCCTGCAAACAAGGAGAACGTGTCGGATGCATAGGATGGCTGGTGTGCGCCTTCGCCTGTTGTTCCTGGTCGCGCTGTGCGGCGTGATGCTGCTCGGGGCGCGCGCGGTGCCGGCCCAACAGGGCGCGACGCGGGGCGGCGTGACGGGGACGGTCAGGGACCTGGCGGGGGCGGCCGTCGGCGACGCCGACGTGTCACTCGTCAACGCGCAGCAACTACAGCTCGGCGTGACCAGGACGGACGCCGAGGGCCGCTTCCGCTTCGAGGGAGTGGCCCCTGGGTCGTACGTGCTGATGGTCACGCGCGCCGACTTCAGCCGGCGGCGCGAGCCCGTGCGCGTGTCGGCGGGCGCGCTGTCCGAGGTCAACGTCGTGCTGGAGGTCAACCAGCTTAAGGAGGACGTGACGGTCACGGCCGAGACGGGGCTGGCCGAGGACAAGGACAGGGTCCCGCAGCAGATCAACGTCATCCCCGAGGAGGCCATCCGCCAGCGCGCGACGGCCGTGCTCGCGCAGGTGGCCGACGAGGAGGTCGGCGTCTCGCTCCAGCGCACCAGCCCGACCATCGGCGCGGTGCTCGTGCGCGGCCTGACCGAGGTCGGCGTCTACGTGGACGGCGTGCGCTTCACGCAGTCCACGCAGCGTGGCGGCATCAACACCTTCTTCAACCTCAACGAGCCGACCAGCCTGCGCTCGGTCGAAGTGCAGCGCGGCCCGAACACGGCGCAGTACGGCTCCGACGGCCTGGGCGGCACCGTGCAGCTCGTCTCGCGCTCGCCCGAGTTCGGCTTCGACCCGCCGCAGGTCCACGGCGAGTTCAGCACAATGTTCTCCAGCGCCGACCTCTCGCACGGCACCAACGCGCTCGTCTCCTACGGCACGAAGCGATTCGGAGTGCTGGGCACCGCCGTCGTCCGCCGCGCCAGCACGCTGCGGACCGGCCACGGCTTAGACAGCCACGCCGCCGTCACGCGCTTCCTCGGCCTGCCCTCGACCGTCATCGGCGAGACGCGGCTGCCCGACACGGCGTTTACGCAGTACGGCGGGACGCTCCAGCTCGCCTACGCCCCGACCGAAGACCAGCAGTTGGCCTTCCGCTACCAGCGCAGCCAGCAGGACGGCGGCAAGCGATACGACCAACTGCTCGGCGGCGACGGGAACTTGATAGCCGACCTCCGCAACCTGATGCTCGACTTCGGCTACCTGCGCTACTTCAAGCAGGGCGCCGGCTTCTTCGACAACTTCTCGGGCACCGTCTCCTACAACAGTCAGCGCGAGGAGCGCGTCAACCAGGGCGGCCAGGGCAACCCGCTGGCCGGCATCACGCACGACAAGGAGCGTACGAGTTCGGTCGGCTTCGGCTTCTACTTCGACAAACAGTTCACGCCGCGCAACACCTTCCTCTTCGGCGGCGACATCTACCGCGACGGCGTGGACGCGCCCTCCTACACCTTCGAGCCCTCGACCGGCGCGGTCAACATCACGCGCCCGCGGGTGCCGCACGGCTCGCGACAAATCCTGGCCGGGCTCTACGTGCAGGACGCCTTCGAGGCCGTCCCGGGCCGCCTCAGGCTGAGCGGCGCGTTGCGCTACAACGTCGGCTCCTACCGCTCGCGCGCCTCGAACAGCCCGCTCGTCGGCGGCCGGCCGCTCTGGCCGGACGACTCGCTGCGCGTCGCCGACTTCTCCGGCCGCATCGGCGCGGTCGGGACATTGACGAAGGGCCTGAACGTCGCCTTCAACTACAGCCGCGGCTTCCGCGCGCCCAACATCACCAACCTCGGGTCGGTCGGCCTCGTCGGCGTCGGCTTTCAGGTGGCGACCGCGGACGTGACCGGCCTCGGCGCCACCGTCGGCTCGACCGCCGACGAGTCGGCCGTCACGACAGACGTTGAGGTCGCGCCGCTCAGCTCCGAGGCGAGCAACAACTACGACTTCAGCCTCCGCTTCCGCCGCGGCCGCTTCGACACCGAGGCCGTCGTCTTCGTCATCGACTACGCCGACACCATCGTCCGGCAAACGCTCATCCTGCCTCCGGGCGCGGTCGGCCTGCGGCTCGGCAGCCAGACCATCGAGAGGCAGAACGCCAACGGCGCCGTCTTCGTGCCCCTCTCCCCCTCGCCCGTGCTCGTGCAGGCCAACTTCGGCGACACCCGCCTCAAAGGCTTCGAGTACGAGATCGACCTCCGCCTGACTGAGTCTCTGGACTTCGGCGGCAACTACTCGTTCGTCCACGCCGCCGACCGTGAGACGGGCCTGCCGCCCAACCTCGGCGGCGGCGGCATCCCGCCGCAGATGGGCTTCCTGCGACTGCGCTTCCGGCCCGCGCGCAGCCGCTACTGGGTCGAAGCCTACTCGACGCTCGCCGGCCGCCAGGACCGCCTCTCCACGCTCGACCTCGCCGACCGCCGCACGGGCGCGCTGCGCTCGCGCACCAACATCCAGAACTTCTTCCGCCGGGGCGCCTGCGTGCGCGGCCTGACGACGCCCGGCACGACCGGCCAGTGCGGCTCGGCCGGCGGCCGCCTGATCGCGACCGGCGAGACGCTCCAGCAGGTGCAGAACCGAGTGCTCGGCGTCGGCGTCGAGTCCGCGCCGCTCTACAGCGCCATCCCGGGCTACGGCCTCCTCGGCCTCCGCGGCGGCTTCCGCTTCAACGAGTCGCAGGAGCTAACCCTCGACTTCGAGAACATCGCGGACAAGAACTACCGCGCGCCCGGCTGGGGCGTTGACGGGCCGGGGCGCAGCATCACCGCACGCTACAGGTATAAATTTTAGGCTGCCGCGGTAACGAGGAGGCGGCGACGCGCCCGCGCGGTCCGATAACGTCCGAGAGTCATGGCGCGTTGAGGTCAGTCCTTGCCCGTCTGGCTGTGTGGCGCGTCAACGGGCTTGGACTCGGGCGAGCCCTTCTGGCGTAGCCAGATAGTGAGCACCACCATCAGGCCGACCGACAGGAACTCGCTCTGCCAGTTCTGCAACGACTCGAACCAGAAGCGCGAGGTCGCGACGTATTGCATGGTCGTCACGCGCTCGGGGCTGTTGTGCTCGGCCTGATCTTCGTTGTACTGGCGCGCGCCGCCAGCCGCGTGCAGAAGGAAGGCGCCGAGGAAGAGCAGCAGGAAGGTGAGGCTCAGGGAGATGAGAGTCAGGAAGAAGAGCCCGAGCCAGATGATTGAGAGTCCGTTCTCACGTAGGATGCGACGCATCAAGCGGGCCTCCGGGTCGAAGATTTGTTAAGGCCCACCAGCACGTTTTAGAGCAAGACCCCCATGCAATCTGTACGCTAACGTAACAAGGCGGAGGCTGATGACTCAAGCCTCCGCCTTGCGGGTTGATAAGGTTCTGTTACGGGTTAATGAATCTGCGCGGCGGCGACGCCGCTCACTCCGTGTTCGGGTTAAACTCCCTGTTGACCTCCAGGCTTTCCGGCTTCTGCGCGCCGGGCACTTCAATCTCGGTTCGCGGCTCGCCCCGCAGCTTCTCTTCGGGGCTCAGGTCTTCGAGTCTAATCTCTTCATACATCGCGGACACGATAAAACCCCCTTTCTCCGGCACCCCTGGGTGCGCCTTACTGCTTCTGTGTAAAGAAGCGCCGGACTTTACAAGAGCCCGGCGCTTCCGCTTCCACATAAACACTCGCGAGAGTGTCGCCTTAAGTTCCACGGAGGATACGCGAGGCCGCCCCGCGGATGGTTGCGGGAGTGTTGCGTGTTAATTACGATGCCCGCCGCAACGAACATTTCGCTTTGCTGGAACGGAAGATAAATTTTCTGAGTTATGATTAAGAAAAATCTTATTCGGGAGCGAAACCTTTGAGCGCGAAGAAAGCCTTGTGTGCCGCCGCCGCGTTCGCCCTGCTGTTGGGGGGGGCGCGCGGCGTTTGTCTCTCTCAAACTCTGCGCGAGTACGCCGACCGGGCGGGCGTGCTGGTCGGGGCGGCCGTCGAGCCGCGCCTGCTCTCCGACAGGCAATACGCCGCCACGCTCGCGCGCGAGTTCAACATGCTGACGGCCGAGAACGCTCTGAAGTGGGGCGCCATTCGGCCCAACCGCGCCGCCTTCAACTTCGGCCCCGGCGACCGCCTCGTCGCCTTCGCGCGCAAACACGATATGAAGGTGCGCGGCCACACGCTCGCGTGGAGCGAGTACAACCCTGCCTGGATCGCAAAGGGCCGCTTCACGCCCGGGCAGATGTCCGAGCTTCTGCGCGAGCACATCACGAAGGTGATGCGGCACTACCGCGGGCGGGTCTTCGCTTGGGACGTGGTCAACGAGGTCTTCCTCGCCGACGGCAGCGTCGAGCCCTCCATCTGGTACGACCAGCCGGGCATCGGCTTGAAGGGCAAGGGCACGGCCTACGTCGAGCAGGCGTTCCGCTGGGCGCGCGAGGCCGACCCCGACGCCCAGCTCTTCTACAACGACTACGACACGGAAGGCGTCAACCCGAAGTCGGACGCCGTCTACGCGATGGTCAAAGACTTCAAGAGCCGCGGCGTGCCGATTGACGGCGTCGGCATACAGGCGCACATCATGGACCTTGAAGCCAAAGACCTCGCCACGATAGACGCCAACATCGCGCGCCTCGTCGCGCTCGGGCTGGAGGTCCACATCACCGAGATGGACGTGCCCCTGCCCGTTGACGCGTCGGGCCGTCTGGCCGACCCGGCTCTGCTCGCCAGGCAGGCGGACATCTACCGGCGGGTCGCGGAAGCCTGCCTCCGCCAGCCGCGCTGCACAGCCTTTCAGACCTGGGGCCTCACCGACAGGTACACGTGGATTCCGGAGTTCACCAAAGGCGCCAAGGGTCTGCCCCTGCCCTTCGACCATCTCTACGCGCCCAAGCCCGCCTACGACGCCCTGCTCGAAGCCTTCCGGCGGCGCGCGGCCGAGAAGAGATGAAGATAAGCGACATCAGGGCGACGACCGTGACCCCCTCCGACCCCACTGGTCGCCCACCATCCCCAACGACCTCTGGGCCGACCCCTCCGACGCGCGCACACCCGCCGACATGCCTTTTTTGAAGCTGAGCCCCTAGCTTATCGGACTCGCCGGGGCTATTCGGCCTTTGACTTGCGCGGCGGGCGCTTCTGGGCGAGGGCGCCGACCTGTTGTTTCAGCTCTTCGAGGTTTCGTTCGTACTCGGCGCGCGCGCGGTCGAACTCTTCGCGCATGGCCGCAAGCTCTTCGCGGAGGCTCCGGACCTCTTCGCCGGAGGCGCTTGAGGCAGGGGGCGTCTCCGTCTGGCGTAGGGCCGCCGCGAAGGTCTGTGCGGGTTCGACGTTGGCGGCTTCGTCGGACTGGAGGGGCACGCTGCGGCCCGTCGCGCCCGCGACCGTCGTGTAGTTGCGGATGGTGCCGTCCTCGACGACGAGGCGGACGTTGGAGCCTTCGGCCAGGCGCGAGGGCGCGGTGAAGAGGCGGAGGAAGTTTTGCAGGCCGTCGCAGGGGTCGTACTCGTCCACGCCGACCACGTTTATCGAGTCGCGGACCAGGCCCTTCACGTCTTCCATCCGCCTCCCGATTAAATCCTCCCTCGCCACACCCCCGAACGTCCCGTCTTCGCGCGACGCGCACACGAACCAGTCACGCACGAGCTTCGCGAAGGCGTCGCCCAGGCCCCCGAACTGCTTGCCGACGAGCGCCTGGACGCTCCCGCCCTTGAGCGCGCTCGTCGCGATGTGGAGCATGGCGCTCGTCAAGACGTTCGGCGACTGGACGGTCTTCGAGGCAGTGTAGCGGCCGAACCACTCGGGCAGGACGGCGCAGCAAAGCTTCTCGACGGCCTTGCCGACGAGCGGCAGGACGGGCACGGCCGAGAGCCAGTACTCCACCGTGGGGAAGCTCTTGACGTACTTGCGCTTCGAGAAGTTGCAAATCTTGTAGACGCTGCCCTCCCTAATTTGGACGCAGGCCAGATAGATCTTGTCGTCGCGGCCGCACTCGGGGCAGTCAACGAGCAGGTGGTCGCAGAGGCAGTCCTTCAAGTACTGGAGCAGGCCGCCGAAGAGGCGGACGAAGGCTTCGAGGACGGCCGCGCGGTAGTCAACGAGCGGCTGAAGCGGGATTTGCCGCGAGGGCTTGAAGCGCGAGGCGGGCGCCGAGTTGATGGTGTTGCTCGCGCTGTTGAGGACGTAGACGCGGGTGGCCCCTTCGCCCTGCGGGTCGGGGCCGACGGCAATCGCCATCGGCGAGACTTGGACGGGGTAGCGGAAATTCTGGTCGAGCTGGTAAGTCGTCGTGATCTCGTTAGTGTCTTCCCAGACGAGGCGGACGCGGTAGCTGTCGGCGAAGGTCAGCATCAGGTTGCGCGTCTCGTAGTTGTAGGCGAGGCGGACGGCCGTGTTCTCTTCGAGGTCAACCATCCAAGGGAGGATGGGCTGGCCGAACTGCGGGCCGCGCGCGTCGAAGACGAGGAGCTGCTTGTTGTTGGAGAACGACGGCGGGTTGACGACGACGTAGAGGAGCGGGGTGGGCTTGGCGTCATAGGCGACGGCGATGTCGTCCTGCCCGGTCAGGTGCTCGCCGCCAATTGTGAGGTTGAAGATTTCCATGGACTGCTGGCTGACGAGGTCGTAACGCAGAACCATGTCGTAGACGTTGGGCGGGCCGAAACCCGGCGTCCGCGCCGTCATGAAGGCGAAGGACTGTGTGCCCTTCTCGACTATGACGAGATGCCCCGCGAGGTTGAACGGCAGGATCGGCTGAAGGTTGGGCTGGACGTTGCCGACGTTGATTTCGTAGAGGCCCTTGCCCTTCCCCGCGGCGTAGACCTTGCCCGGCACCTTCTTGCGCGTGCCGAGCGTGACGAGCTGCACGTCGCAGACGATGGACGAACTCTTCCACTCGTGGCCGGTGCCTCCGATGGCGGCGACGGCGAAGAAGCTGTCCTTGCCGTTCAGGGTGGCGACGGCGTACAGCTCTGCGCCCTCCTGCGAGAAGGCCACGTCGTGCACCTGCGCGCCGTCGTCGGGGAACTTCAGCTCCTCGACCATCTCGTTCGAGACGAGGTCGTAGACGTGAATCTTGTTGCCGAGCCCGCAGGTGTAGGCGGTGCGGCCGTTCGGGTGGATGCGCAGGCGGCGGTGGAAGCCCTTGCCGAAGACGGTCGGGATGTAGAGCGGGTCTTTCGAGGGCCCGTTGAGGCTCGCGTACGGGTATTCGGGGAACTCCGTCTCGTCGAACATCCCGCAGAAGGTCTGGCTCTGAATAAGGCCGCGCAGACTCTCGTAGAGGTTCTTGAGTATGGTGTGCTCGGTCCTCAAGTCTTCGAGGCCCTTCTCGCCGGAGAGGTAGACGTAGCGGCCGTTCGTCTTGTTGAAGAGCTGGATGAGGAGGTTGAAGAGCGTCGTCCAACGCTTCTGCGCGGCCGAGACGAGGCCCTTCGCCTGGCCGGGCGGGTTGGAGAACTCCTTCTGGACGGCCTCGACGAGCTTGCCGAGGCAGTCCTCAAGGAAGTCGGACAAGAGCGTGTTCTTCTTTGTGAAGATGGAGTTGAAGCCTTCGGAGGCGGGGTCGTACCTTTCGACGGCGTAACGGTTGTCGTCGTCGCCCGTGAGGACGAGGCAGACTTCGCCGTCGCCGCTGAGGAGCGGCGCGTTCGGGTGTTGCTCGTCGTACTTCTCTATCATCCCGACGAGGTCTAAAGGCTCGTCGGCCTCGTGGATGATGTCGTTGCCCTCGCAGTCGATGGCGTAGCCCTTGCGGACGGTGACGTGGCGGCGCTGGCGGCCGGCCCGGTCGTCGGGGCCGCAGTTGACCTGGAGGCCGCAGACGATGCCCCAGCCGTGGAGGTGCTTGTTGTGAAAGCGCAGGTCGCGCGCCTGGCACAGATGATCTATTGCCTCCTGGACGGTCTCGACGTTCGGCATGTCGCAATGCGTGTTGTCGAAGCAAACGTCCTCGGCGCAGATGTGCGTGAGCGGCGGGAAGAGCTTGCGGCAGTCTTCGACGACCGCGACGCCGTCGTCGTTCGAGAAGAGGAGGGCGAGGCGGCAGTAGTGGTGTTTGACGCCGCGGGGCGGCTGCGGCTGCGGCGTCTCGTTGGGCACGCCGTAGGGCGGCCACTCGATGTCGGCCGTCGCCGTGCGCGCCGGTATCAGCCAGTAGTCGCCGGCCCTGTAAGTGCCTTCGGAGAACTCGACCTGGATGCCGCCTTCGATGTCGAGCCAGCCGGCCGCCATCGGCAGCCCGTCTGCCGTGCCCTCGTCGCCGGGCTGGTCCCAGCGGCGGAGGCGCAGGCCGGCGCGCCCTTCGAGCGCGGTGATGTCCGCGTCGAGGGTTATCTCGCGCGTCTCCTTCGTGACCTTCGTGATGAGCGCGAGGGGGCGCGGCGCGGCTGTCAGCTCCGACTCGTCGTCAACGACCTCGACCCACTGGCCGCCTGAGAAGCCGAGCACTTCGTCGCGCCCGAGGTCCGAGACGGTGACTTTCGTGCCGTTGACCTTCTCGACGTTCGTCTGAATCGAGCCGTTCTCGCGCGACCACTTGAAGGAGGCCGAGGCGCGCGGGCCGCCCCTGTGAACCTCGACGCGGTAGAGCTGATTTTCGAGCCGCCTGTAGCCGGCCTCGGGCGGCAGCAGGCAAGGGTCTTTGGGGTCGTCCTCGGGCTCGGTGCGCGCGTTCATCAGGCCCGTCGGCGGCGCGACGAGCGCGTCCCACTCGGGCAGTTGCGATTCGCAGTCAACCTCCTGGTTGTTCGGCGCGGCGACGGGGAGCAGGCCGAGCTGCCAGACGTTCTTGATGCGCGTCGTCGTGTCGGGGCCGCCGAGCGCCTTCTCGCGGATGAGCGGGTCGTCGAGCGCGGTGACGTGGCGCTCGAAGACGCGGAGGTAGGCTAGGTAGTGCCCTTCGGGGAGCTTGAGCGAGGGGAGTTGGACGGGCGCATCCGGGTCGGGCGGCTCTGCGAACTCGGGCGATGCGAGGTCGGGCTGAGTCAGGTAGGTCGTGACGCGCTTAAGGTATGGGTGGTCCGAGTCCTGATAGTTCGGAAGGTTTGCGTCGAAGGTGAGGACGCCGAGCCCTTCGTCAACGTAGACGATGAGGCGCGTGCTGTTCGCGCCGTCGTCGCCCGACACCGTGACCCACTGGCCGGGGCGCAAAGGGCGGCCGTCAACGTCGAGCGTGGCGGCCGTCCCCTGCATCCCCTGAAGGGAGCTGAGCGCGACTTTGGACGCGTCCGACTCGCAGAGCAGGCCGTCAACGTAGATGCGCCCGTCGGAGACGGAGAGGTCGAAAGGCGTGAGGGGCGCGGGCGAGTCGAGCGCCTGAATCTCGAAGCCGCCCGTCTCCTTCGGCACGCCGCAGAGGCCGATCACGTCGCGGGCCTCCATCTCTGTGCGGCGGTGCTGAATCTCCAACTGCTCGTTCCAGTCGGCGTCCGTCTGCACGCGGCCCTGCTGCATGAGCACGCCGCTGTAACGTTTCCGGCGGTCGAAAGTCAGCCGGCTGAAGTCACCTTTCATCACGGTCCTCCGCGGGGTGGGTTATGAGTGCTACAGAAAACTGGTCGCGCCTTTAACTGGCGTAGAAGATGCCGGCTTCGAGGCCGAATCGCAGGTACTCGTCCAAACGTGCGCGCAGGTTGGCCTCGCGCTGCGGCTGGTAGAGGTGGTGGAAGGCTCCCATCTCGGAATCGTCGTCGGCGCCCTCGCGTATCTCCTGCGCGCAGCGCACGTCGAGCTGGCAGTAGGCCGCGTCGCCGTAGCGCAGCGAGGTGAAGACGGGGCGGACGCGGGCGAGCTGCGCAGGCCCGGCGCCCTTCGCCGGCTGGCAGTGGTAGCGGCGCGGCACGCGCGAGTCGGGCGGCACGTAGGAGAAGCGCACGCAGCCCTCCTGCAAACGCTCCGCGCGGACGGGCGCGTCGCCGGGCGCGTTAGCCTCCGCGAAGAAGATGGTGTTCGAGGCTTCGAGCGTTTCGGCGCGCACGCGGCCGACGACGGTGCTGTTGCTGATTTCGAGCGGCGCGCCGTTCCCGCTCGCCAGCGGGGCCGCGTAGGCCGACTCAGTCTCGCCGCCCGCGTCAACGATGCTGTCGGTTATGACCACCTTCGCGCCCTCGACGGCGCGGACGGCCCCGACGATGGAACGCTCTATCTCGACGACGACGTTCGCCGCCTCGACGACGAGGCGCGGCGCGGCGGGCTGGCCCGCGACGGCGCCTATCGTCCTGCTCTCGCCCGGCAGCAGCGTGCAGTGGCGTAGGCGAAGGAGGCGCAGGCCGTTCGGCTCGCCCGCGAGGTCGGCGGGGACGTGCAGCACGCCGCCGCTCATCACGATTCCGTTCAGCGTCAGCTCCGAGCCTTCGCCGCCGAAGACGGAGACGGCCCCCGAAGGGACGAGCACCGGGCGGCGCTCCTCGGCCGCGCGTACTTCAATCCTCTCCCCCGCCGGAATCTCGAACGCGGGCGTCTCGACGCGGTAGTCGTTGCCTTCGACCTCGACGGCGCCGCCCTCCGTCAAAGAGTCGAGCGCGTCCTGAACGGTCGCCTCGTCCGACGGCACGAGACGGACGGGCGCGAGGTCGTCCTGAAAGGTCGTGTCGCGTCCGTACTCGCCGCCACCCGTCTCGGCGCTGAAGCCGTAGTTGAACGTGACGCGCACCTCCGGGTCGGTGTAGACGCCTTCGGGCAGGCGCAGGCGGCCCAGCGCGGGGTCGATGGCGTGCTTGTCTGCGGCCTTCGCCGCGTTGGCCCAGTCGGCCCCGTCGTCGGACAGGTCGCAGACGACAACGTCGTCGGCCGCAATCTCCTGACCGTCAACGAAGAGGACGATGCTCTTGCCGTAATAGATATTCTTGTAGCGGTCGAGCGCGCGGCGGCTGATGGGCTCGGGGACGTTGACGGGCTCGGCGAGGTGCGTTATCTCGTCCTCGGTCTCGTCGTTGTTGTAGAGCGGCGTGTCGAGGCCGAGCGGGTTGAAGAGGTGGCGGCGCTCGTCCACCTTGTAGGCGGGCGCGGCCGTCAGCGTGTAGCTGCGCAGACGCCAGAGGAAGAGGCCGACGCTCGGGATGTTGTAGCGCCCGCGGCGGCCCGTGACGCGGCGCACCTCGGCCGTGTGCGCGACGGTGTCGAAGGCCGAGTTGATCCTCTCCAGCGGCTCCCAGCGGCGTAGGTCGGGCGTCGCAAGGTTGTGCGGCCGGGGGTGGTTCATGTGCTGCGTGGTCGCCAGCAGCTCGAAGAACTCGACGGCGCGCGCGGGCCAGTTCGTCACGTCGCGCGCGAGCTGTTCGAGCACCGTCGCCGTGCCCTTGCGACGCCGGTAGCGCAGGGCGTTCCCCACCTGCGCGCGGTTGCTCCAGGGCGAGTCGTCGCGCGCGAAGAGACCCGACACGCCGACGAGGTCGCCGATGTACGGGACGGCCCACTCGGAGCAGGTCTCGATGAACTGGTCGTCGTAGAGCTGTTCGAGGTCTTCTTCGATGACGGCGACCTGGCCGGCGATGACGGAGAGCAGCGCGCGCAACGGCTCGCCGCGCTCGGCGTCGCGGATGCGGTAGACGGCCGGCAGCAGCTCGTAGAGGCGTTCGGCGTCGAAGCTCATGGTATGACCTCCAGTTTCGGCGGGGCGGGGTCGAGCGTGAGCAGCTCGGCGCCGAAGGTCTTCGTCGTGCCGGGCCGCGGCGCCGCGGCCGGCAGGCGCGAGAAGAGCTTGGTGAAGAGGAAGATGCCGACGCGGTAGAGATGGTCAACGTCCACGGCGACGACGCCCGCGACGCGCTGCATGACTGAGACGACCTCGCTCAAGGTCACGTCCTGCCCGAACCGCCGCGCCTCGAACGAGAAGTGCTCGCGCAGCCCGCGCGCTACCTCGGCCAGCACCGTCTCCGCGACGTAGTCCTCCCGCACCTTGACCTTCGCCTTCAGGCGGAAGAAACGCTTGCCGTAGTCGACGAGCGTGAGCGGGACGGCCGGGTCGCCCGCCGCGCGCATCGCCGTGAGAAGGTTCGTGTGAAGCGTGCTCCCCGGCTTGATGTTCGCGCCGCCGACGCCCGCGACCGTGACGAGGACGCCGCGCTGCTCGCCCACCCACGTCCAGGTGGCGAGCGCCTTGCCGACGCCCGCGAAGGCCCGCGCGAAGTCTTCGTAGTCGCGCAGTGAGACGATGCGGCCGAGCGTCATGATGGTCAGCGGGGCGTTCGTGCGCGCGGCGTCGCGCGACTCGGGCGGCGACGCGCCTTCGGCGGCGAGGGGGTTTGTCCCGCCCTTCAGGCCGAGCGGGCGCGTCATCAGTTGCGAGAGCTGGCCGGCCTTCACGAGCCCGCCGAGGCCGGAGCCCTTCCGGTAGGTGGCGACGACGTTCTCCTGCCCCGTCGGCAGCCGCGCGCCCGTCACGCCGTCGCCGAACATGACGGTCGTCTTGCCGTCGTCGTCGGTGCGTGTGACGTAGACGCGCTCTTCTGGGCCGTGCCCGTAGAAGGAGTGGACCTCGTGCCAGAGCAGGCCGTTGACGCGGACCGAGAGGGTCGTCTGCGACCCCGTAGGCGTGGCCGCGCCGGTGTAGGTGAGCGGCGGCTGGCGCAGCGTGAATTTTTGAAATGGCCGCGTGGCGTCGCCGCCGCCGAGCACGTCGCGCACCGTCTCGCCGTGCGTGGCGAGCGCGACGTTGGCGTTGATGCGGACGGTGTCCCGCACGTAGGAGTGCGCGAGCGGCACTTCGAGCGTGAGGAGCGTGAACCCCTCTTTCGACAGCAGGTGCTCGACCTTCAGGGCGGTCGCCACCTCGCTGGCCGTCACGCCGCGCCGGTTGCTCAGCTCGCCGCTGACGACGACGCGGTGGCCGGGCAGGATGCCGTCAACCCATGTGTCGAGCGCGATGGTCGAGCCCGTGACGGGGCCTTCGACGGGGAAGCGGGCGAGCGACAGCTCCTCGCTCTGCGCGAAGACGGTCGCCGTGCGCGGGCGAAACTCGTTCCACCTGTTGCGACTTTCGAGTAAGAGCCGCGTGACCTTCGCGCTCAGGGTGAAGTCGGATTTCGTGACCTCGGCCGCGGCCAGGACACTGTAGGCGGCCACGTTGGGGCCGGCCTTGAGCACGGCCCAACTGTCGGGCGAGATGCCCTGGTAGACGCTGTCGAGGAAGAGATAATCGTTCGGGCCGATGCCGTGATACTTTTCGAGCGAGAGGTCTACCCAACTGGCCCAGCGGTCGGCGTAGATGCCCGGCTGAAAGCCCTTCGTCGGAACGTCTTCGCCGAAGCGCTGGCTCGCGGGCAGCGCCGCCCACTCGGGGGCGTTGTGGCCGAAGATGGCGGCGCGCGTGCGGAAGACGTTGAGGCGCGGCGCGGGGTCGCGCGCGGCCCTCAGGTTGTCGAAGAGCTGGCGGACGCTGAAGCCGTCGCGCGCGGCGTCGGCCTCAAGGTCGGCGGCGTCAACCGTCTTGTCGAGATACTTCTTGACGAAGGGCGCCACCTCGGGGCCTTCCTCGTAGCCGTCCCTGACGACACCGTAAACGGCGTCTGCCTTCGACGGCCTCTTCTCGACCGTGACCTTCGTCACCTGCCGGTCGTTGTCGAGCTGCACGTCGGTGACGATGCGGAAGACGGCCGTCTGGTCGAAGGGCGTCACGAGGATGCCGTCGCCTTTCTTGAGGCCGGTGGCGAGCCCCCGGAAGTAGAGCGTCCGGCTGCCGACGCCCAACGGGTGGCGCACGGACATGATAGGCCGGATGTCGTTCCACTCGACGCGGGCTTCGCGGCGCTCGATGGTCTCGAAGATTTGCGGCTGCTCGCCCGGGGCGGGCACGCTCTGCACCCTGATGCCGGGTTCGAGCACGGTGCGCGAGGGCACGCCCAGAGCCTCGGCCTCGCGCTCGGTCGCGCCGGGCACCTTCTCCAGCGTGAAGGCGAGGTAGGTCGAGGCCGCGACGCCGGAGCGCGGCTCGTAGCCGATGAGGCGCGACAGCTCGACGACCGAAAGGCGCTCGCCGGCCGTGCGCAGGTAGGACTCGTTGGCGATGCGCTCCTGGTAGAACGTGAGCACGTCGGAGACGGAGGCCCACGCGTCGAGCAGCGCGATGGAGAAGTCGTCGCCGTCGCGCGTCGTGAGGGCACGCAGGGGCGCGTAGCGCGGGTCGGAGAGTCGCGCCACGAGCGTCTGTTTGAACTGCGCGTGCGTGCCGACGCGGTAGGCTATCCCTGAGAGGCCGGGCCGGTTGGTGACTTCGACGGGCGTCTCGACGGAGACGCCCTCGCAGCAGCCGCAGCCGTCTAGGGAGCGCAGCGTCGGGTCAATCGTCTTGCTCATCGGCCCCCCTTGAGGACGGGGCGGAAGACGCCCCGGTCGGGAAAGTTCGGGTCGTTGTCGAGGCGCGCTATCTCAAGCCGGCCCAGCTCAAGCTTGCCGGCCGCGATGCCGCTCGTGCCCTCGACGCCCTGCTTTGCGAAACGTTTGACGGTCACGGAGTCAACGCCTTCGACCGCCTGCGCCGCGGCGACGAGCGGGCTCAGGAAGACGGTCTGCCCGAAGGTGTAGTTGTCGGGATGGAAGAGGCGGCGACGGCTGAAGACTTCGAGTAGCGCGGCGCGGACGTGGCCGCGGAAGTAGTTGGGCTTGAGGCAGACGACCAGCTCGATTTCGAGCGGCACGTAGCGCGGCCCGTCAATCTCAAGGTCGTGGCCGGCCATGCGGAAGCGTTCGAGGTGGCGGCGCATCTCGCGCTCGAAGTCGGCGTCCACGTCGAGCCCGCCCCGACGGTCAACCGTCAGGAAGATGGTGCGCCAGCTCCCCGTCCAGCGCAGCGTCGCGGCGGCGCGCTGCACGCCCGCGTGGCGCTCGGCCACCTCGGCGTAGTCCTTCGGCGTGACGGCCCGCTCCTGGCGCACGAAGGCGACGGGCGCGTCCTGCCGCGCGCGCTCAAGCGATTCGGCCTCGCTGCCGCCGCCCGCGGGCATCGGGTTCGAGACATCGAGGACGGCCCCCTGCGGCGTCACGACGTGCTTCAGGGTCTCGGCGCCGACGTTGCCGCGCCTGCCGTTGCCGACGCGGTAGGTGGCCGCGAAGGTCGTCCCGGCGGCCGGGCGCGAGGCGAAGCGTTCGTCGCCGAAGCGGATGAAGGTTGTGCCGTCCGACTCGGTCTCGGCGACGAACTCCGTCTTGCCGGAGTTGCTGCCGAGCAGGTCGCGCTTGGGGAGCCACTTCGAGACCTGCCCCTGTAGCGTGCCCTTCAAGCTTATCTGCGGCAGCGCGGCCGACGCGCGCAGGGCTTCGGACGCCGGGCGCGTCGGGTCGTAAGGCGGCGCCTGCGTCACGTCGTCGTGCGAGAGCCGGGGCCGGAAGCGCGGGGGCGTGGCGCGTCGCCGCGGCTCGCGGCAGAAGTCGGGGGCGTGCGGGCGTATCTTGTCGAGGTCGGGGTTTGAATGAGGGACGGCGCCGAGCGGTTCGTCTTTAACCGTGAAGCCGTGGTCTGCGAGGACGATGTTGCCGAGGGCGACGCTGGCGGGCTGCTTGTCGGCCTCGTCTTCACCGACGGCCACGTCCCAGAGGCAGAGCGGGAAAGGCAGCGCGTCGGCGTGGTCCCACCGGATTTCGAGCACGCGGAGGGCTTGGGTGCCGGCCTCGTCTTCGGTGACGAGCGGGTCGGTCGCCGGCTTTATTTTCCTGATGCGGACGGCGTGACGGCGCGCGGGGTCGGCCTCCTCCTCGACGCCGTTCTGCGGGTTGCGCGCTTCGACGAAGACGAGAACGTCGCCTTCCCGAAGGTGCTGCAAACGCTCGCCGTCGTTGCGCAGCGTGGCGCGCGTCGCGCCTTCGGGGAGGCAGCAGCGTTCTTCGCCCCAGGTGTGGAACCTGATCTCGTTGTGCGATTGGTAGAGCGTCGCCGGGTGTACGGTCTCGAAGACGACGGGGCGGCTGTTGAGGGCCGTCTCGTGATCTTTAGAGCCGGGCTGGATGCGCTCGGGGAGGCCGTGGACTCGCGTGAGGATTTGCGTGCCGGCATCGAGCGGGACGGCGTCGGAGCCGACGCGGATTTGGACCCAGGCGCGCGCGTTCGAGCCGTCGCTCAGGTTGTAGTCAACGAGGCGTGCGTGGCGGCGGACGGAGACGCGGCGGCGCGCGGTGCCGAGGTAGGCTTCCGTGGCGACGGCGTCCTGCTGGTAGCTCAGGTAGTCGCCGACGTAGGCGAGCACTTCGACGAGCGCGACGCCCATATCGGCCGCGTGGCGCTCCTGCCAGCCGGGCATGAGCACCGACATGCGGTCGAGCATGAGCTGGCGGAAGCTCGCGTAGTCTTTCGCCAGATAGTTAAGCTCGGGCGCGGGCTGCGGCTCGTCGGCGCAGGGCCGCGTCTCTTCGCAGTCGAAGTCCGTGGGGCAGGCGACCTTGAAGGAGAAGTCAACGGCCGAGAGGACCGGGTCGTAGACGGCCGGGTCGGATTCGTCGAGGAGGCGGAGCGTGTAGACGGAGAAGTCGCCGCGGCGGTCAACTTCGAGGGCGACGACGTGGGCGTCGCCGCCGGGCGCCTCGGTCAGTCCCATGACCTTGATGTTGCGGACGCGCTCGCCGCCTTCGACACGGAAGCTCGCGGCCGTGAGCGCGCCGGCCGCGAGCGGCTTGAGGAAGTGGACGAAGAGCGTGCGCTGGCGCAGCTCGACGGGGTCGGCCGGGTCGTCCGAGACTTCGAGGAACTCGATGCCGTTGAGGGTGGGGTGTGCGGCGACCGAGTTGCGCCGCCGCTCGTCGCAACAGAAGTAGTTCATGCGCTCGTGCCTCCGCGCGCGAAGCGTGCGACCTCGCGCTGCTGCGTGCGCCGGTTGACGTACTGCACGGCGACGTGCAAAGCGGAGTTGCGGTTCTCGACCAAGACTTCTTCGACCTGAATCAAGTCGTCGAGCCACTGCTGCAAAGCCCCCTGGACGAGGAACTGCGTGGCCGCCGCCAGCTCGTCGGAGTTGGGCGCGAAGACGAGCTGCGAGAGGCCGCAGCCGAAGGTCGGGCGGTTGACGCGCTCGCCGGGCGAGGTGAAGAGCACCTGCTCGATGAGGTCGCGGATGTGCGGGTCGCGCTCGACCGTTCCGGTGCGCCCGCCCGAGTCGAAGCCGTATGGGAAATCAACGTCCATCGCTTCTCTTCCCCCTCAGATGCCTGTCACGCGCGTCTGCGTCATGACGTGGATGAGCGGCGTGCCCGTCGGGGTGCAGACGGCCTGGCTGTCGAGGAGCAGGACGGGCTGGCCGGCGACGGTGACGCGCGTGGCGGCCGTCACGTACTGCGCCATCACGCAGGGGCCGCCCGAGTTGGGCGGGAAGGGGCAGCCGGCGACGGCGTAGGGGCTGGCAATCGTCGTGACGGGCTGGCCCGAGACGAGCACGCGCGGGTTCGGCGCGACGGGCGTCGCCTGCCCGGCGTGCGCGCACGTCACGGTCGCGCCCAGGTGCAGAAGGAATCCTGGCATCTTCTCTCCCCCTCTCCGACTCTCGCTAAATGATGACCATCGCCCCGGCGTTGATGGTGACGGAGGGGCCGACCATGACGATGGACGCTCCCTTGCCGTTCTGGATGTAAATGCCCGTGTCGTTGACGATGATGGAGGCGCCCGTCGTGCTCTTTAAGATGATGCCGCCGGTGGGGCCGGGCACGTCGCTGACCTGGATGCCGTTCTGGAGCGGCGTCTGGAGCGTGATGCCGGGGACGACCGGCGGGACGATGCGGGCGAAGGCCGGCACCTCGGCGGCCGTGCCCCAGAAGCAGCCGGACCAGATGGGGTAGTCCGGGTCGCCCTGCTCGAACTCGACCCACACGCCCGAGCCGATGATGGGCACGGCGTAGAAGCCGTTCTGGATGCCGGCCAGCGGCACGCACGGCATGGCCCACGAACTCGGGATGACGGTCACGTCGGGGACGATGACCTGGATGCGGCCTATCATCATCGGGTCGAGGTTGTTGATGACCGTGCCGCGGTACTTGCCGTAGAACTTCTTCGGCCCCTTGTCGGCCGCGTCGCTTATCAGTCTGTCAATTAGCTCACTCATGCGGGCACCTTCGGGGTAATTGAGATCAGTCCGTTGCGGCTCAGCTCGAAGCTCTGCTTGTACTCGCCGCGCTTGATGTCGTGCGTGACGCTGGTGACGTAGTAGAGGCCGTCGAAGGCGAGCCCGACGCCGCGGACGCCGACGAGCTTGCGCGCCTTCAGGAGCCGGCCGTAGCGGAGCACGTCGAGGCTGCCCGACGCGCTCACGTTGTCGGCCGAGCGCGAAGCCTTCGCCATGCCGATGAGCGCGCCCTGAATGGGGTTGTACTTGGCCGTCTCCGTGATCCACTCAAGGCGGTTCGGGAAGGGCTGGACGGCGCCGAGCGGCGGGTTCAGGGGCGTAATCGGCGGAATCGGAATCGGGATGGGCACCTTCGTCGCCTGGTTCTGGATGACGACGACGGGGAGGACGGCCTTCTCCTTGTCGAAGCGGAAGCTCATGGACTCGACGTTGGTGTGCGCGTCCATCTGGACGTTTAAGGCCGGCTGCGGGACGCCGAACTTTATCTCCGGCCCCCAGTAGGCGACGCTCATGCCGGGCTGCGGGCCGGGGTCCATGTAGAAGACGTAGCCGACGAGGTCGGCGAGGTAGTTGATGTAGGTGAGGTCCGTGCCGCGCTGCTGGGGGATGCGCTCGACCGGGATGGGTACGTCCATCAGCACGCTCGGGACGATGCCGGGGATGACGCCGAGGAAGGCGTACTTGGCGAGCATCGCCAGCACGCGCCCCTCGGGCGGCAGGCACGGGTAGGGGATGCCGCTCAGGTCGAGCCAGTCCATCAGGGCGCTCAGGTCTTCGCCCGTCAGGGTGAGGCGCGAGTGGCGCGGGTCGCTGCCGGGCGTGATCTGGTGGTTGGTGATGACGCCGTCCATGATGACTTCGGGCGTGCCGTTCATGGTGACGACGATGACGACGCGCATGACGGGCGGGAGGCTGCCGGCCGTCAGGAGGAAGGCGGTCTGGAGCGGCGAGTCGTTGCTGAGGTCGAAGTTCAGCTCGAAGCCGCTGCGCTTGCCGGAGGCGACGGTGACGCGCACGCTCGTCAGCGCGTCCACGACTTCGCGCGGGACGGGGATGGGCACGGCCGGCCCGATCATGAGCGTGAGTTGGATGCCTTTAAGCATGGGGCGTTCCGGGGATGCCCTCGGGCAGCGTGATGCGCAGGCGCCGGCCCGTCGTCTCGATCAGCTCTTCGGGCCGGATGGCGCCGTTCGAGTCGCAGAGGCGCCAGAACTGTTCGGGGTCGCCGACGTAGCGGGCGGCGATGTGGTCGAGCCGTTCGCCCTCGGCGACGACGTGCTCGGCCAGAAGCTCGAAGCGTTCGGGCGGGGGGACGAAGCGGCGGCGCAGGTAGGCGACCTGCCTGCCGTCGGCGTCCTCGCGCGTGACGACCTGAATGGCGTAGTAGCGGCTGGTGATGGGAAACATGCTTAACACCCCTTATGGAATCTTCGTGACGCCGAGGCCGCTCAAAGGGCCTCCGTGGTAGAGGGCCGCGAGCCGCTCCTTCTGCTGCTGGTAGGCGAGGTAGATGCTGCTGCCCTTGTGCTCGAATTTGAGGTCGTTGACGCTCAAGACCCGGAAGCCCAGGCTGACCTTCGCGCGGATGGGGTTCAGGGCCGGGTCGAACGCCTCCTCGGTGACGCTGAAGTCGGTGAGGCGGACGGGCATCACGCGGTTCTTGCTCCAGACGAAGAGGGTCAGCGGCGACTCCATCGGCGTGATTTCGAGCGAGCCGGAGTCGGCGAGGCGGCGGTTCGCTTGAATCTGGTTCGTCGTCGGGTAGACGAGCGTTTCGAGCGCGGCGAGGTGGGCGTGGATGCCGAGTTCGGCGACCGTCTGGTTCTGCTCGGGGAATTCGAGCTGGTCGGTGGCGTCAATCTCGGCGTCGAGCTTGATGGTCTCGACGGGCGGCCCCGTCAGGCGCAGCGCCTCGGAGCGGTCGCCCGACTCGCCCTGCGCCTTGATTTGAAGGCTGCGCGAGAGCGTGTCGGGGTTGTACTGCAAGGTGATGACGCGCTGCACCGTCGAGGTCTCGGGGTCGAGCACGACGATGCCGCCCTTGAGCAGTCGCGGCGAGCCGGGGAACGTGGTCATTGCTCATCTCCTCTGGGTCGGGGCGCGGCGAAAGCCCCGCGGCTATTTCAACACTCCGATGCCTCTCAGGAACTTCTCCATCGCCGCCTGATCGTATTCGATCACTTCCGACTTCCACTTCCGCCCGTCCGGCAGCGGCTCGAACTTGTCCATCCACTCCGCGTACTGCTGCGCCTGGAACTTCCCTCTCTCGGCCGACAGGGTGTTAGGCTTGATTTCAAAGATGGTCTCCTCTTTGCGCCACAGCCGATCAATGCGAGGCTTCTTCGGGTCCGCGTAGTGCGGGTGGGGAATTTTGTGTTCGGCCACGAGCCCGTCGGGCAACTTCTTGTTGAAGATCTTTGAGCCGCCCGTTTCTTTAGCCAGGCGCTTCAGGACCTCCGGGTTCCGCTGTAGCAGCTCGGCATACTTATGAGCCCAATTCCCGACCTCGGTAGCCACTTTCTGCTGCCCCCCACCCGGCTTCTTGACTTCAGTGAGGTCCTGCGCTTTAAGGTCCGCCTCGTCCACGACAGTCTTCGTGGGTGACAGGCCCTGTTCGCCTTTGACGTTGCCGTACTTTGTTTGCAGGCGTTCTATGAGCCCGTCCAGCTCGTCATTATTTTTGGCCCGGTGGAAATACTTCCTCAGGCTATCCTGGTCCAGCTCAATACCTTCCCTCTGGGCTCGTGCGAGGAAATCGTTGATGCGCTTGATCTGGTCCTTGTTGGTGAAGCTCGGGAAACACGGCGACTGGCAATACTTCAGGGCGCGAGCGGCGAGCGGATTCTCCTCAAGGGCCTTCTTCAGGTCCGGCCTTTTCTCGAACAGCTCCCTGGTCTGCTGGTTAAGGTTGTCGAGCGGGTTGGCCGCCTTCGGCGCGGGCGTCGTCTTCGTAGGCAGGTCGGGTGCGTCGGGCACGTCGGGCAAGTGCGGCTTGTGAACCGAGGGTTTCGGCACCTTGCCCTTGCCCCCGAGACGGAGCTTCCGCACGTCCTTCAATTTTTCGAGGAACTTGGCCAGCTTCGGGAGTTCCTTCAATAACGACTTAATCCGATTCCCGACCGACGCCAGAGTGCTCGAACCCGCCGTGGCGATGCCTATCGCCAGCTCCACCAGCAGCGGGCCGAAGGTCTCGCCCAACGCCTCGGCCAGTTTGTTCAAGTCGGTCATGCCGCCGAGCTCGGTCAGGCGTTTGCCCCATTCGGCGCCGAGCTGATTGCCGATGGCGCGGGTGACTTCGGCCCCGCCTTCGGAGGTCACCGCTTTGGCCAGCTCATAGAGCTGTCCGGCGATCTCGTCGAAATCCTTGATGAGATCAACCAGGCCCTCAATCTCCTTCTTCAACCCCTTGGCCGTCCCATAGAGAAACATGGCCTGGAGCTTGGGATTAAAAGGCCACGTCACGACGAGCTTGGCGAAGGTGCCCGCGTTTTTGGCGAAGACGTTCGTATCGAGGTTGGCCCGGACGCCGTCCACGAAGCCGCTGACGAAGGTGTAGGCGGGGTTTTTCTCAAGGTCCCGCACAAGCTCTTCGTAAGCTTTATCGACGGCGAGTATCTGCCTCTCGAACGGCTGCCCTAGAGCCTGGCCGGTGGCCTGTAGCGCCCCGCCGCCGCCGACGTTGCCGAACACTCCGCGTCCGACCTGAAGGTGGCCCACCGTGGCCTGCATCTGGGCTTGCGCGTACTCCTGTTGCGCCTTGTCGGAGCGCCCTTTAGCAAGGCGTAACAATTCGGCCTTACGGAGACTCTCGAAATCGCCCGCCGAGGATGGGCCCGCGCCGGGGGCGGCACTCTGCTTCGGCGCGCCCGTAGAAATCTCCCTGGCGAAGGCGCTGAGGATGTAAGTCTTCTGCTGCGGCCCGAAGCCGGGGAAGCCTGTATTTTCAATCTCAAGCCAGAGACCTTTCACCTTTTTGTCAACGACTGTGACCTCCGTTTTTGGGGCCAGGACCGCCGGGCAGTTCTCCTTTGTTAACTTCTCGCCGAACGACATACACACTTTCGCCGCCGTCTGCCCGGTCCGCTGGCGGGCCTCTTCCTTCTCCTTATCTTCTGCGATCTCTTTCAGCGTGAGGATTTTCCATTTCTTCTTCGCTGGCGCGGGCTGCCGCTGTATCACGCCGCCCCCGGCGTGGCCGCGGACTAAGCCGCCGGTTCGGGCGGCCGGTCTATCCTGACCGCCGCGCTGTTGAACTACGTGTGTCAGCTCGTGCGCGAGGAGCCGCCGCCCCTCGCCCGTTTGCGGCGCGTATGACCCTTCCGCGAAGACAACGTCGTGGCCCACGGTGTAGGCCAGCGCGTTGACGGAGCGGGCCGACTCCGCCGCCCGCGCGTCCGTGTGCACTCGCACGCGGGAGAAGTCGTGACCGAAGCGCGACTCCATGAAAGAGCGCGTCTGCGCGTCGAGCGGCTGGCCCGACGAGTTGAGCGCCTCGTGCACGGCGTCGGGCGCGTCGGAGGCCGCCCCGCCCGACGCC
>DATHBF010000188.1:0-7414 GCA_035296285.1 Pyrinomonadaceae bacterium | reverse complement strand
GAGGACGGCCGCGTCGTCGGCGTCTTCAACCTGAGCGAGATCGTGCGCGGCAACTTCCAGAGCGCCTACCTCGGCTACTACGCGGGCGAGCCCTACGCCGGGCGCGGCTACATGACCGAGGGCCTGCAACTCGTCCTGCGCCACGCCTTCGAGAGTTTGAAGCTGCACCGCGTCGAGGCCAACATCCAGCCGACGAACGTGGCCTCCGTCCGGCTCGCCAGCCGCGCCGGCTTCACGCAGGAAGGCTTCTCCCGCCACTACCTCAAGATATCGGGCCGCTGGCGCGACCACGAACGCTGGGCGCTGCTCGCCGAAGACTGGAAGGCGAAGAAGTCTTAAAAGGCGGGCAGGTCAAATGTGCTACCATCGCCGCCGCCCTTTGCCGTCCCCCGCTCGTTCAAGACCGCCAGACACGTCAGATGTTGACCGCCGGACTCCTCATCCTGTCGCTGTTGTGTGCCGGCGCGGCCCTCGCCGCGCTGCGCGTGCTGCGCGCGTCGGAGAGGCGGCGCGCGGAACTCGCGAGTGAGAAGGATGAGTTGACGGCGCTGCTCGACGCGGAAAAGCGAAAGGTCGAAACGTTCGAGTCGCGGACGGCCGCCCTTGTCTCTGGGGGGGCGCGCGGGCAAGAGGCGGAAGGGCCGTCGGTCGAGGATGAGAGCCCGGCTGTCGAGGCCGCGCCGGCCGCGGACGAGGGGGACGTGGACGGGGTCGCTGCGGCGGCCGAGGGTTTCTTCAACACGACGACCCACCCGCGCGAGCTGCTCGCGGACGAGAGGTTCCTGAAGGGCGTCGAGCTTCTGAGCGGCGGCGGGCTGTCGGCGCGGGAACTGCTGGCGCGGGGGCGCGACAACGAGAACGTCGTCGTCGGCTGCATGGCGCTCGAAGCCCTGGCGCGGCGTTCGCGTGACGAGGAAGTCTCGGCCGCCCTCCTCGACCAGATCAACTTCTATTACTACTGGCCGCGCCTCTTCGCCCTGCGCGCGCTCGACGCGCACGCGCGCGGGCCGCTCGTCGCGCGGCTCGTCGCGCGCCTGAACTCGACGTGGACCGACTACGTCCCCGCCAGCTCGCTCCGCGAAACAATCGCGGGCCGCGTCGCCGCGGGCGAAGCGCCGACGCTCGGCGAGTTAATCTCCGAGGTCGAAAGCCTCAAGCTCGACGCGGACGACGCGGGCACGGTCCTGTCGGTTTTGAAGGAGCTGGGCGAGGCGCTGCCGGGCGGGCTGGCGCGCGACTTCGAGCGTTGGCTGTCGGAGCGCGCGAGCGTGGAGTTCCTGAAGACGCTCGGGCGCGTGTGGGAGTCGGACGCGTCGGGCGAGGTCTTCGTGCTCGACGCTCTGGCCGAGCGCGTCGCGGAGATTGAGGCGGCGGTGAGACGAGAGCCGGCGCGGTCGGTGCTGCTCGTCGGCGAGTCGGGCGTGGGGAAGACGGCGACGCTGCGCGCGCTCGCCGCGGGGCTGCGGCGCGAGCACTGGATAGTCTTCGAGGCTTCGGCCGCGGACCTGCTCGCCGGCCAGCAGTACATCGGCCAGCTCGAAGAGCGCGTCCGCACCGTCATCCAGCACATCAGGGACAAGCGCATCCTCTGGGTCGTCCCGAACTTCCACGAGACGCTCTGGGCCGGCCGCCACAAGTACAGCCCCGTCGGCGTGCTCGACCTGCTGCTGCCTTCAATCGAGGGCGGCGCCGTCCGCCTCGTCGGCGAGGTGCCGGCCGACGCCTACGAACAGCTCGTCCGCCTCCGCCCGCGTCTGCGCACGGCGACGCAGGTCTGCCGCGTCCACCCGACGGGCGACGAAGAGACTTTGGAACTCTGCCGACGGTGGTCACGCTCCGGCGATGTCGTTCGTGCTTCCGAGCAGACCTTGCGCGAGGCGCTACAGCTCGCGAAGCAGTACCTCGGCGACAAGGCCGCGCCCGGCAACCTCCTGCTCTTTCTTGACGCGACGCACCGCCGCCTGCTCGCCGAAGAAGAAGGAAAGGAACGTGAGCTGACGCTTGACGACCTGCTGGTCACGCTCTCGCAGCTCACGGGCCTGCCCGTCCAGATGCTCGACGAGCGGCAGCGGCTCGATATATCAGAGCTTCGCGCCTTCTTCGAGCGGCGCGTGCTGGGTCAGCCGGAAGCCGCGGAGTGCCTGACCGAGCGCGTCGCGATGATAAAGGCGGGCCTCACGGACCCGACGCGGCCGCAGGGCGTCTTCCTCTTCGTCGGCCCGACGGGCACGGGCAAGACCGAGATCGCCAAGACGCTCGCCGAGTTCCTCTTCGGCTCGCCCGAGCGCATGATCCGGCTCGACATGAGCGAGCTTCAGACCTCCGAATCAATCGAGCGCATACTCGGCGCGGCCGAAGAGACGAGCGAGTCGTCGGCGCTCGTCAACCAGATTCGCAAGCAGCCCTTCTCGGTCGTCCTCCTCGACGAGTTCGAGAAGGCGCACCCGCAGGTCTGGGACCTCTTCCTGCAAGTCTTCGACGACGGCCGACTCACCGACCGGCGCGGCAACACGGCCGACTTCCGCCACTGCGTCGTCATCATGACCTCGAACCTCGGCGCCACGCTCCCGCACGGCGCGTCGGTCGGCTTCTCGCAGGAGCAGACGCAGTTCGCCGCCGGCTCGGTGGAGCGCGCGGTGGGCCGTGCCTTCCGCCGCGAGTTCGTCAACCGCCTCGACCGCGTCGTCGTCTTCCGCCCGCTCGGGCGCTCGGTCATGCGCGACCTGCTGCGCAAGGAGCTGAACGACGTGCTCGGCCGTCGCGGTTTGCGGACGCGACAGTGGGCCGTCGAGTGGGACGAGTCGGCCGTCGAGTTTCTGTTGGAGAAGGGCTTCACGGCCGACCTCGGCGCGCGGCCTTTGAAGCGCGCGGTCGAGCGTTACCTGCTCGCGCCGCTCGCCGTCACCATCGTCAACCACCAGTTCCCCGAAGGCGACCAGTTCCTCTTCGTCCGCTCCGCGGCGGACGGCGAGGCGCTCGACGTGCAGTTCGTTGACCCGGACGCGCCCGACGAAGTGGCGGAAGCCCCGCCCGCGCGCGAGCCCGAGGAAGAGGCCGACGAGACGGCCGAGTCTTCCGAAGAGTTGCGCGTCGAACGCATCGCGCTCGACCCGCGCGGCGAGCCCGCCGAGGTCCGCTTCCTGCAAGAGAGGTTCGAGGAGCTTGCCTCCCAGGCGGAGGGCGAGGACTGGCGGCGCAGGAAGGAGGGCGCGATGCAGCAGATGCAGTCGGCCGACTTCTGGTCTTCGCCGTCGCGCTTCACGATGCTCGGCCTGGCCGAGTACATGGACCGCGTCGAGGCCGGGCTCGACACGGCCGGCTCGCTGCTGGCGCGCCTGCGCGGCCAGCGCAAGCGGCTGCCGCACGACCTCGTCGGCCGCCTCGCCCAACAGCTCTATCTGCTCGACGCCGCCTGCCGCGTCCTCGCCGAAGGCGAGCCGCGCGACGCCTTCCTCGAAGTGCGCGCCTGCACGGAGGCGGGCGCCGACGCCGAGATGAGCCCGCGTTTCGCGCGCCGCGTCGCCGAGATGTACCGCCGCTGGGCCGAGAAGCGCCGCATGCGCTTCGACGTACTGGCCGAGCACGACGGGGCGGCGGACTACCGGCTGCTCGCGGCCGTCTCCGGCTACGGCGCACACCGCATCCTCTCGGGCGAGGCCGGCCTGCACGTCCTCGAAACCCCGCAGGACGACAAGTCCTTCAACCGCGCGCGCGCCCTCGTCCGCGTCGCGCCGCAGCCGGACGAGCCGGCGGGGCGCGGCCCCGACGCCCTGCTCCGTCAGGCCGAAGGCGCGCTCGCCGCCGCGGGCGAAGCCGCGCCGCAAACGACCGTCCGCCGCTACCGCGAAGAGCCCTCGCCGCTGGTGCGCGACTCCGCCCGCGGCTGGCGCACGGGCCGCCTTGAGCGCGTCCTCGGCGGCGACTTCGACCTCATCACATAAAAGCAGTAGCCAGTAGTCAGTAGGGAAAAACCTTTCCTGCCATTCACCCGGGTCGTCATCTTCGGCGGGCGCAACGCGGAGCGCCTACGGTCTGCTGATTACTGGCTACTGGCTACTGTTTTTTTGTTGCCTTCCGCCGGCCGCAGGGTTTAAGCTGCCGCCCGACGCGCGCTGTTCAGCCGGGCTCACCGGCGGCGGCGCCGTCAAACAGGGTCCGTGATACAGGGCAGACCCAGCCCGCCACGACCCGCAGCCCCCAAACGTTGAAGGTGTAAACCAAAACTCGTCTTCCGTCAGAGTGACAGCGCGCGCCGGCCGTCTTGCCCTTCGCGGGACTCAGCCATACGTCAACACCCGCGCCGACGCCGCCGCCAGGTCATTCTCCCGCGGTTAGAGAAAGCTCGGACCCTTGCGCCCGCCGGCCGCCCCGCCGGCAGGCGCGAGGACTGTCGGCCGTGCGCCCGAGGCCCTTCTTCCGAAGGCCCCGCGCGCGCGGCACAGGCTCATTCCAACGTCGCCCCTTTCCCGAAGGGCGCGGCGCCGGAGGGCTTTTCAGACGCGCCGTGCCGCAAGCAACAGGCCCCGTGCGGCCGGCCATTCGCGCCGGGTGAGCGCTTTTGCCCCGATACTCTCGCGCCCGCCCGCGTAATAGAAAGGTGGCCCTCACATGGAATTAGTGAAGCACTCGCTCCGGGCGTCGGAAGACGCCTTGACGGACGCGGACGCGCTCGCGCGGGTCCGACTAGCCAAGAGGCTGGAGGAGGCGGGCGACTACGACGCCGCCTGCGCCTGTCTCGGCGAGCTTTGGGGCGGCGTCGGCCAACGGCCCGGCCAGCTCGAAAACCTCGGCGCGGCCGCCGCGGCCGCCCTCCTCCTACAAGTCGGCTCGCTGACGAGTTTCGTCGGCGCCGAGAAGCAGATCGGCGGCTCGCAGGAGGCCGCCAAGAATCTCATCAGCGAAGCCCTGTCCATCTTCGAGCGGCTCGGCGACGTGGAGAAGGTGGCCGAGGCTCAGACCGACCTCGCCTACTG
This sequence comes from Pyrinomonadaceae bacterium, assembly GCA_035296285.1. GTDB lineage: Bacteria > Acidobacteriota > Blastocatellia > Pyrinomonadales > Pyrinomonadaceae > QHXN01. The sequence continues at coordinate 2,441 of DATHBF010000188.1, read as the reverse complement.
CTACTGGCGCGAGGGGGCGCTCGACGAGGCCCGCGTCATGCTGCGCGCCGCCCTCGAACACTTCGGCGGACGCGAGTGCGAGGCCAAGGGCGTCGCCATCATCAGGAGCGCGATGGTCGAGCTGTCGGCCGGGCGCGGCGAAGAGGCGCTGCGGGCGCTGACGGCCGCCGCCCCGTTCTTCGAGCGGGTCGCCAACCACTCGCTCAAGGGCCGGTTCCACGTCGCGCTCTCCGACATCGGCCAGAGCCTGGGCGTCGCCGAGCCCTCGGCCGGCCACTTCGAGCGCTCCATCGAGGAGTGCGCGGCCGCGCGCAGGCACTTCCGGCTCGCCGGCAACGTGCGCTATCAGGCTTGCGTCGAGAACAACCTCGGCTTCCTCCGCGGCGCCATCGGTCAGCACGCCGAGGCGCACGAACACCTCGACCGCGCCGCCTCGCTCTTCGAGGGCCTGGGCGACGACTTCCACCTCGCCCAGGTGCGCGAGACGCGCGCCCGCGTCCTCGTCTCCGAGGGGCGGCTCGAAGAGGCCGAGGCCGAGGCGGGAGCCGCCGCCGCGTCGCTCGCGCGCGGCGACGCCCACGCCCTCGTGGCCGAGGCCCTGACGACGCGCGGCAAGGCGCTGGCCCGCCTCGGGCGCGGCGACGCGGCGCTGGCCGCCCTCGCCCGCGCCGCGGAGGTGGCCGAGCGCGCCGGGGACCTCGAAGGCGCGGCCCGCGCCACGCTCACGGTCATCGAAGAGCTGCACGACCTGATGACCCCTTCGGAGCTGTGCGACCTCTTCAACCAGGCCGACGAACTGCTGCGGGGCGCGCGCGACGCGGCCACCCGCGAGCGCCTGCTCGGTTGCGCTCGCCGGGTCATGCGCGCCGCGACCTCGGCCCCGCGGGCTGCCGAGCACGAAGCCAAAGCCGCCGGCGGGGTCGAGAGTTGGAAGGGGTTTTCGCTCAAGCGCGAGGTGCTGCGCTACGAGGCCGAGTTGATCGGGCGGGCGCTCAGGGACGCGGACGGCATCGTCTCGCACGCGGCGAAGCTGCTCGGCTTCCGCCACCATCAGACCTTCGTCGCCCTCCTCAACAATCGCCACAAGGAACTGCTCAGCGCCCGCAACCCCATCGTCCCGCGCCGCCGCAAAGGCCCACGCCTGCGCGCCCAGCGCGGCGCGGCCAACCGCGCCGCCTCCTGACAATTACCGACGGGCACACGGCGGCACGATTAAAGGTTTGAGATTTGAAATCTCAAACCTTTAATCGTGCCGCCCTCTGCCTTACGACTTTCTGAAGACGGCGGCGGAGAGGCGTGACTTGACGCGGCGGAACTCTTCGGAGTCGTTAAGGGGCCCGCCCGCGCGCGGGAGCGAGCCGACGGCCGCGGCGATTCGGGCGGCGCGGTCGGCCGGGTCCGGGTGGTCGCCGAGCATGTCGCCCGTGCGCGGCCCGGTCCGCGCCGCGAGGTTCTGGAAGAAGGCGGCCATGTCGCGCGGGTCGTAGCCGGCCTCGGCCATCAGCCGCGCGCCTTCGATGTCGGCCTCGGTCTCGGCGGCCCGGCCGAACTTGAGGGAGATGGCGCTGGCGCTCGTCACGCCGAACGAGCCGACGAGCCGGCCCAGCTCCGTCTCGGGCCCGCCCGTCACGGCGCCGAGCAGGCCGAGCCCGATTCTCGTCAGGTAAGACTTCGTCGCCTGCGTCGTCCCGTGGCGCAGGGCGACGTGGCTGATCTCGTGCGCGAGCACGCCGGCCAGCTCGCCCTCGTTGCGCGCCGCGGCAATCGCCCCCGCGTTGACGAACACGTAGCCGCCGGGCAGCGCGAAGGCGTTGACCTCGCGCGCGTCCACGACGACGAACTTGTAGGGGAAGCCGTAGCCGGGCGCGTGTGCCGCCAGCCGCGCGCCGAGCGCGTTGACGTAAGCGGCCGTCCTCTCGTCCTCGACGAGCGGGAGCTGCCCCTCGATCTCGACGGCCGAGTGGCGGCCCACCTCTATGTCCTGCTCGGGCGTGAAGAGGTTGAAGCCGGGGCTGAAGTGCGGCGAGGCGCGCATCACGCCCGGCAGCAGCCCCCCGCAGGCGACCTGCGCGGCCAACACACAGGCCAGCAAAAGCCCCTTTAACTTCCTCCCGCACATCAGCCCTTAAAACCCCCTCGCACGAAGCGGCGACATTCCGCCGACCGTCCCGGCTGCAAATTCCAGACCGCACGCGCCCCGCGGCCGCCGGCCCGTAATCAAACAGGCCCGGCGCGCGCCGCGAATATCGAAACGATACGTGCCTTTTCGGTTTCCGTGCGGGCCTGTGACAGTCGCAAAAGTGAAATAGAGGGCGGGCACATGAAGGGGGCGGCGGGTTAGATTGACGACCGTCAGCCCCCCCGCGGCCGTCGGGAATTTTTTGAAGGAGTCATCGAGATCAGGCGCAAGGCCCTCACGCGCCGCTTCTCCTTCGCCGTCC
>DATHBF010000187.1:0-4208 GCA_035296285.1 Pyrinomonadaceae bacterium | reverse complement strand
CAAAAATGTTGCCCCGCGAACTCACGGTGGCGGCCGGCAGCGAGCGGGCGGCAGAACTCTTTGCGCCGGCTCGACCGTCATTCCCGCCGTCGCCTCGCGCTTCGTCCTGCCGGCCGCCCCGTTAAGCGTAACCGGCCGTCTGCGTGGCGGGTCGGCTTTTCCACAAGACCTACAATTTTGTCACGCGGCTGGAGAGACACGACAAAACTGTCAGGCGCCCGACAGGCGCCGACGGCGTTCGTCGCGTCAATTACTAAATTGTCTCGGGCGGCGCGCCTGGTGCGAGTATTGCAGCGGATTTTTCGTCGCCGTGTGAAAGGACAAAGGATGGAGATGACTCAACTCGAACTCTTCCTCAGGGTTATCGAGGAGGGCAGCTTTTCCAAGGCCGCCGACGTGGTGGGCCGCACTCAGCCGACCAGGTCGGCGCGGCCGGGCAGAAGGGCGAATGAGGGGTGCGCGATAAAGCGTTCCTATCGGGGCATTAAAATTTTTACGCTTGCCAAGGGGGGCCGCCGGCCTTAGCATGGCGGGTTTTAAAGCGGGACGCGCCGGGCATTCCCCGAAACTTAAACTATGCAGAAAGTAGCAACCTTCACGACCTCCGAGGCGTTGCGGGCGTCCGGCCTGGCCCCTTCGGCGAACGGGCACGCCGACGCCGAGGAGCTGGCCTGCCTGCTTGAGATAGCCCAGACGCTCGCGGGCGCGCAGGACTTGAAGACGGCCATGCGCAGCGTGCTCGAAGCACTCGGCCGGCTCGACGGCGTGACGCGCGGCGTGCTGCTTCTGCGCGAGGCGGAGACGGACGAGCTGCGCATCGCGGCCGCCTACGGCGTCAGCGAGGAGGGCACGCGCCGCGTCAGCTACCGGATGGGCGAAGGCATCGTCGGGCGCGTCGCCGAGACGGGCAAGGCCGTCGTCGTGCCGCAGGTCAGCCGCGAGCCGCTGTTCCTCGACCGCCTGGGCGCGCGCGGCAAGTCGGGGCAGGCCGAGGAGCTGAGCTTCGTCTGCGTCCCCGTCCTCGTCAACCGCAAGCCGGCGGGCGTGCTCGGCGTCAATCTCCGCTACCGCGCCGGCCGCGACTACGACCACACCACCAACTTCCTCGCGGTCGTCGCCTCGATGACGGCGCAGGCCGTCAAGGTCGAACACTTAATCGAGTCCGAGCGAGCGCGCCTTTTAGACGAGAACACGCACCTGCGGCAGGAGCTTCGCGAGCGTTACGACTTCGGCCACATCGTCGGCAGTTCCGGCCCCATGCGGCGCGTCTACGAGCAGGTGACGCAGGTGGCGCGCGCCAACACGACGGTGCTGCTGCGCGGCGAGTCGGGCACCGGCAAGGAGATGGTGGCCCACGCCATCCACTACAACAGCTTACGCGCCGGCAAGCCCTTCGTCCGCGTCTCCTGCGCGGCGCTGCCCGAGACGCTGATCGAGTCGGAGCTGTTCGGCTACGAGAAGGGCGCGTTTACCGGCGCCCACGCGCGCAAGAAGGGCCGCTTCGAGCTGGCCGACGGCGGCACGCTCTTCCTCGACGAGATAGGCGACCTCAACGCCTCGACGCAAATCAAACTCCTGCGCGCCTTGCAGGAGCGTGAGTTCGAGCGCCTCGGCGGCACCGAGACGGTGAGGGTCAACGTCCGCCTCATCGCCGCGACGAACAAAGACCTCGACCGCGCCATCGAGCGCGGCGAGTTCCGCGAAGACCTCTACTACCGGCTCAACGTCTTCACCATCTTCATGCCGCCGCTGCGGGAGCGGAAGCCCGACATCCTCCTGCTCGCCGACCACTTCCTCGAAAAGTACGGGCGCGAGCACGGCAAGCGCATCCGCCGCATCTCGACGCCGGCCATCGACATGCTTTCGAGCTACCACTGGCCCGGCAACGTCCGCGAGCTTGAGAACGTCGTCGAGCGCGCCGTCATCGTCTGCGAGTCGAACGTCATCCACGGCCACCACCTCCCGCCGACGCTCCAGACGGCCGAGGGCACCGGCACCGTCACGCGCCTCTCGCTCGAAGCGGCCGTCGGCTCCTACGAGCGCGACCTCATCCAGGACGCGCTCAAGACGACGCGCGGCAGCCGCAAGCGCGCCGCCAAACTGCTCGACTCCACCGAGCGCATCATCGGCTACAAGATCAAGAAGTACGGCATAGACCCCGAGCGCTTCCGCGACTGAACGGCCGGCGGCGACGCTCTTTCGGCGGCCATTTTTTTCTGGAAGGCCGGGGCCATTAGTGTTATCTTCTCCCCGCGACATTTAGTTTAGTGCTGTTTCCTTTGGCCCGAGCCCGTGCGGAGGCTTGAGGCCGGGAAACAGTTTACGAAGGCCGCCCGGAGCCGGCATTGCCCCGCCATCTTACTCCTGTGCCCCCGCCTTCATTGAAAAGTTCACGTGTATCCACAGACAGATAGCTTCAGGGGGAAACGCCTTATGAGGATCAACTTCAGGTCGGCAGCGAGGGCCGCAGCCTTCTGCGCGCTGGCCCTTGCCTTCACGGCCGTCGCTTCGAGCGAGGCCCGCGCCGACTTAGTCAGCTTCAGCACGACCGGCTGCTTCGGCAGCCCTTGCGCGCCCGCGGCCGGAGCCGCGACGACCGGCTCGGGCACGGCCAGCCTGACCTTCGCCGGCCAGCCGCCGACGACGGTCAACACCAGCACCCCGACCGGCGTCACCAGCGCCGACCTCGGCACGTTCACGGTCTCGGGGGTGGGCACCTTCTCGTCCACGCCCTTCACCCTGACCATCACCCAGACGGTGCCCTCGGCCGGCACCGGGACCTTCACCGGCACGCTCTCGGGGACACTCATCGTCGCCGGCAGCGACGCCACAATCGTCTTCGAACAGACTTCGCTGCTAATCGGCAACGTCAGCTACACGCTCGTCAACCTGACGAACGGCAACACGCTCAAGCTCGACCCGAACGCCACGGGCGGCATCACGCGCCTGACGGCGGACGTCTCGGTGGCCCCGGTCCCGGAGCCGATGACGATGCTGCTGTTCGGCACGGGCCTGGCCGGCATCGCCGCCAAGGTCAGGAGCCGCCGCAAGGCACGGGCGTAAGGCCGGTCCACTTAATAGACAAGCAAACCTAAAAGTCGGAGGCGGGTGCGAGTCAAACGCACCCGCCTCCGACTTTTTAATTTGCGCGGCCGGCCGAGCGCCTTTATGCTCGGCGGATGGAACCTTTCTGGCTGGTGCAGTGGGCGCGGTCGCGCTCACTGGAGAACGTGTTCGGCGTCCCCATCCGCAACTTCGACAAGGTGGTGGACACCATCTTCCGCGGGGCGCTGCCGGGCGACGACGGCTACCGCGCGCTCGTCGAGAAGCTGGGCGTGCGCAGGGTGTGCAGCCTCATCGAGCACGGGGTGATGAGCGACCGGGAGCGGGCGCTCCAGGCGGGCATCGATGAGTGGGTGCACATGCCCTTCTCCGACCGCCACGCGCCGACGGGAGAGCAGGTGCGGAAGTGGCTCGACTACGTCCGCACGTCCGAGCGCGGCGACCCGGTCTTCACGCACTGCCGCGGCGGGCGCCACCGCACGGGCGTGCTCGTCGGCGTCTACCGCGTCGCCGACTGCGGCTGGTCGAAGGAGCAGGCGTTCGTCGAGATGAAGACCTACGGCTGGTACTCGGCGCGCGGCCACGGCCCGCTGCTCCACTGGTTCTACAACGTCTTCGACCCGAAGGACTACCGGAGGGAGTCTTAGGAGTCCGGCCGGAACGAGTCGCCCTCTTCGCAGACGCGGCGGAGCTGTTCGAGGCGGGCGCGGAGGGCGCGGGTGAACTGCGCGGCCTCTTCGGGCGTGGCGCCGCTGGCGGCGAGCCCTTCGACGAGCTGGCGGTCGGTGATGCGGCCGACGTAGGCGTAGAGCCAGCGCACGTCGGAGACGGTGATGCCTTCGCGCGCGTCGTCGGTGCGCTGGCCGACGTAGCCCCAGCTCACGACGCCGTCCTGCACGCCCGTCACGAACGAAGGCGTCTGCGCCTCGAAGCCCGCCGAGTCCCACTTCGTCCGGTCGAAGGGCGTGCCCCAGCGGCCCATCGAGGCGCCCCAGTCGATGATGAGGTAGCGGGCCTCGATCTCGCCGTCCTCCAGCCGGTGCTCGAAGACGGCCGTGTTCGAGCCGCGCGCCACGTCCCTCACGTCCTTGTTGTCCCAGTTCGACGTGAGCATTATCATCAGCTTCAACCCCGCCAGATGCTTC
>DATHBF010000186.1:0-2298 GCA_035296285.1 Pyrinomonadaceae bacterium | reverse complement strand
GGCGCCTACGAATCTTCCATCAACGCGGACGCGTCCGACGGGTCCGCTTCCACGATCAGGTCAACGCCCGCCCGGGCGAAGCGCCGGGCCGCGGCCGAAGCGCGCGCGTCGCCCTCCTCGTCGAGCGACCACTGCGCGTGGCTCGCGAGCAGGGCGAGCGCGAAGGCGCGGCCGAGCGTTAATGCGAAGCGCCGCGCGCCGGCTTCAACAAACACTCGCCCTGCGGCGCTCGCCTCCTTAAGCCACGCGGCGGCGTGCTCAATCGAACGCAGAGAGAGGCGCGCGGCCCCTGCGAGTCGCGCGTCTCTCACTTCGGCCGCGAGGCGGCCGGCCTCCGACATCAACTCCGAAAGCGGCTCGCCGCCCGCGCCAATCGCGCGCAGCGCGTCGAGCGACAGCACGTTGGTCGTGCCCTCCCAGATCGAGAGCACCTGCGCGTCGCGCAAGAGGACGGGCAGCCCCGTGTCCTCGACGTAGCCCGCGCCGCCGAAAGCCTCCAGCGTCTCGCTCGCCGCCGCGACGGCCGCGCGCCCCGTCGTCAGCTTCATCAAGGGCGTCAGCAAACGCGCGAGCCGAGCCCCGGCCTCGTCCAGCTCGCCCGCCTCCTCGCGCCCCGTCAGCTCCGCGACTTGAAAAGCCAGGTGCATCGCCGCCTCGGCCTCGGCCTGCAAGCCGGAGAGCGTGTCCGCGTGCAAAGGCTTCTCCGCGAGCCGCGTCCCGAAGGCCACCCGCCGCCGCGCGTAGTCGCGCGCGAGGGCCAGCCCACGCCGCATCAGCGACGCCGCGCTGATTCCGTTCCACAGCCGCGTCGTGTTGAGCATCGGCGCGATGGCGCGCACCCCGCCGTCGCGCCCGCAGACCAGCTCGGCCGGCGCGCCCTCCAGAGTCAGCTCGGCCGTCGGCACCTTCCGCGTCCCCAGCTTATCCTTCAAACGCTCGACGCGTATGCCGCGCAAACGCCCCGCCTCGTCCCGCGTCTCGACCAGAAAGAGCGCGAGGCCGCGGCTCCCCTCCGGGTTCCCCTCGGGCCGCGCCAGCGTCAGGGCCACCTGCGCGTTCGTCGCCGACGTGAACCACTTGCGCCCGTACAAACGCCAGACCCCGTCCTCGCCGAGTCGCGCGACGGTCTCAGTCCTGCTCACGTCCGAGCCGCCCGCAAGCTCGGTCATCCACTGCCCGCTCGTCCAGAATTTTTCGGGGTCGCGCGATGTCAGGCGCGGCACGACGCGCGCGGCAAGCTCCCGGTTGCCGGAAGAGAGGAGCGTGCGCGCGGCGCCGTCGGTCATCGCCAAAGGGCAACTGTAGATGTCTGTGGCGGGCGTGAAGAGGTAGGCGAGCGCGGCCTGATGCAGACGCGAGTGGCGCCCGTGCCTGCGCTCGTAGGCGACGGCGACGAGGCCGCGCTCGGCCGCCACGCGCTCGGCCGAGCGCCAGAGCGGCGAGACCTCGATGCGATCAACCCTCTCGCCCCACGCGTCCCACTGCACGAGCCGCGGCTCGTTCAAACGGTCGGCGAGCTGCGCCCGGTAAAGCTCCCCGCCCGCCAGCCCGCCAAGCTCGTCCAGCTCCGGCTCGACTTCGCGCAGCACGTCCGGCGGCATCGCGCGCCTCAAGTAAGAACGCAGCGCGCGGTCGTCCGCGTACTGGTTCTTCAGCTCCGGCGGGCTCTGCCTGAAAGTCACGCCAGCCTCCCTCTCATCAGCGCCCCGCGCGAAGCTCGTCGAGCGCAGCCCCGAGGCGTTCGAGGCCGCCTTTGAGCGCGCCGGTCTCGCCGCCGACGCCGACTCGTATGTGCTCGGGCATCCCGAAGAAGTCGCCGGGCACGACCGAGGTCTCGTACTTCTCCGCCAGCAGCGCGCACAGCTCGCGCGCCGTGCAATGCCGCAGACGCGGGAAGGAGACGGTGCCGAACTCCAGCTCGTAGTATTCGAGGTCGTCGCGCGAGAAGAGGAAGGAGTTGAGCAGGCGCCGGTTCTCTTCGAGCAGGGCGCGCGAACGCTCCGCGATGCGCGGCAGGTTTTCGAGCGCGACGACGCTCAGGCGTTCGGCCGCGTGCGCCGGGATGACGCCGAACAGGTCGTTCAGGCGCCAGAGCCGCGCGGCCAGCTCCGGCTCCGCCAGCACCCAGCCGCAGCGCAGCCCGCTCAGCCCGTAGACCTTCGTCAGACTGCTCGTCACGACGAACTGCCCGCCCAGCCCGAAGGCCGTCCGCGGCGCGCGCTCGAACAGCACGTCCAGATAAACTTCATCGACCAGAACGCGCGCGCCTAACCTTGACGCCAGCTCGCCGACGCGCGC
>DATHBF010000185.1:0-11041 GCA_035296285.1 Pyrinomonadaceae bacterium | reverse complement strand
CAGATGTCCGGTCGGTCATAGTGAACTCGCCCGCCTCCTGGTTGACGTAGGCGAGGAAGCGCTCGAATTCATGCTGCATCGCGTCCATCTTCTCGCGCATGTTGAGGATGATTTCGACGCCCGCGAGGTTCACGCCGAGGTCGCGCGTGAGGCTCAGGATGACTTCGAGCCGCGCCAGGTCCTCGTCCGTGTAGAGGCGCGTGTTGCCGTCCGAGCGCGACGGCTTCAAAAGCCCCTCGCGCTCGTAGAGCCGCAAAGTCTGCGGGTGAATCTCGTACTGCGCCGCCACGGCGCTGATCGTGTAGGTTCCGCCTTTACGCCGTTTCATAGCTTCGTGAACCGCGCGGCTATTCGAGCCCCATCGCCACGCGCGGGTTCTCTGGGTTGAGCTGCGCGTAGCGTTTGAGGAGTTCCTTGGTCTCCTCCGAGATGACTTTCGGGAGCGTGACGTGGACCTCGATGAACTGGTCGCCGCGGGCCTGCGGGTTGCGCAAAGAGGGGAACCCGCGCTCGCGCAGGCGGAAGCGCTGGCCCGACTGCGTGCCGGGCGGGATGCGGAGCTGTGCCTTGCCCTCGACCGTCGGCACCTCGATGCGCGCGCCGAGCGCCGCCTCGGCCACCGTGATGGGCACCGTCACGTAGATGTTGTCGCCCTTGCGCGTGAAGTGCTTGTGCTTGCCGACGTTCGTGATGATGAAGAGGTCGCCCGCGGGGGCGCCCATCCTCCCGCCCTCGCCCTTGCCGGGCACGCGCACGCGCGAGCCCGTATCCACGCCCGCCGGAATCCTCACCTTCACCTGCTCGACCTTCGGCACCGTCCCCTTCCCGTTGCAGAGCGCGCAGGGCGGCCGGCGCTTGCCCGCGCCGCCGCAGTCCGCGCACTCCTGCGCGAAGCGAAGTCGCCCGCCCGCGCGCTGCACCTGGCCCGAGCCGTGGCAGGTCGGGCAGACGACGGGGTTGCCGCCCGTGTCGCCCGCGCCGTTGCAGCGCGAGCACTGCTCGGAGCGGTTGACGGTGATGTTGGTCGTCAGGCCGGCGGCCGCCTCTTCGAACGAGAGCGCGAGCGGCATCTCGATGTCGGCGCCCTTCTGCGGCATGGGCCGAGGCGGCTCGCGCTCGGCCTTGGCGCCGCTGCCGCCGAAGAGGTCCGCGAAGATGTCGCGGAAGCTGGAGCCGCCGCCCGACGTGGAGGACGCGCCCGCGCCGCTGTTGCCGCCCCAGTCGAAGCCGGTGAAGTCGAAGGGCGCGCCGCGCCCCGCGCCGCCGGGCGCCGCACCCCGCGCGGCCGCGTCGGCGAGGTTGTCGGAGTACTGGCCGAAGCGGTCGTAGACGCCGCGCTTCTTCGGGTCGGAGAGCACGTCGTGCGCCTCCGTGATCGTCTTGAAGCGTTCCTCGGCCGACTTGTCGCCGGGGTTCACGTCCGGGTGGTACTTGCGCGCCAGACGCCGGTAAGCCTTCTTGATCTCCTCCGGCTTCGCGTCGCGCTTGATGCCCAGGACTTGGTAGAAGTCTTCTTTTGCCATTTTTAGGATTGCGGATTGCGGGTTGCGGATTGCGGATTAAGAGCCTGCTGCTTCTAATCCGCAATCCGCAACCCGCAATCCGCAATTAACTTTACTTGTTCTCGTCCACGTCAACGTACTCGGCGTCGATGACGTTGTCGTCGCCGCCGCCGGTCTGGCCGCCCGAGGCGGAGCCCGTCGAAGCGCCGGCCGCGTTGGCCTGCTCGCCGCCGCCCGCCGCGCCCGCCGTGCCCTGGTAGAGCGATTCGGCCAGCTTGTGCGAGGCGGTCTGGAGGTTCGAGAAGGCGTTGTTGAGGCGGTCCACGCCGCCCTCTTCGAGCGCCTTCTTGGCGTCGGCGACGGCCGTCTCGACCTGCGACTGCACGGCGCCGTCGAGCTTCTCCTTGTTCTCGTTGTAGGTCTTCTCGATCTGGAAGACGAGGCCGTCGAGCCGGTTGCGCGCCTCGACCTCCTCGCGCTTCTTCGCGTCCTCGGCCGAGTGAGACTCGGCGTCGCGCATCATCTTGTCGATCTCGTCCTTCGACAGGCCCGACGAAGCGGTGATCGTTATCTTCTGCTCGCGCCCCGTCCCCATGTCCTTGGCCGAGACGTTGACGATGCCGTTGGCGTCGATGTCGAACGTCACCTCGACCTGCGGGATGCCGCGCGGCGCGGGCGGGATGCCGACGAGGTGGAACTTGCCGAGCGTCCGGTTGTCGCCCGCCATCGGGCGCTCGCCCTGGAGGACGTGGACCTCCACGCTCGTCTGGTTGTCAGACGCCGTCGAGAAGATTTCCGACTTGCGCGTCGGGATGGTCGTGTTGCGCGGGATGAGGATGGTGTTCACCCCGCCCAGGGTCTCGATGCCTAAGCTGAGCGGCGTCACGTCGAGCAGCAGGATGTCCGTCTTCTCGCCCGAGAGCACGCCGGCCTGCACGGCCGCGCCGACGGCGACGACCTCGTCCGGGTTGACCGTCTTGTTCGGCTCCTTGCCGAAGAAGTTCTTGACGATCTCCTGCACCTTCGGGATGCGCGTCGAGCCGCCGACCAGGACGACCTCGTCGATCTTCTGCGCGTCGAGCCCCGCGTCCTTAATCGCCTGCTCGACGGGCGGCATCAGGCGCTTCAAAATCGGGTCGATCAACTGCTCGAAGCGCGCCCGCGTCAGCTTCATCACGAGGTGCTTCGGCCCCGAGGCGTCGGCCGTGATGAAGGGCAGGTTGATCTCCGTCTCCATCGTCGAGGAGAGCTCGATCTTGGCCTTCTCGGCGGACTCCTTCAAACGCTGGAGCGCCATCTTGTCGCCCGAGAGGTCGATGCCCTGGTCCTTCTTAAACTCTTCGATGATCCACTTGATGAGCACCTCGTCAACGTCGTCGCCGCCGAGGTGCGTGTCGCCGTTCGTGGACTTCACTTCGACGACGCCCTCGCCGACTTCGAGCACGGAGATGTCGAAGGTGCCGCCGCCGAAGTCGAACACGGCGATGGTCTCGTCCTTCTTCTTGTCGAGCCCGTAGGCGAGCGCGGCCGCCGTCGGCTCGTTGACGATGCGCATCACTTCGAGGCCGGCGATCTTGCCGGCGTCCTTCGTCGCTTGGCGCTGCGAGTCGTTGAAGTAGGCCGGCACCGTGATGACCGCCTTCTCGACCTTCTGGCCGAGGTAGTCTTCGGCCGCCTGCTTCAGCTTCTGGAGCACCATCGCCGAAATCTCGGGCGGCGACCACTCCTTGCCGCCCGCGTTGATGCGCACGTCGCTGCCCGCGGCCTTCACGCCGTAGGGCACCTGCTTCTTCTCCTCCGAGACCTCGTCGAAGCGGCGCCCCATGAAGCGCTTGATCGAGTAGACGGTGTTCTCGGGGTTGGTGACGGCCTGGCGCTTCGCCACCTGGCCGACCAGGCGGTTGCCGTCCTTGGCGAAGGCGACGACGGAAGGCGTCGTGCGGCCGCCCTCGGAGTTGGTGATGACAGTCGGCTCGCCGCCCTCCATGACGGCGACGACGGAGTTCGTCGTGCCCAGGTCAATGCCGATAATCTTGCTCATTGCTCTTTAGTCTCTCCCTGATTTCTTTTAGCAGCCGCCACAGTTCGCTTCCCGTCGCCCCTCTCCGTAGCGGGCGCCGCGCCGGCAACTTGAATACGGCGCTAATATAATATCTGAGTCCTTCTTTGTCAACTTTTAGTAGCAAACCTCCCGAATCGCGTTGCCCGCGCACAAGTCTCTGAAAATCAACGGTTTAGCGGCTTAGGGCTCGGACGAGTCGCGTTGCGCGCGGTCCTCGTTGAGCAGTTTGGAGGTCCAGAAGGCGTAGTGGATGCCGGAGACGACGGCGAAGGCGAAGACGGTGGTGTAGACGGTCGGGAGGTAGCCGCGCAGGGGCGGGAAGCCGGCGGCGACGAGGACAAGGACGATGGCGAAAATCTGGACGAAGGTGTTGGCCTTCCCCAGCCAGGAGGGGCGGAAGCCCCGGAAACCCGTGACAATGTTGATGGTTGCGGCCCCGACGACGATGAACACGTCGCGGCTGATGACGGCCGCCGTCACCCAGAAGGGGACGGGGAGGTGGCGCGGGTGCGGGGGGCCGAGCGCCGAAGGCTCCATGATTGAGGGCATCGAGAGGGTGATGAAGGAGGTGACGAGCAGGAGTTTGTCGGCGATGGGGTCGAGAATCTGGCCGAGTTGCGAATACTGGTTGAATTTTCGGGCGAAGAGGCCGTCGAGGCCGTCCGTCACGCCGGCCGCCACGAAGACGGCGAGCGCCCAGCCGAACCTCTGGTAGTAGAGCGCCCCCACGAAGACGGGGATGAGCGCCATCCTCACCACGGTCAGGACGTTGGGCAGCGTGACGACTTTGGAAGCCATAAAGAAAGGTGTCGGGTGCCGGGTGTCGGGTGTCGGCCAGAGGCTTGTCTTTACCCGGCACCTGCCACCCGGCACCCGACACCCTTTTTTTATTCCGTGCGGCGCAGCGTCAGCAGCGACACCTCCGGCAAGCAGCCGTAGCGGACGGGGAGGACGACGGTGCCGAGGCCCCGCGTGACGTAGATTTGGGTCTCGCCGCGGCGCCCGAGGCCGCGCAGGATGCGGCGGCGGACGCGGCCCGAGGCCGAACGCTCCGAGCGCCACGTGACCTGGCCGCCGTGCGTGTGGCCGGAAAGCACCAGGTCCACGCCGGCCCGCGCGGCGCGGCGCAGGATTACGGGGTTGTGCGCCAGCAGCAGCTTCATCTCGTCGGAACTGGAGCCGGCGAGGGCGAGCGGCAGGTCTTCCAGGCCGACCATCGTGTCCTGCACGCCCGCGAGCCAGAAGGAGCCGCCGCGGTCCTCGAAACGGAGCCCCTCGTTGTTGAGCACGCGGATGCCGGAGAGCGTGAAGAGGTCGGTGACGAGCGCGGCGTCAACCCAGTTGTCGTGGTTGCCGAGGCAGGCGTAGACGCCGCGGCGGGCGCGCAGGCGGCCCAGCATCTCGGCGCAGGGCTCGACGTACTCGCGCTCGTGCGAGACGTAGTCGCCGGTCAGGGCGACGATGTCGGGCTGGAGGCTGTTGGCGACCTCGACGGCGCGCTCGACCTGCTTGCGGCCCGTGAAAGGGCTGTGGTGGATGTCCGAGAGGTGGACGATTTTCATGCCGTCCATCTCGCGCGGCAGGCGCTTCAAGCCTATGGTCTGGCGCTCGACGGCCAGCTGGTAGGGCTCGGCGAACGCGGCGCGAGCGAGTTGCACCAGACCCGAAGCAATCGTGCGAAGGGGAGTCGTGCCGCCGCGGCGGGCGACACGTCGCCGCTCTCTCCAAGTGGTGTTCGTAGACATTCTTTTGTTTGTCTAGAGGAGTGCCCGAAATATTTATCGCGAGGCCGGCCCTCGGTCCCTTCGACCCTGGCCCGCTATTCCAAAGCCCGCGCATTATATGAACTCGACCCCCAAAAGGCAAAACGCAAAATACCTTGCAACCTAAATATAACCCGTTCCCGACGCCCGCCTCAAAGCGGCCAGAAGATGGGGACGAGCAGCATGACGACGGCGAAGACGGCGATGGTCATGATCGAGCCGACGCGGACGAAGTCCACGAAGCGGTAGCGGCCCGGCGTGTAGATAAGGACGCAGGCCGGCTCCAGGGGCGTCAGGAACGAGCAGGAGGCGGCGTAGGTCACGGCGAGGGCGAAGGTGCGGGGGTTGACGCCGAGCTGCAAGGCCGTCTTGACGGCGATGGGGAGGACGACGAGGGCGGCGGCCTGGTTCGACATCGGCTGCGTGAGCGCCACCGTCAGGGCGAAGAAGCCCGCGAGGACGGCGAGGTTTCCGTAAGCACTAAAGTTGCGGACGATGATGTCGGCGAGGTACTGGTCGGCGTGCGTCTTCTCCATCGCCGTCCCGAAGGAGATCATGCCGGCGATGAGGACGATGAGGCGCCAGTCTATGAGGCCGTACATCTCCTGCACGAGCACGGAGCGAGACGCAAGCAGCACGAGCACGCCCAAAAGCACGGCCACCGAGAGCGGCATCCCGAACGGGTGCGTGATGGAGCAGACGAGGAAGAGGAGGAAGGCGCCGACGGCCCAGTAGCGTTTGCCCGCGCGCTCGCGCAAGCCCAGGTCGCCTTCCATCAGGAGCAGGTTGCCTTCCGAGACGATCTGCTCGACCTTCTCCTTGTGGCCCTGCACGAGCAGCACGTCGCCGAAGCGGATGGTGACGGTCGAGAGCTTCGTCAGGAGCGCCATGCCGTGGCGGTTGATGGCGAGCACGGTCAGGTCGAAGCGGTCGCGGAAGTTGAGGCTGCGGAGCGTCCGCCCGTTCAGGTCCGACCCGCGCAGGACCATCACTTCGAACAGGTCCGTGCCTTCGGCGTGCAGGTCAGCAGGCGTCAGCTCGAAGTCGGGGCGGATTTCGATGCCGGCCTCCGACTTGACGCGCAGGATGTCGTCCATGCGCCCCTGGACGAGCAGCAGGTCGCCCTTCTGGATGACCTCCTCGCCGCGCGGGGCGATGCGCCCCTTCGTGCCGCGGATGATGCCGATGACGGTGAGGTCGAGCATGTCCGAGAGGTTCCCTTCGGCCAGGGTCTTGCCGACGAGCGGCGAGTCCTCAAGCACGATGACCTCGGAGATGTACTGCCGCATCTGGTACTGCTCCATCAAAGACTCGTCGCCGCCGCGCGCGGGCAGGAGCCTCAGGCCCACGGCGAGCATGTAGAGCATCCCGACGGCGACGATGGCGATGCCGACCGGCGTCAGCTCGAACATCGTGAAGGGCCTGAGCGCGTCGCCCGCGGCGCCGGCCAATTCCGCGTTCTGGCCGAGGCGCGTGAGGGCGCCGGAGACGGCGAGGTTCGTCGAGGTGCCGATGAGCGTGCAGGTGCCGCCGAGGATGGCGCCGAAGGCGAGCGGCATCAGAAGTTTTGAAGGCTGGACGCGGGCGCGCTGCGCGATGCCGAGGACGACGGGCACGAACATCGCCGTCGTGGTCGTGTTCTTCATCACGGAGGCGCAGGCGGCCGCCGTGAACATGATGAGCGTCGTGAGCCAGAACTCGTTCCCGCCCGCGATGCGGTGCAGGCGGCGGCCGACCACGTCCACCACGCCCGTCTTCACCAGGCCCCCGGTCAGGATAAAAAGCCCGGCGATGGTGATGACGATGTCGTTGCCGAAGCCGGCGAACGCCTCGCCGGCCGTCAGCGTCCCGGTCAGCACCATCCCGATGACGAGCAGGATGGTGACGATGTCGATGGGAATCTTCTCGGTCGCGAAGAGCACGACGGCGACGAGAAGCATGACGAGGACGATGGCGATTGGCGCGGTCATAATGAGGCTTCTGCTATAATCCAGACACGGTCTTACAAGTTGTCGAAAATGTGCTTTTTGGTTCGCGTCGAGGGCCGCCCGATTTATAAGGCCGGGCGGCCAACTTAGCAAGGGGGTTTCCGACTTTATGGGCAGTTACAGCATACTCATCATCGAGGACCAGGAGGATTTGGCCGCGCTCTACGAGAAGGCTCTCGGCGGCGACGGCTTCAAGGTCTTGAAAGCTTACACGGGCGAGGAGGGCGTCGCGGTCTTCGAGGACCACGGGGCCGACGCCGTCATGCTCGACATGACGCTGCCCGAGATGCACGGCCTCCAGACGTTGCAGGAGATTCGCAGCCGCAACGCCAACGTCCCCGTCGTCGTCGTCACCGGCGAGTCGAGCGACGAGACGCGGCAGGCTTGCGAACGCCTCGGCGTCCAGGAATACCTTGCGAAACCGGCCGACCACCGCCAGATCATCTCCGCCCTGCGCCGCGCGCTCGACGACCCGAAGACGACGACCGAGGAGTATCAGGTCGTCACGCTGCGGCTCCCGACGCGCATCGTCCGCTGCCTGATGGGGCTCGACGAGAACCTTGAGCGCGCCGTCGAGAAGATTTGTGAGGACCGCTTCAAGGACTGACCGGCGCTCACTCGAACAGCCTGCGTTCGACGGCCGCGGCGGCCTTCTTGGTCGCGCGGCCCGTTTGTTGTGAGGGGTGCTGCGCGAGGTGTTCGGCGTTGAAGCCGAGGTCGCGGAGGGTGGCGGCGAATTTTTTGGGGCCGTGCATGGTGATGACGCGCTCGGCGCCGGACTCGCGGGCGAGGCGGACGAGGTCGTCGAAGTCGGCGTGGTCCGAGAGCGGGAGCACGAGGTCCACGTCCTTGTACATGTAGGGCGCGCTCTTGCCCACGGCCCAGCCCGTCAGCATGATGGTGTGGCGGCGCGGGATGTTCAGGACCATCGGCTGGCGGCGGCTGCCGGGCGTCGTGATGAGGACGCGACCCTTCAGACGCTCGCGGTCGTAACGCTCGTAGCCGCCCGAGAACTTCACGCCCAGCTCCCTGTAAATCTCACAGACGTTCCAGACCGCGCCGTGCAGCGTCACGCGGTAGCCGCGCCGCAGCAGCAGCTCAAGGGCCTCCTGACTCTTGCCGAGGGCGTAGCCGAGGACGACGGGCACGGCGTCGTCCGAGAGGGCGCGGTCGCAGGCGGCGTAGAGGCGGTCGAAGGTCGCCACGTCGGGCGGGAAGCGGTACTGCGGGTCGCCGAAGGTGGACTCCATGACGAGCGTGTCGCAGGGGACGACGACCGCCTGCTCGGCCGCGACGTTGGGCCTGAGCTTCACGTCGCCCGTGTAGACGAGCCGCTCGCCGTCGGCCTCGACCAGAATCTGCGCCGAGCCGAGGCAGTGGCCGGCCGGGTACATCGTCAGGGCGTAGCGCCCGTAGTCGCGGCGGACGCCGTAAGAGAGCGTTTCGACCTCGGCCTCTCCGCAGCGGTGGCGGAAGATGCGCGCCGTCTCGGGCGTGGCGACGATAGCGCGGTGCTCGGCGATGTGGTCCGAGTGGGCGTGCGAGATGACGCAGCGGTCGCGCGGCCCGTCGGCGTCGAGCCACAGGTCAAGGTCGGGCAGGTAGAGCCCCTCTCGGTATTCGACCCTCAGCATAAAAATTCCCTCCCCGGCCGTCGGCCGCCTTGCCGCGCGCGGCGCGGTTCGTTTATGTTCGGGAGCGTTTGGGCAGATTATAAGCGAGATGAGCGGGGAACCGGAAAGAGTTGACGCGGCCGAAGCCGTTGACGCGGCCGAAGCCGAGGCCAAAGCCGCGCACGACGCGCAGCAGCGGCGGCGCGAGGTGCGCCGGCTCCGGCGCGCGCAGGTGCTCTTCGCGCTCGGGCTCATAGGCTTCGCGGTGCTCGCCCTGTACGCGCGCGCCTACGCCTACTTCTCCTGGGACATGCACGCGGCGGTCGCCATCCAGTCCATCGAGTGGCCGGGCTGGGCGGGCTTCATGAAGTGGGCGTCGGTCTTCGGCGACGGCCCCGTGCCCTTCGTCCTGACCGGCGCGACCATCCTCCTGTTCTTCTTCCGGGGGCGGCGCAGCGAGGCGGCGGCGCTGCTGCTGAGCACGGGCGGCGGCGGCATCATCGAGAGGGCGCTGAAGGACATTATCGCGCGCCCGCGGCCGTCGGCCCACCTCGCCAACTGCGTCTACGAGACCAGCAACCTCAGCTTCCCCTCGGGCCACGTCACCTTCTACGTCTGCTACTTCGGCTTCCTCTTCTTCGCCTCCTACGCGCTGCTGCCGCGCGGCACGCGCCGCCGCCGCGTCGCGCTCGCGCTCTCGGCGCTGCCGGTCCTCATCATCGGCGTCTCGCGCGTCGCCCTCTGCGCCCACTGGCCCAGCGACACGCTCGGCGCATACCTCCTCAGCGGCGTCTGGCTCGCCTTCGCCGTCGGCCTCTACCGCCGCTGGAAGCAGCGCGCCACGCTCCACCCGGAGCAGGACCCCGTGGCGACTCCCAACCCCTGACCCTTCTTTTTTGTTGACCGCCCACGCCGTTTGTAATAGAACTGCGGCCGTTAGCTCACGCTCTCGCGGGAACCTCGCGGAAGGAGAAGGAGACATGAAAGACCGCAAGAAGAGATCCGCCTCGCGGCCCGAGGATGCGACGCCGTTCTTCGCGCGCTACCTCGAAGGCCAGACCGAGGAAGACGCCGAGGCGAAGGTGACGGAGCGCGGGGGCCGCGCGAACGTCGTCTTCGCCAAGAAGGCGACCAAGAAGTCGGCTAAGAAGTCGGCCAAGAAGTCCGGCAAGAAGTCGTCCGGCGCGAGGGCCGCCGCCGCCCCGGCCATGACGCTCAAGTACCCTTCTGACAGGGACGAGTACGTGTACTTCCCATACCACCCAGAGGCCGCCACCGCGGGGCCGGGCTCAAGGATGCAGACGCTCAAGTACCCTTCGGACAACGACGAGGGCGACGCCCTCTACGCCGTCTACGCCAACGAGTCCGACGTGCCGAAGACCGCCAAGGCCAAGCCGAAGAAGGACGCGGCCGTGCGCCTGACGACCAGGGCGCCCAAGGCCAAATAACGCCGAAGGCTTTTGAGGCGCGCGGCGGTCCGGTGACAGCCGCCGCGCGCCTCAAAAGCACCGGCCACACCTCCCGAGCCCCCACACTTCTTCCCGAACACCCCGAAGCCATGAGCCCAACCGCGGCGCGCGACGCCGTCCTGCTCGTCACGCACAGCGGCGACCACTTCACGGTGGACCGCGTCGCCGCGGCCCTCAAGCGACGCGGCGCGCGCCCCTTCCGCCTCGACACCGACCTCTTCCCCGAAGAACTCCTCCTCTCGTCCCGACTCGGCCCGGGCGGCCCGCGCCGCACCCTGCGCGCCGGCCGCCGCAGGCTCGACGCCGCCGAGGTGCGCGCCGTCTGGATGCGTAGGGTCTGGCCGCCGCGCCTGAGCGAACGACTCGACGCGCGTTTCCGCGCCGCCTGCGCGCGCGAGTCGCAGGCGGCGCTCGAAGGCTTCCTCGGGGGCCTGGGCGCGGCCCGCTGGGTCAACGACCCCGCGCGCGACCACGAGGCCGAAGACAAGCTCAGGCAGCTCGACCTCGCGGCGGAGTGCGGCCTCGAAGTCCCGCGCACGCTCGTCACCAACGACCCGCGCGAGGCCCGCGCCTTTTACGAAGAGTGCGGCGGCCGCGTCGTCGCCAAGCTCCTGCGCCCGCTCTCCGTCTCGATGAATGAGGCG
>DATHBF010000184.1:0-5653 GCA_035296285.1 Pyrinomonadaceae bacterium | reverse complement strand
ACGACGACGCGCACGAAATCCTGCGCCGGCTCGGCGAGATGGCCGTCCACCGCTACGTCTCGCCCTACCACCTCGCGCTCATCCACTGCAACCTCGGCGACCGCGAGATGGCGCTCGCGCTCTTGCAGGAGGCGCTCTCGGTCAAGGACGGCTGGCTCGTCTGGCTCGGCGTCGAGCCGCAACTGGACACGCTGCGCGACGACGCGCGCTTCCAGGAGCTTCTGCGCAAGACGCGAAACCCCGCGGCCTTCAGGTCGGGCGCCGTCCCGGCCGAGTCCGAACAGTCCGGCCGCCACCCCGCGGAGAGCCCGAGCGGCCCGCACCCCGCGGGCCAGCGCCCCTCCGAGAGCGGCGAGGCTTATCAGCTCTACGTCGCCGCCCGCTACCACGAGCGCAAGCGCACGGCCGAGGGCCTGCGCGAGGCCATCGCCCGCTACGAGCGCGCCGTCGAGATAGACCCGCGCTTCGCGCACGCCTACGCCAACCTCTCCGAGTGCTACTCGCTCTTGAACTGGTACGTCGAGCCGCCGCCCGCCGACGCCTGGTCGCGCGCGAGGGAGGCGGCGGCGAAGGCCGTCGGGATTGACGACGAACTCGCCGACGCCCACTCCGCCCTCGGCTTCGTCCGCTTCCACTACGAGCGCGACCACGCGGCGGCTGAGGAGAGCTTCCGCCGCGCCATCTCGCTCGACCCCGGCAGCCCGCCCGCGCGCCGCTGGCACGCCATGAACCTCTCCGCCATGGGCCGCCACGCCGAGGCCATCGCCGAGATACGCCGCGCGCAGGAACTCTCGCCGCGCTCGGCCGTCATCGCCACGGCCACCGCCAACATCCTCTACTTCGCCCGCCGCTACGAGGACGCCGCCGCGCAGGCGCGCAAGGCGCTTGAGATGGACCCCGGCTCGGTGGCCGCGCGCGTCGTCCTGCGCTGGGCTTACGAGTGCCAGAACATGCGCGACGCGGCGATGGCCGTCTACGAGGAGGAGCGGGCGTTTGCCGGCGACACGCCGACCACCCGCGCCAAGCACGCGCACACGCTCGCCGCCTGCGGCCGCCACGACGAGGCCCGCGCCGTCATCAAAGAACTCCTCGCGGGCAAAGACGGCGAGGGCGTCACGCCCTACGAGCTGGCCGTCGTCTACTCGCTGCTCGGGGAGCGCGAAGAGGGGATAAACTGGCTTGAGAGGGCCGAGAAGGAGCGCGTCGTCGGCTTCACGTTCGCGCGCGTCGACCCGCACCTCGACAACCTGCGCGACGACCCGCGCTTCGCCGAGTTGATGCGCCGCGCCACCCCGCGCCCCGGCGCGGCCGCCGGCTCGAACGGCCGCGGCCCCGCCGAGCGGACCGTCGCCTTCACCGTCCACACGACGACGCCCGACCCGACGCCGCCGGCCGCGCCCAAAGAGGAGAAGGCCGAGGAGGTCGAGAAGGTCGAGAAGGTCGAGGACGAGAGGGAGGCCGTCGTCAGTCCGCCGCCGCCCGAGCGCGCGCGGCCGACGGGGCGCAGGCTCGTCTTCGCGCTCGTCGCGCTCGCGGCCGTGGCCGGCGTCTCCGTGCCCCTGCTCCTCTACCTCCGCGGCGCCTCGCGCGCGACCGCCGACAGCCGCCCCGTGCAGCTCACGAGCCACCCGGCGACCGACTGGCAGCCGGCCTACTCGCCCGACGGCTCGACGCTCGTCTTCGCCAGCAAGCGCGACGGCAACTTTGAAATCTACGCGGCCGGCGCCGACGGCTCGGCGCCCGTCCGCCTCACCGACAGCCCGAACGACGACCTGATGCCCGCCTACTCGCCCGACGGCGGCCGCGTCGCCTTCACCAGCAAGCGCGACGGCAACGACGAGGTCTACGTCATGGGCGCCGACGGCAGCAACCCGACGAACCTGACCAGAAGCCCCTCGGCCGACAGCCGCCCGTCGTGGTCGCCCGACGGCTCGCGCCTCCTCTTCGTCAGCAACCGCGACGGCGACCAGGACTCTTTCGACATCTACTCGGTCAACGCCGACGGCACCGGCCTCAAGCGCCTGACCGACGACAAGGCCCACGACGGCGACCCCGCGTGGTCGCCCGACGGGAGCCGCATCGCCTTCGCCAGCAACCGCGGCGGCGACTTCGACGTGTACGTGATGGACGCCGACGGCCGCTCGCAGACGAACGTCACGCGCAACCCCTCGTTCGACGGCAAGCCCGCCTGGTCGCCCGACGGCAAGAAGATAGCCTTCACCAGCAACCGCGGCGAGCCCGGCGACCCCGACATCTACGTCATGGAGGCTTCGGGGGCGAAGACGCACAAGGTCTGGGACAACGACGCGACCGACGACGAGCCCGCGTGGTCGCCCGACGGCTCGACGCTCGTCTACCAGAGCGAGGCGGACGGCAACGTTGACGTGTACGTCATCTCGTCCGACGCGGTGGCCGCCGAGAAGGCGCCCGCGCCCGGCGTCCGCTCCGTCGCCGTCCTCCCCTTCAAGACCCCCGGCGCGAGCGGCGACGAACAGTACCTCGGCGTCGGGCTCGCCGAAGCCGTCTCCGGCAAACTCGGCCAGCTCGGCGGACTCACCGCGCGGCCCGCCTCGGCCGTGCGCCGCTACCTCGGCACCGACAAGACTCCCGCCGACGCGGGCCGCGAACTCGGCGCCGACTACGTCCTTACGGGGACCATCGAGCGCAACGGCGACCGCGTCATGACCGCGCTTGAGCTGACGGACGTGGCGGCCGGGCGCGTGCTCTGGTCCGAGCGGCTGGAGGAGCTGTTCACAGACATCACGACGCTCCAGACCTCCGTCTCCGAGCGCGTCGCGCGCGCCTTAGACATCCAGCTCACGCGCGCCGAGCGGGCGCGCTTGCAGAAGCGCTCGACCGACAACGGCGAGGCTTACGCGCTCTACCTCGCCGGCCGCTACCACATGGGCAAGCGCACGCCCGACGGGCTGCGCCACGGGATAACGAACTTCGAGCAGGCCATCTCGCGCGACCCCTCGCTCGCCGTCGCCTACTCGGGCCTCGCCGACTCCTACACGCTCCTGAACTGGTACGTCGAGCCGCCGCCGGCCGGCGCCTTCGCCAGGGCCAAGGAGGCGGCGACGAAGGCCGTGCAACTCGACGAGCAGCAGGCCGAGTCGCACGTCTCGCTCGGCTTCGTCACCTTCTACTTCGACCGCGACCTCGAAGCCGCCGAGCGCCACTTCCGCCGCGCGCTCGCCCTGAACCCGAACTACGCGACCGCCCACCACTGGTTCGCGCTGGTGCTCTCCGCCGCCGGGAGGCACGAGGAGGCGCTCGCGGAGATCGGCCGCGCGCAGGAGCTTGACCCGCGCTCGGGCGTCATCGCCACGGCCGCCGCGAACATCCTTTATTACGCCCGCCGGTACGACGAGGCCATCAGTCAGTGTGAGAAGGCGTTGGGGATTGACCCCGGCTCGGCCGGGGCTTACACGACGATGCGCTGGGCCTACACGCTAAAGGGGATGCACTCTCAGGCGCTCGCCGTCTACAACAAGGAGCGGGCCTTTGCCGGCGACACGCCTTTGACGAGACTCAAGCACGCCCACGTGCTCGCCTCGTCGGGCCGCGCGCCGGAGGCCCGCGCGGTCCTGCGCGAGCTGGTGGCGAAGCGTGATAAGGAGTGGGTGACGCCGCACGACGTGGGCGTCGTCTACGCGCTCCTGGGCGAGCGCGAGGAGGCGGTCTCTTGGCTGGCGCGGGCCGCGCGCGAGCACGCCACGGGCTTCGCCTTCGCGGGCGTGGACCCGCAGCTCGACAGCCTGCGCGAAGACCCGAGCTTCAAGGAGCTGCTGCGCACGTCCGGCGTCAGCCGGTGACGCGCCCGAGCGCGTAGACGGTCCCGCGTTCGACCCCGACCTCACGCCCGGCCCGCCCCCGCGCCCTGAGCGCCAGCCTGTACTCGACCGCGTCGGCCGCGGCCTCGAAGGCGCGCGACAGCCCTGCGGCGAAGCCTTCTGAGACGAGCGCCAGCAGGACTCCTCCCGCCAGCACCGCCATGATGATTTGAAGCGCCGTAAACATTTCCCTCTACTCCTCTCGCCTCTCTGTGACCCACTCGGAGTTTTCCTCCTTCACCTTACCAACGCGCTAAATACGCCCGCTCAGGATCAGGCGGATTGCTTAATCTACGGCGGTTGAACGTCAGAACCCCGGCGCCCTTGCGCTCATTAAATTTGAAAATCCCCGTGATCCCTCCGGCGCGTATATCGCGCGTTACTGGGTGGAGGGCCAAGACGATGAACACCAACAGGGCTGTGAGAGTGATAAAGAAGGGCGAGCGGCAGGAGGCTATCGAAGCCCCGGCGGTCGTGCCGGCCGAGAAGGTCGCGGCGCGGCGCGAGCGCGAGATGAAGACGGTCGTCTCCGGCTGGGTCTCGGAGCACCGCCAGCGGACCGAGGAGTTCCGGCAGACGTTCGCGGCCCTGTTCCGCGGGATGGACACGGCTGGCCAGGGGGGCACGGCTTAAATATCGAACCGGGGTTTTAGACACAGAGGGCACTGAGAAATTCAATTCTCAGTGCCCTCTGTGTCTACTCCGTGCCCTCTGTGTCGAAACTTCTTGTCCGCCAACCTCAACCGCGATTGTAGTCGAGCAGGTAAGAAGGCGCGGACAGCCCGTCTCCCGTGTGCGGGTCCGCCACGGGCTCGGAGGCGACGAGCCGCAGCGGCAGCTCGCCCGCCCAGACCGGCCACGTCATGTCCTCCTCGTCGTCCACGGGCGGCCCCGTCCGCACCTTGGCCGAAGCTTCCGCGAGCGGGAGCCGCAGGACGAGCGTCGCGTTCATCTCCTGCGGGCTCGGCTCGCGCACCTCGTCCCAGCGCCCCCGGACGATGTGCTCGGTGAAGAGGCGCAGCGCCTCCATCTTCTCCGAAGGGTCTTCGACCACCTCGGCCCGGCCGAGCACGACGACCGACCTGTAATTTATCGAGTGGTGGAAGGCCGAGCGCGCGAGCACGAGCCCGTCCAACAGCGTCACAGTGACGCAGACCTCCGGCCCGCGGGCCAGCTCCTTCAGCATCCGGCTGGCCCGCGCGCCGTGCAGGTAGAGCACGTCGCCCGCGCGCCCGTAGGCCGTCGGGATGACGAAGGGGCTGCCCCCGGAGACGAAGCCGACGTGGCAGACGAAAGCCTCGTCGAGTATCTGATAGACGGCCTCGCGCCCGTACTCGGCGCGCTGCGGCAGACGCCTCAGCGTCGTGCGCCCGGTCGGCCTGAACTCTTCCAATCGGTTGTTCCTCCCCGAAAAAATTTCCCCCTCCGGCGCCGGAAACCTTAGCAGCAATTGGCGCGGGCGCAAGCTCCAATTTTACCCTCCGCGTGGGTGCCAATTTCGTTTATGATGTCGGCCCGAAACGATGGCGAAACTGACCACAGCCCTTCCGCTCGCGGCCGCCGCGCTCGACCCGCGCTCGGGCCTGCCGCTCTACCGCCAGCTCTACGAGTCGCTGCGCGCAGGCATTCTCGACGGCCGGCTGCGGCCCGGCGCGCGCCTGCCCTCGACGCGCGAGCTGGCCTCGACGCTCTCCGTCTCGCGCAACACGGTCATGAACGCCTTCGAGCAACTGCTGGCCGAAGGCTACCTCGAAGGGCACGTCGGCTCGGGCACCTTCGTCACGCGCTCGCTGCCCGAAGACACCCTGCACGCGCGC
>DATHBF010000183.1:0-3699 GCA_035296285.1 Pyrinomonadaceae bacterium | reverse complement strand
AGGCGACGGGGCCGTCGCCGACGACGTTGGCGGCGAGCAGGAGGTTGTCGGCGCGGTTGATGCCGGCGTTCGAGACGACGTAGGGGTCGCCTAAGACGACGACGCGCCCGCGCCCGTAGACGTAATCCACGAGCAGCGCGCCCGGGTGTGCGCCCGCCTCGTAGATGTGCTCGACCGGCGCGGGCGACGCCGGCACGTCTTCGTCCACATCGCCGTCTTCGTCCGTGTCATCGTCTGCGACGACCGGGGGCGGCGGGGACGCGGCCGGCGGTTCGTAGTCAACGTCGCCGGGGACGACGGCGGTCACGGTCTCGGGCTCCCTGACGACTTGCAGGCGCGCGGCGAAGCGCGAGCGCGTGACCTGCGCCACGTCGCGCACGAGCGGCGTCGGCTGCGAGGGCGCGAGCAGCGGCACGCCGCGCGTCATCGTCTCCACGTCGTCGGGCCGCACGTCGGGGCCGGGCGCCTCGACCTGCCGGGCGCGCACGCGCCAGCCGCCGTATGACGGGAGCAGCTCCGGCTCCGGCTCGCGCGAGACGACGACGAGGCGGCCGCCCTCCCTCAACCATTGCAGCAGGGCCGCCGCCTCGTCCTCGCCGAAGGGGACGCGCGTCGGGCCGACGACGACCAGCGTCCGGGGGCGCTCGCGCCCGCGCTCGTTGAGCCGCGGGAAGGGCTGGCCCCAGCGCGACACGTCGCGGCCGCTCTCCTTCAGGTAGTCGTAGAAGGCGCGCGTGCCCGTCGGCCCCGCGTTCAGCGTCGAGCGGTCGGGCGCCATCTCGACCTCCTGCTCCTGCTCGACGCGGACGTAGCTGGCGGCGTTGAGCGCCACGAGCACGAGCACCATCACGACGACCGTCAGGAAGATTGCGAGGCGACCCTTCATCCGTCAGGCCCCCGTAACTTTGAGCGCCTGCCGGCAGCGCGCGCGGAAGTCGGTCCAGTCAGTTTCGCTCGCCTCCTGCAACCCGTACCAGTGCAGCTCGAAGCTGTAGGTGAGCGGCAGCATCTCCGTGTAGAGGCGGGTGCGGGCGGCCGAGGCCACGTCGCGCAGGTAGTCGCGGTTGGTCTTGTTCTGCGCGAGGCGGATGACGTGGCGGTCGCCCAGCTCGCACAGCAGCGCGACGTAAGCCTTGCGGATGGCGCCGCGCAGGTCGCCCGAGCGCGCCAGCCCCTCGGCCTCTTCGAGCAGGTCGGCCGCCGTCTGGTCCGCCTCCAGCCGCTCGCCGAGGACGACGCGCGCCTCGCGCTTCTGCTTGCGCTTCGGGCGCGGCCCCCACGCGCGCCACAGGCGGAAGAGGAGGTAGGCGAGGACCGCGCCGCAGAGCACGAAGACGAGCCACTGCGCCCAGACGGCGACGCCACCGCCGCCGCGACGCCCGATGGGGCCTGCGTTCGGAAGCAGCTTCCTCAGCAGCTCGCGCACCCACTCGACGAAAGACTCCATGAGCCGCTGGAGCGCCCCGCCCTCGTTCTGCGCCTCGCGGTCGAACTCGGGCCGCCGCAGGATGGTGTTGAGCCGGCCCTTCTCGGCGTCCTTGTCGCGCGGGGCCGCAGCCCCCTCGCCCGCGAGCCGCGCTTCGAGCGCGTTCAGCCGCTCGGCCATGTGCGTGAGCGCCTCGACGCGCTCGTCCCGGGTCTTCCCGACAGACGCCCTCTGGTACTCGTCAACCGCCGCGTGCAGCCACTCGTTGTTGGCGGCGACCGATTGGCCCCCGCCCGCCTCTACGTTCTTCCACCTCGGCAGCAGCGCGCGCACCTCCCCGAACGCCTCCTCCTCGGCGTAGTCGGCATCTCCGTCGAAGGAAATGTCGGCGGCCAGCGTGTCGAGGATGTCCGCCGCCCGGCTCACGTTCTCCCTGTAGCGGTCGAGGGTCAGACGCTCCTCGGCGGGCCGCTTCGCGGGCGCCTGCGCCCAGACGGCCGGCACCGCGGCCGTCGAGAGCGCCAGCAGCGCGGCCGCGAGCAGGCGGCGGGCGAGGTTTCGCGGGGCGAATCTCATCGGCGGTCCGTGAGTCCGAGGATTGAGCCGGCCGGGACGGGCGGCGGGGGCGGCTCCGAAGAGTTCTGCACCTGCGCGGCCAGGGCCGGCGCCAGCGGCGTGCTCAGCCCGGCGGGCAGCGCCGGCAAGTCGCCCAGGACCTGCGCCGCCAGAAGCTCCACGTCGTAGCCCTCGTGCCTGACGCGCTCATCAACGTAGAGCAGCGACAGCCCCATCATCCAGACCGGCGCCAGCATGATGGCGCTCAACTGCCCGACCGCCTGCGAGCTGACGGCGTACCAGGCCGGCACCCGCGTCGCGTCCATCTCGAAGGGGTTGATGCCGTTCAGGTAGGCGGCCCAGCCCAGCGGGACGAGCAGCAGCATCAGCGCCGAGTAGCCGGCGAAGGTCGTAAACAGGAACATCCCCATCAGGCGCCTGACGTTGCCGCGCGCCAGCTGCGCGCTGCGGCTGATGGCCCCCCACACGCCCAGCCCCTCGACCATCAAAGCCTGCGGCACGTAGGCGACGCGCCCCGCGACGAGGAAGAAGACGTAGAGGCCGAAGAACGTGGTCGCGGCGACGAGCACGGCGGCCAGCACCACCGACGGCCACGCGGCGCCCATGTACCCGAGCAGCCCGGCCCCGACGAAGGCCAGCATCACGCCGATGAAGAAGACTATCCAGGCCGCGACCGCCGCGATGAAGAGGAAGAAGACGACGGCCAGCGTCGCCCACAGCAGACTCCAGAAGCGCGAGCGCACGCTCCTGTAGATGAGCCGCGCCGTGACGGGCTCGCCCGACAGCAGGTGCATCACGAGGTTGCGCGACGCCCCGCCGACGACGATGAGCTGCGCGATGGTGCCCACGAACCAGAGCAGCAGGCCGGCGAGCGCGAGCAGCACGTAGAGGGCGACCCGCCCCTGGCTTCCCGTCAGCCCCAGCGCGCGCACGCTCACCGACCACACCACCGCCCCCAGCGCCGAGATAACGACCGGCGGGGCGCTCGTCCGGATGAGCGTCATGAAGTGACGGCGGTAGAGCCTCACCGTGCGGTCTATGAGGTCGCCCGCGCCGAGCGGCGCCAGTTGCAGGTTTCTGACGGCGAGCGTCGCCAAAGGTGGCTCCACCTATCCCCGAAGAGTTTTCCGAAGTGCCGCGCCCGAAGCGGCGGGGATTGTAGCACGGCCGCCACCGCCGCCAACTGCCTTTCTTTTCCGATACTTATCGCCGCCGGACCCCGCGCCGGGTGGGGCCGGAGTTATTCAAATTTTTGAACTTGCTTCAAAAATTCGGTGCAAAGGCCGCAAGGCACCCCCTTAAGACGGCGCCCCAATCCCCGACCCCGCCCCGGCATAAGCCGTTCCATCTAAGCGACTTACGTTCCGGCGGCCGGCCCCCGCCGGCGGGTGGCCTTCTAGTTGCTTCGGACACAACTCAGGCAATTCTCTGAGCCAATTCTGACAAATTAAGAGCTGCCTTATCCAAAGGCACAGATTCAAAGAAAGGAATGCTTAGCATGAGAACTCCGTTCAGAATTATGACCGTGCTGGCGCTCGTCCTCTCGCTTATGTCGGTGGGCGCGTCGGCGCAGTCGAGCACGACGGGTTCGCTTGAGGGGACGGTCTTGGACGTTAACGGCGCCGCCGTACCGGGCGTGGCCGTGACGGCCACACGCCAGGGCGGCCGCACGCAGACTTCGACCACCAACGAAGAGG
>DATHBF010000182.1:0-2700 GCA_035296285.1 Pyrinomonadaceae bacterium | reverse complement strand
GGGACTGTACTTTTACAGAATTGCCGTTCTTGGGCTCTGGAAGGGTTCAAGTACCCGTCTCCTTTGCGAACCCTTACATAAAGAAATCAGCACATCCACGGGGAGTCTCCTACGGCAACCTCGGCAGAAGGTTCATGCGTTCGAGGTAGAGCGCTAAACCCTCTACGCTGTGCGGGCGCGCTTCGGGCGTGTGGGATGCCAACTGGCCGGGGGTGGCGTCCCCGATGCGGGCCACGTCGCCGCCGGTCTGCGGATAGACGCCCTCGTCGTTCGGGTCAACGCCGTGCGCGGCTTCGACGATGTCGTGGATGTCGCGCTCGTCGAGTGTGTCGAGACTTAGGATCAGCTCGCGCGGCTCCACGCCGAGGTGCTTCGCCAACTCGGCCAGCACGGGGACGACGGGGCGGCCCCGTCCGTCGTGGTTCGAGAGTTCTTCGGCGAGCTTCGGCGAGAGCCCCGCGTCGCGCAGGAAATCTTCTAACGGCCGCTCGTTCTTGTTCGACTCCCTCGCCCCGGCGTACAGGCTGAGTCCGAACCCCGCCGCCAAAAGCAGGCCGCCGATGACGGTGCCGGCCACGGGCACGCTGTTGCTCATGAGTCCGACTGACAGGAGCACGCCTCCGGCGCCGGTGGTGAGGGACGCCCCGCCCTCCAGGTGCTTCCCGTCGGCCAACTTATCGACGCCGATGACGATGTCGAAGCCCGCGCTGACCAGGCCGGCCAAGTTCGCCGCCTTCCCGGCGAGCCGCATGGCGGAGGTCTTGCCTAACGTGCCGGCGGCAAACTCCACCACCATCGCGCCGCCTTCCAGCCCGTTGAGGATGACCTGCGCCCGCTGCCAGCCGTTGAGTCGGTCCCAGTCGCTCAAGCCGTCGGACACGTTCAGTCCTGCAAAAGCGAACGCGAGGCCGCGGAAAGCCTTACCCGCGCGTGTTCTCACGTCGAAGGCGGGGATGTCATTCAACTCCCCGTTGATCTGCCGCGTGAGCGACTCGACCTCACGAGTGCTGCCCGCATGGGAAAGTTCTTTCAGGTCGTGGACGATGGCTTTCATCTGTCCGGGGCTGGCCCCGAAGAGTTCCGCGCTCCTCTCGAAGCCTTTGAGGAGTTTGTCAGCACGTCCGCTGCGTGCCCCTGCGACGGCCGCCTCGCCTACCGAACGAAGGACAGCGATGGCGACGTTTTCCTCCAAGTCGGGGCTGTCCGCGACGAGGTCGCTGAGACTGTCCAAGAACGTCTCGCGCCCGTCCGCCCGCTCCTCAAGCGCTTTGGCGATTGCCTCGCGGCCGGCCTCCGTCTGGGACGCGTTTACAACCCTCCACAGCACCGCCTCCGCCTCTTCTGCTAAGCCGCACGACTCGCCCGTACCCGCCCCCTCTACCGTCCGGGCGGCGTCGCGGAGGTAGGTCGCCTCTTGCAGCGTAGTCGAGAGCAGTCGCCCCGCCTCCTCCAAACGCACGTACGCGTCGGCGTGTTTGTCGTAGAAAGCCCGGGACGCCTGCGCCACCTCGTCCGGCGTCAGCAGTTGGCTCGAGGCGTAGATGTTGTGAGCCAGTTGCTTGTTCAGTTCTTCGACCTTGTCGTGGGCTTTGTCGAACTGCTCGCGCACGTAGGCGACGCCGGAGGCAATCGCCCGCGCCACCTCTCGCGCGGCGTAGTGCTTGGAGGCGGCGACCAACTCTTCGACCAGCGCGGCCGCGAAGCGCACGCCCCCGCCGTCCTTGACGACCTCTTCGACGTAACGCACCAAAACTACCGACGACTCGCCGGAGAACTGACGGGCGGCCGTGCGCGCCAGCAGCGCCGCGCCTTCGTCGCCCGCCTTCTCGGCCACGCGCGTCAACGCGCCGACCATGTAGCTCGCGTGCGAGCTATCCCCCCCGCCCAAGCGTGAGGCCAGCACGTCCAGCGTCGGCCCGACGAGTTTCAGAAGGGCGTCCACCTGCCGCGGGTCGGACAGGAAGCCGGCCTGCCTCTCAAGCTCGTTCGCGGCCCGCGCCGCGATGTCTACGGGGGAAGCGAAAGCGAAAGCGAAGACGGCGTAGGGCGGAAGCCCGCGGGGGGATGACGTTGAATCACTCCGGGCGTCGTCCGGCATGTAGGCGGGGTCGGCGGCCCTTTCAACCTCTCGGGCCGCCTCCTCTACGCGCTGCGCCGCCCACCCGGGGCTGTGGCTCAACGCATGCCGGTCGGCTTCGAGCAGGCGACGTTCCAGCGCCTGCCTGTGCCTGTCCGAGATGCCGACGCGCGCGGCGACGAGGTCTGAAGGCGCGTCGCTCCGTGCGTCAACCCTCTGCGGCGGCGTCTCCGCCGGGCGGCGCGGCTGTACGTCGTGCGCCTCCTGCCGCTGCTGAGAACTGAGCGGGCTGACGGTGACGCCGTTCCTGCCGAATCCCTCGACGGCCATAAAAGTTGTCTCCCGATGCTTGAGAGGTTAAAGAGCAGCGCTGCGAAGGGTCGGGGCTTAACAGACGCTTTCGGTCGCCGAAGACTCTATCACCAAAGTTCTGAAATTGCTTCCCGGGTACGTGGCGAAGGTGCGGACAAGGCAGAAGAATGGGCTGTGATGTGATGAAGCAGGCACCTCCAGCTCCCACGTGCGAGCTGCGGTAAACTCACTTTGCGCATGAGACCGCGGAGGAGGTGCCCATGACTGTTTATTGTGGAGTCGACTTCCACGCGCGTCAACAGACTGTTTGC
>DATHBF010000181.1:0-5993 GCA_035296285.1 Pyrinomonadaceae bacterium | reverse complement strand
CACGCCGTTCCCCTTCACGCGCCCGCGCTCGCGCGCGGCGTCCGCCGGCTCGGGCAGGGCCGCGCCGAAACCTCCGGCGGGCGCGGCCTCGGCCGGGCGGAGTGCGAGCAGGCCCGCGGTCGCCACGGGCAGCGCCAGCATCAGCAGGAGCGCCGCGCACGCGCCCGCGTAACGGGCACGGGCCGTGGCGTCCCTCTTCGACGCGGCGAAGCACCAGTACAGAAGCGCCACCAGCGCGCCCTGCCAGAGCGAGTGGACGAGCGCCCAGCCGACGGTCCCGAGCGCCGCACTCGCCGCAATGCCTTCGAGGGTGAATGTCACCTCCGCCCCCCTTCCTCAAGCTCGTCGAGCATCCGCCTGATCTCAGCCAACTCGCCGGCCGAGGCCGCGTCCCGTGAGAGAGCCTGGAGGACGAGCTTCTTGGCCGAGCCGTCGAACGCCTTCTGTAGAAGGTCGCCGACGAGCTGGCGCTGCGTCTCCTCCTCGGGCGCCGCCGCCTCGTAGCGGTGCGCCCTCTCGCTCTCGTCCCTGCGGACGAGCCCCTTCTCGGCCATGATCTGCATCAGTTTGAGGACGGTCGTGTAGCCCGTCTGCTTCGTCTCGCCGAACGTCTCGAAGACCTCCCTGACGGTGCTCGGCCCGCGTCGCCAGAGCACCTTCAGGATTTCCAGTTCCGCGTCCGTCGGGCGCGGCCCCCTAGCTTCAGCCATTGCAATGACCTCGCAAGCGTGCGACTCAAGTCGAAAAGGAAACTACTACGAAGAGATTCGTACTGTCAACGAAAATCTTCGTACTTAGTCGAGAATTGCCGGCGGGGGCCGGGTAAGTGATAATCACGTCAACGTTTGGGGCGATTCAATCCACGGGCGGGTCGTCGGCGGTGGCGGGCTGGCCCTTGTGGTCTGCGCCGTGGACCACGCCGTCGGCGTCGAGGAGGAAGGAGCGGCGGCCCGTCTTGCCGTAGTTCTTCGGCGTGGCCGAAACCTCGTACTTGTCGCCGACGGTCTTGACCTCGATGTTGTATTCGAGCGAGGCGGCGAAGCCCTTGTCGAGCACCTTGGCCTCTATCAGCTCTTCGAGCGTGCCGTAGCGGTCGCGCTTCTTCGCGTTCTTGAACTGCTCCTGCGCGGTGCTCAAGCGTGTCAGGGCGAAGAGGGCCATCATCTCGCCGGAGATGACGGGCGCCTCGCGCATCCCGATCTCGAAGCCGATGGCGTAGGTCCGGATGAGCCCGACGGGCAGGCGCAACTCGTGGACGAGGCTCTCGCCCTCGTTCGTGGCCGTGTAGGAGGCGGGCTCGGGCGTCGCGTTCATCTGCGCCAGAAGCGACTGGACGACGGGGTCGGGGCTGCCGCCCGCGCGCTTCTTCGTGTCTTCGACGCTGGCGCGCATGAGGGTTTCGGAGAGGTAAGCCTGCAAGAGTCGCTGGCGGGCCTGCCAGGCGGTCGAGTCGCGGTAGGGGCCGGTCGAGGAGAGCGTCCGGCGCGCGGCGTAGGCGTCAACGGCGTGGCGCACGGCCTTGAGGTCCGTGCCGGCGACGAGGAACTTGTCGAGCACGGCGTAGGAGACGGCGGCGGCGCTGCGGACCTCGAAGCCCTCGCGCTTCTCGGTCTGGAACTGCGAGCCGGGCGCGACCGCCCCGACGACGGCGAGCAGGCGCGGCAGCAGTTGCTTCATCTTGTCGGGGTCGTTGAGGGTGAGGATGACGACGATGCCGGGCTCGGCGTCGCGCTCCTCCTTCGGCTTCGGGCGGCGCGGGCTGAAGATGCTGGAGTCGGAGAAGGTCTTGAAGGGGAGGCTGACGGCGACCTCGTTGCCGAGCGACGGCAGCACGTCCTCCCTGAACTTGAAGCCGAACAGCTTCTCGACGGCCGCGATGGTCTCCTGCGAAGAGGGCGGCTTCTCCTGCTTCTCGCCGCGCACGCGCTCGCCTGAGTCGCCGCCGATGGGGCTGTCGACGACGCCGACGTTCAGGGCCGAGGGCAGGTCGGCAGTGCCGAGCATGGCCGTGTACATCTTCGCCCAGTCGAGCGAGCCGGAGACGAAGATGTCGGAGTCGGCGGGCGCGGCGTCGGCGGCCTCGGACGTGACGGGCGGCCCCGAGATGATGTTCGGGAGGAAGGGGATGACGTTGACGATGCCCTCGGGCGGGTTCTCGACGGCGACGCGCAGCGCGACCGAGTCGCCTTCGAGCGTGGCCGCGACGGCGACCGTGCCGGGGATGCGGGGGATGCCGCTGAAGATGCCGTCGAACAGGCGCCCCATCCCACGCACGGCGCGCTGCTCTTCGGTCGGCACCGGGGCGGGAGGCGGCGCAGGCGGGTTGTCGCCCGTTCCTTCTAAGCCCGCGTCCTGCCGGGTCTGGGCTTCCAGGATGGCGCGGGCCAGTTCTTCGTTAGGGTCCGCGGGCTGGGCGCCCTCCGGCGTCGGCTCGGCGGCGACCGGCCCGCTGGCGGTCGTCGCCTGCTCGATGGTCCCCACGCCCGCAGGCCCCGGGACCGGCCCGGCGACGACGACGCCCCTCGGCGCCTGTCCGACCCCCGCGACCTCCGCCGCACGCTCCTGCGCAACCGCCTCCTCGGCGGCCTTCTCGCGCAGCTCGTGCGCGCGCTGCGACTGGACGGCGGCGCCCTGCTGGACGAGGTCCGTGTCGAAGTAGAGGAAGAGGTATTCGGAGGCGAAGCGCGAGCGCGCGGACTGGAAACGCGGGCTGCCCGAGAGCGGGTTGTCGCCCGTGCCGCCGAGCCTCTTGAGTGTGAAAGGCTCGCTGCCGGCGAGCAGCCAGTTGCCCACGCGCCGGAAAGTCGAAGCGCCGCCCGCGGCCGGCGTCGGGGTCGGCTGCGGCTTGCGCGCGCGCGCCGGGGCGCCGGGGCCGAAGATGGTTCGGAAGCCGTTGCCGGCGAAGGCGTAGAACTTCTGCTCGAAGGCGGCGGCGTCCTGCGGCGTCGCCAGCTCGACGGCGACGAGCACCGACGGGAGCCCCGCGCGCGTCGGCAGCGCGGCGAAGGCGACGCGCGAATCGGCCAGCGTCTCGGCGTTCGACTCGGCGAAGTCCAGAAGCCCCTTCAACTCTTCGGGCGTCTCGCGCATCTGGCGCACGGAGGCCACAGCCGACTTGAAGTGCGGGGAGGCGACGAGCGTCCCGGCCCGCCGCAGCTCGCCGTAGAGGCCGTAGCCGTCGGCCGAGAGGATGTCTTCGATGGGCCGCGCGGCCTCGGGGCGCTGCGGCTGCGGCTCGGCCTGCGGCCGGGCCTGCGGCCTGGGCTGCGCGGGCGTCGGGCGCGCGGGCGGCGGGGCTTGCGACCGGCCCCGGCGCTGCGCCGCCGCGGGCGTCGAGAGCAGCAGCGCGGAGAGCGCAAGGGTCGTGAGGCGCGTCTTGATTATTCCTGAGGTCATGGTTTCGGGACTTCCGCAGACGGGGTTCTTGCGGGCGCGGTGCGCGCCTGAGATTCTAACGCAGGCGCGCCGGAGGTGTAACGTTTTATCGGGGCGGGGGGCGCGGCGGTTTGACTTCCGCGGCGCCGGGCGGCGAAACTCTCCCGCGCAATCCCCCTTCAACCCTTCTCCCGAGACGAGGCCGAAACCTTATGACGAAGAAACGCTTCGCAGCACTCCTGCTGGCCGCCGCCGCGCTCACTACCGCCGCCGCCTGCGCCGCGCCCGCGCCCACCAACCAGACGGCGCAGACGCCCACGCCGGCCGCCGCCCCGACGCCCAACTACCCCGCGGAATTGAAGTCCGCGCTCGACTCCGTCACCGCCGACGACATCCTGCGCCACACCAAGGCGCTCGCCTCCGACGAGTTCGAGGGGCGCGGCCCCGGCACGCGCGGCGAGGAGCTGACGGTCAAGTATCTCACCGAGCAGTTCCAGAAGTTGGGCCTCAAGCCCGGCAACCCCGACGGCACCTACACGCAGAAGGTGCCGCTCGCGGGCTTCCGCGCCGAGCCGCAGATGAGCGTCACGGCGGGCGGCCGCCAACTCAACTACAACTTCCCGGACGACTACGTCGCCGTCTCGCGCCGCCTCGTGCCCGAGACGAACATCTCAAACTCCGAGGTCGTCTTCGTCGGCTACGGGGTGACGGCGCCCGAGTTCGGCTGGGACGACTACAAGGGCGTTGACGTGCGTGGCAAGACGGTCGTCATGTTCGTCAACGACCCGCCCGTCCCCGACCCGGCCGACCCGTCGAAGCCCGACCCGAAGGTCTTCGGCGGCAAGGCCATGACCTACTACGGCCGCTGGACCTACAAGTACGAGGAGGCTTCGCGCCACGGCGCGGCCGCCGCCCTCATCGTCCACGAGGAGGGGCCGGCCGGCTACCCTTACGAGGTCGTCAAGACCAGCCGCTCGCAGGAGAACTTCGACATCCAGGCGCCCGACAAGAACATGTCGTTCGTCGGCGTCGAGGGCTGGCTCACGCTCGACAAGGCCAGGGAACTCTTCTCGGCCTCGGGCCAGGACTTCGACGCTTTGAAGAAGGCCGCGCTCAGCCGCGACTTCAAGCCCGTCTCCTTGGGCGCCCGCGCCAACATCAACCTCAAGAACGCGGTGCGCAACATAGACTCGCAGAACGTCGTCGCCAAGGTCGAAGGCTCGGACCCGAAGCTCAAGGACGAGTACGTCATCTACTCGGCGCACTGGGACCACCTCGGCCGCAACGAGTCGGCCCAGGGGGACCAGATTTACAACGGCGCGGTTGACAACGCCTCCGGCGTCGGGCAGTTGCTTGAGTTGGCCGAGGCGTTCGCGAAGCTCCAGCCCGCGCCGAAACGCTCCGTCCTCTTCCTCGCCGTCACGGCCGAGGAGAAGAACCTGCTCGGCACCAAGTTCTACGCCAACAACCCGCTCTACCCGCTGGAGCGCACGCTCGCGAACGTCAACATAGACGGCGCCAACCAGTGGGGCCGCACGCGCGACGTGGTCATCGTCGGCGACGGCAACTCCACGCTCGACGACCTCGCCCGCGAGGTGGCCACCATGCAGGGCCGCACCGTCACGCCCGACCCCGAGCCCGAGAAGGGCTTCTATTACCGCTCCGACCACTTCGAGTTCGCCAAGGTCGGCGTGCCCGCGCTCTACCCCGACACGGGCACCGAGTACGTCGGCAAGTCGCCGGAGTTCGCCCGCCAGAAGCGCGAGGAGTACACGAAGAACGACTACCACAAGCCGACCGACGAGGTGAAACCTGACTGGGATTTGTCCGGCGCCGTGGAGGACACGCACCTGCTCTTCCTCGTCGGCCACCGCGTCGCGCAGGGCGAACGCTTCCCCGAGTGGAAGCCGGGCACCGAGTTCAAGCAGAAGCGCGACGAGATGATGAAGAAGGCCGGCGCGGCGGCGGGGGCGTCCTGAGATGTGGGGCGCAGTTCCGTTGATGTGCCTGTTGCTCTGCGCGGCGTGCGTCGTCTCGGCGCAGGAGCCGGCCCCCGTCAAAAGGAACGCCCGGCCCGCCTCCGAGGAGAAGGCGGCGGCCGAGCCTTTCGACAAGGCGACGCCGGCCGAGATGGCCGCGAAGTGCGTGACGCTCGACACGGCGGCCGGCGTCGTCGAGGTGGAGATGCTGGCGGAGGCGGCGCCCGAGACGGCGCGCAACTTCCTGAACCTCGTCGCCACGGGCGCCTTCGACACGACTGTCTTCAGCCGCGTCGTCCCCGGCTTCGTCGTCCAGGGCGGCAACCTCTCGACGCGCGAGAAGCTGACGCAGGAGCTTCTCAGGAGGGCACGCCGCACGGTGCCCGACGAGCCGAACGCCGTCAAGCACCTGCGCGGCGTCGTCTCGATGGCCCGCGGCGAGGAGGCCAACAGCGCCACCACGCACTTCTTCATCCTCGTCTCTGACTCGCCGCACCTGGACGGCACCTTCGCCGCCTTCGGCCGCGTCCGCGCGGGGATGGAGGTCGTGGACGCGATGAACAAGGCCGAGGTCGAAGGCGACAAGCCAAAGAAGCCCGTCCGCCTCAACCGCGCCACAATCGCCGCCTGCGCGCCCCA
>DATHBF010000180.1:0-13237 GCA_035296285.1 Pyrinomonadaceae bacterium | reverse complement strand
GAGGCTGTAGCCGGCCTCCGCGTAGTTGTAATTTTCGAGCCTGATGGCGGCGGAGAGCGCGGCCTGCGCCTCGTCCCAGCGGCCGAGCCGGATGAGCACGACGCCGAGGTTGTGCTGCGCGCGGGCGTAGT
This sequence comes from Pyrinomonadaceae bacterium, assembly GCA_035296285.1. Lineage (GTDB taxonomy): Bacteria > Acidobacteriota > Blastocatellia > Pyrinomonadales > Pyrinomonadaceae > QHXN01. The sequence continues at coordinate 13,106 of DATHBF010000180.1, read as the reverse complement.
TGCCGCGGCGCTGGGCGATGGCCTTGCCGTAGGCTTCGACGGCCGCGCCCGCCTCGTCGAGCCGCGCGAACGTGTTGCCGACGTTGTAGAAGAAGGGCGGGTCGAAACGCTCTTCGGCGAGCATCTCGCGCAGCAGGGCGACGGCCTCGGCCCTGCGCCCGTCGGCGGCCGTGCGCTCGACCAGCTCTCGCCGCAAGCGTGCGCGCTCCGCGGGCCGCGTCTCGGCCGCGAGCTGCCGGCGCAATTCCTTCTCCCCGTCTGAAGTCCCTTCAGCCTTCGTCTCTTCGACCTTCGGCGCAACGACCCTCCGTTCACGCACGGCCGCGTCGGCCGGCGCCCGTTGCGCCGACGCCCCGCCGGACAACGCGAGCGCCACCGCGCCACACGCGAAGATTAAACGTGCCGTACGGTCAGCCATGACAACTCCCGAGAGGCGCTTTAGGAATCAGGATTGGCGGTTGACGAAGCCGATGATGGTGCCGCCGAAGCCGACGGCCCAGCCGCGGGTGCGGCTGGCGAAGAAGAGGCGTTCGAGCGTCTGCTGCGTCCCAGACGGTTCGGCGGCCCACGTGCGCCCGCCGTCGGTCGTGTGTATCAAAGTTCCCCCGGCGCCGGCGGCCCAGCCCTCGCGCCCGTCGAGGAACTTAACGTCGTAGAGGTCGGAGGTGACGCCGGAGTTCTGCGCCGCCCAGGTGCGCCCGCCGTCGGAAGTCGAATAGACGGCGCCGCCGGAGCCGGCCGCCCAGCCGCGGCGCGCGTCGACGAAGGTGACGGCGTTCAAGCGCGGGGCGGCTTCGCCAGAGACCTGCCCGGCGAGCCACGTCGCGCCGCCGTCCGCGGTGTGCAGGAGCGTGGCGCCGGCCCCGACAATCCAGCCGCGGCGGGCGTCCGCGAAGTGCGCCCCGAGCAGCAGCTTTCTCGTCGGCACGAGCTGCCGCGCCCACGTCGCGCCGCCGTCCGCGGTCGCGTAGAGCGCGCCCATCTCGCCGAAGGCCCAGCCGTGCCCGGCGTCGGCGAAGCGCACGCCGACGAGGCGCGCGTCAACGTCCGCGCCCGCCGCCTCGACGCGCGCCCACGTCGCGCCGCCGTCCGCGGTCTTAAGAAGGTAAGAGCGCGGCTCCGTCTTCGTCGCCAGCTTGAACCACTCGCGCTCGCAGACGAGCCAGCCGCGGCGCGCGTCAACGAAGAAGGCGTCGCGCAGGTTGTCCTCCGCCGGCGCACGCAAAGCGCGCCAGCTCGCGCCGCCGTCGGAAGTCTCAAGGAGCGCGCCGCGGCCCCCGACGGCCCACCCGCGCCGCTCGTCCACGAAGAAGACGGCGCGCAGCCACGCCATCGTCCCCGTCTTCTGCCGCTCCCAGGAGAAGCAGTAGGCGGCAAGCGGTAGGCAGTAGGCGGTCAGGAATAAGCAGGCGAGACTGAGCAGCAGGCGGCGGACGGCGACGCGCCCTGATCTCGAAGTTGAATCTTCAAAGTTGAAATTCATTAACCTCGCGGCCTGCTGCTTTTAGAACCCCCCGGTGAAGATGCGGGCGAAGCTGATGACGGGCAGCGCCTTGAGGACCTTGTCCACGGTCTTCCACCTGTTGCCGGGGACGAGTATCTGGTCGCCGGGGCGGAGGAAGTGGTTGTCCGGCGCCTTGCCCTTCTCGATGGCGGCGAGGTCAACGATGGTGGTTTGCAGCGTGCGGTCGGCGTTCCAGTGGAGGACGACGACCTGCTTCTTCCCGGTCGGGAGGACGCCGCCGGCCATGTAGACCGCCTCCATGACGCTCAGGCGGCGCGTCATGGGCTTGACGCCGGGCTGCGCCACGTCGCCGAGCACGCCGAAGTACTGCGACTGGGCCTTCTCCAGCGAGACCGTCACCTTCGGGTCGATGATGTACTCGTCGAGGTGGCGCGTGATCTCGTCGGCCACCTGCTGCCGGGTCTTGCCGGCGACGTTGAGGCCGTCGCGGATGAAGAAGTAGTCGATGCGGCCGTCGGGCGGGACGGTGATGTTGGCGCGGCTGTAGCGTTCGTGGTTGAAGACCGAGACCGAGATCACGTCCTCGGGGCCGAGCCGGTAGGTGGACATGAAGTTGTTGTAGTAAGGAATCTCGCCCTCGGCGTCCTCGTTCGTCTGCTCCTGGCGGTTGGCGAGGGCCGACTCGGGCACGTCCCTGCGCACGCGCGTCTGGTCGTCGGGCTCCAGCCGCTCGGCGGGCTTCGTCTTCTGCCCGTCCTGCTTCTCCGCCTTCTGCGCGAGGGCGGCGGGCGCGGCGAGGGCGATGACGAGGGCGGCGGCGAGTTTCAGATTCTTCTTCATGGCTTTAAACCTCCGACAAAAAACTTCCGGGGCGGCGGGCGGCTCGGCGCGGCTTTCAGGTCCCGCGGCCGAAGAGAATGGTCTTGACGGTCTCGAAGAGGATGACGGCGTCGAGCAGCAGGCTCTGGTTCTTGATGTAGTAGAGGTCGTACTGGAGCTTCTGGCGCGCGTCCTCGATGGAGGCGCCGTAGGGGTACTTGATCTGCGCCCAGCCGGTCAGGCCGGGCGGTATCAGGTGGCGCTGCTCGTAGAAGGGTATCTCCAGGGCCAACTGGCTGACGAAGTGCGGCCGCTCGGGGCGGGGGCCGACGAAGTTCATGTCGCCCTTGAGGATGTTCCAGAACTGCGGTATCTCGTCCACGCGAATCTTGCGGATGACGCGGCCGACGCGGGTGACGCGCGCGTCGCCGTCCTTGCGCGCCCAGACGGGGCCGTCCTTCTCGGCGTCGGTCCGCATCGAGCGGAACTTGTAGACGCGGAACGGGCGGCCGTTCTTGCCGACGCGCTCCTGCGAGTAGAGCACGGGGCCGGGCGAGTCGAGCTTGATGAGCACGGCCGTCAGAATCGCTAAGGGGAGCGAGGCGACCGCGCCGACGAGCGCCACGCCGCGGTGGAACAGCGCCCTCATGGCGCCCGAGACGCGGGCCTGCCGGCCCCGGCCCGAGAAGATGAGCCAAGAGGGGCGCAGCATGTCCAGAGAGACGCGGCCCGTCAGCCGCTCGTAGAAGGAGGCGCACTCCTCGATGACGACCTCGCCCGCGAGGCTTAAGGCCAGCAACTGATCGGTCGGGAACTGCCCGCGCCGCTCGCCCATCGAGACGATGATGCGGTTGACGCTCTCGCGCCGGACGATGTCGCCCATGTCCTCGTGCGTGCCGAGGACGCGCGGGTTGATGAGGCTCCGGCCGACCAGCTCCGGCCGGTTGTCCACGAAGCCGACGATGCGGTAGCCGGCGTCCCTGCGTTCGAGGACTTCGCGCGCGAGGTCCACGGCCTCGTCACCCGAGCCGACGATGAGAATCTTCTCGCCGACGTTCGGGTGGCCGAGCAGCCAGTGGATCGAGACGCGCCACACCACCATGATGGTGAGCGCCAGCGGCAGGCCGATGAGCGCCACGCCGCGCCCTATCATCAACTGCGGCAGCGCGTACATCGTTATCGCCAGCGCCACCCACGCGAGCCCGAGCGCCTGCACGAGCCGCAGGACCAGCTCGCGGCGGTCGTGCATGACGATGAAGTCGTAAAGGTCGTAGAGGTAGAAGGCGGCGAGGCAGAAGCCGGTGACGAGGCCGGCCTTGAGGAAGCCGTTCTTGTCGTTCAGCTCGTAGTAGGCGTCGATCCAGCCGAGGCGCAGGTGGGCGGCGGCCACCATCGCGCCGAAGATGAGCAGAGCCTCGGCGAGAAGCAGCAACGTCGTCCGCAGGTTTAAGCGCCTCGAAGCCAATCCCGTTCCCTACTCCTTAACCTTCTCGACGACGACCGTCTCCTCAGTGACGCGCGCCTCCGTCCCGTCCCCTTCCGCGCGCCGCGCCGAGTAGCGGCGGTAGTAATAGTTCTGCTCGTTCATCTGCTCGTCCGAGCCGTTTAAGACGACGCCGAGCAGGCGCTCACGCGGGACGGGGGCGAGCACGCGCTCCAGGTCCGAGAAGCGCGTCTTGCCCGCGCGCGCGACGACGACGGCCGAGTCGGCGCGGCTGATGAGCAGCGTGGCGTCGGTGAAGACGGCGAGCGGCGGCGCGTCGATGATGACGTAGTCGAACATGCGGCGCGCTTCCTTAATCACGGCGCTGAACTTCGGACCCGACAAAAGCTCGGCCACGTCGTCGCGGCGCGCGCCGCCCGGGAGGAGGTGAAGGCCGGCGGGTTCGAGCCGCAGGATGGTCTCTTCGAGCGTGGCCTCGCCGCCGAGGACTTCGGAGAGGCCGGTGGGCGCGTCCACGCCGAGGTAGTGGGCGCAGCAGGGGTTGCGGAGGTCGCCGTCGATGAGCAGCGCGCGGACGCCGTCGGTCTGCGCGAGGAGCCACGAGAGGTTGGTGGCCGTCAGCGTCTTCCCCTCCATGATGCCGGCGCTCGTGACGACGAAGACCTGCATCTTCTTGCGCTCGCCGGCGTGGAGCAGGCGGGTGCGCAGGGAGCGGTAGCGCTCGGCGTGGCCCGAGCGCGGCTGCGTGACGGCGACGAGATGTGGTTCGACGCGCGCGGCGGAAATCTCCAGGCTGAAGAAATCCGGCGTGCGCGCCGAACCGGCAGCGCCCAAAGTTGCCCCAGCAGCACGCGAATCCGACGCGGCGGAGAGTGCCGACCCGCCGCGCTTCACGGTGTGCTCATTGGACGCTGATCTGTGCGGCGCCTGCTCGGGCGCCTGAAAGTGTCTGGGAGACTGGAACAGGTACTCGGCCGCCGGGCCGCCGTTGCCGTTCGTCTGCGCCGCCGACTCGCCGTTTTGATTGATGACAGCCGGGCCGTCTTCAACCTTCGCGGCGGCGTGGTGGCCGTTCTGTTCGGCGCGGCCGTTCTTCTTGCCGGCGGGGCCGCCCTGCTCGGCGGCGCGCTTCAAAGCCTCGTAGACTCTGCCCATTACGAATCTCCCTTGCTGTCCCAACTGCGGAAGGCGCGGCCCAGCTCTTCGGGGCCGGGCGCGGCCTCGTCGTCCGTGCCGCCGCCGAGCTCGCGCTCCATCTCGCGCTCCTCGTGCGCCTGCGCGGCGCCCGCGACGCCGACGCCCACGCCTTCGGCCGCCTGAGCGCCCGCCGCCCAAAGCTCGGCGCGGCCCGAGGGCGAGAAGATGCGCGCGGCCCTCTCGCGCTCCTCGCCCGACTGCCGGCCGCGCTGCGTGCCCGGCAGCAGGTCGAAGGTCTCGGCGACCTCCTCGACCACCTCGCGGCCGACGACTTCCGCGCCCGCCGCGAAGCCCGCGAGCAGAGAGTTGTCGCAGACGTTGTTGATCTGGCGCGGGATGCCCTCGGTGCAGCGGAAGATGAAGTCCACGGCCGCGGGCGAGAAGATTTCCGTGCGCTCGGCGCCCGCCGCGAGCAGGCGCGAGGCGATGTAGCGGCCCGTCTCCTCGATGTCGGGCAGCGGCCGTATCTCGCAGCGGAGCGCGACGCGCTGCTTGAGCTGGCGCAGCTCGGGCCGGTTCAGAACGTCGCGCAGCTCGGGCTGCCCCGTCAGCACTATCTGCAACTGCTTGGCCGAGTCCGACTCGAAGTTCGAGAGCAGGCGTATCTCTTCGAGGACGGCGGGCGAGAGGCCGTGCGCCTCGTCGATGATGAGCACGGTGCGCAGGCCGCGCGAGTGGCGCGCGTCGAGGAACTCGCCGAGGCGGAGCAGGAGGTCGGACTTGTTCTCCCAGTCGGGCACGTCCAGGAGGCGCGGCGAGGAGATGTACTGGTAGAACTCGGCGACCGTCATGCGCGGGTTGAAGATGTAGGCGACCAGCACCGTGCGCTCAAGCCTCTGCATCATCCAGCGCAGGATGGTCGTCTTGCCCGTGCCGACCTCGCCGGTGACGACGATGAGGCCCTTGCCGCTCTCGACGCCGTAGTGCAGGTTCGCCATCGCCTCGGTGTGCGAGGGCGTGAAGTAGATGAAGCGCGGGTCGGGCGTCAGCGCGAACGGCAGCTCCTTCAGTCCGTAGAAATCGAGATACATCGTCTACCCTCTTGAGGCGAACATCTCGACGAGGCGCGAGACCTTGAGCGCGAAGGCCAGCGCCGGGACGCTCAGGACGGCGAGGGCGAGGCCGGCGAAGCCGAGGGCGACGCGCCGGAGTTTGCGTTTGCGCTCCTCGCGCGGCGTCAGGAGGTTCGGGAGCGTGACGAGGACGGGCAGGCCCGTGTAGTGCTCGGCGTCCTCCGAGGTCTGGATGGTCAGCAGGCGCGGCACCTCGAAGAGCGCGGCCAGCAGCAGCCCGCAGGCGAGCCCGGCGCAGAGGCCGACGGCGATGAGCAGCTGGCGGTTAGGGGCCACGGGCCGCTCGGGCAGGAAGGCCGCGTCGATGACGGCGATGCTCTCGCCCTGGGCGCGCTCGGCCACCTCGGCCGTCGTCTTGGCCTTCTCGGTCTGCGCCAGCAGGTTGTCGTAGACGCTCTTGACGGAGAGGTACTCGCGGTTGATGGATTCGAGCCCGACCTCGGTGCCCGGCACCCCGCCGAGGCGGTTGTTGATGTCGGCGATCTGGCCCTCCGACATGGCGAGCTGCTTTTCGAGCACGGTGATCTGCGTGTTGGTGGCTTGCAGCTCGTAGCGGTTGGTGCGCTCGCGCGGGTCCATCTGGGCCTCAAGCCGCTTGCGCCGGTCCTCGACGCGCGCCTTGTGCTCGGACATCATGAGGTCTATCTCGCGCTGGACCGAATCTATCTCGGCCTGCTTGGCGCGCACGTCCGGGTGCTTCTCCTTGTAGAGCGTGAGGAGCTGCTGGCGGTCGGATTCGAGCTGGGCCTTGCGCTTGGCGAGCTCGGCGTAGGCGAGCGTCTGCTTCGGGTCGCCGATGGTCTCGAAGATGCTCTCAAGCTCCTGCGAGCGCTGCTTCTCGATGTCGCTGAGCTGCGTGTTGAGGAGCGAGCGGCGCTGGCGCAGCATGTCGAGCGAGCCGAGGAGGCCCTTCTGCTGCTCGCGCAGGCCGGTGAGCTGGCCGATGAGGGCCTGATAGGCCGACGGCAGGTGCTCGCGGTTGGCGATCATGAACTTGAGGCGGCGGCCGTCTATCTCGTCGAGCTGCTGCTTGGACTCGGACAGCTTGTTCTCGAAGAACTGCTTGGTGAGCGTGGCCTCGCCGCCGGCCGCCTTGGTCTGCGCGTCCACGTACTTGCCGGCCAGCTCGGCCGTCACGTCGCGCGAGACGCGCGGGTCGGGGCCGCGGAAGGAGATGACGAAGCCGTTGATGACCTCGTTGCGGCTGGTGTTGAGCGTGACGCTGATGTCGCGCGTGCGCATCCGCTCGACGAGGGCGTCAATCGGCTCGCCGTGCATGCGCTCGACGGCGTAGAGGTTGTACTTGGCGATGAGCGGTTCGAGCGAGCTGCGGCTCGTCACCTCCTGGCCGATGTTGTTGATGCGCATCGTCAGGTCGGTGTCCGAGAGCTGCATGACGGCGCCGGTCGAGATGCTCGCGGGCCTGACCGTCAGGAGCGTCTTCGACTCGTAGACGTTCGGCAGCTTCCAGGCGACCCACCCGACGGCCAGCGCCACCACCACCGTCGGCAGCACTATCAACCACTTCCGGCGCCAGACCATCCGCGCGTACTCGCCCGGCGTCCGCTGTCTGAACTCAACACTCATGGCGACTCCTCTACAGGCTTTCCAGCGTGCGGCGCACGTCGTCCACGGGCGCGCCGGTCGAGGGCCTCTGCGTGCGCTGCTGCTCGGCGGCGGCCAAGTCCAGGCACTTTTGCAGCTCGCGCCGGGCGGCGGCCTTGTCGCCCTTGGCGGCGAGGGCGGCGCCGAGGTGCCAGCGGTAGAGCGAGTTGTCGGCGCCGACCTTCGAGGCGCCCGCCACGGCCCTCTGCAACTGCTCGACGGCCGCCGCGTGCAGCCCCTTGCGGTAATAGACCCAGCCGAGCGTGTCGGCGAAGCCGGGCTCGTTCGGGAAGCGGCGGGCCACGTCCTGCGCGAGCCGCATCGCCTCGTCGGCGTTGCCGCGCCCGTGGTCGGCGTAGAGCATGGCGAGGTTGTTAGAGGCCACGGGCTCGTCCGGCTTGAGGGCGAGGACGCGGCGGTAGTACTGCTCGGCGGCTTCGAGGTTCTGCCGGCCCGACTCGATGAGGCCGATCTTGACGATGGGGTCAACCGAGTCCGGGCGCCGCTCGGCGAACTTCTGGTACTCGGCGATGGCGCGGTCGGCCTGGTTGGTGCTGAAGTAGATTTCGCCGAGCGCGGAGTAGGCGGCGACGTAGTCGGGGTCGGCCTCGACGGAGCGGCGCATGGCGGCCTCGGCGCGACCGGGGTCTGCCGGCTGCTGTTCGCTGCCGTAGCGGTAAGACTGCCCGAGCAGGTAGAGCAGCGGCGCGTTCTTCGGCTGCTCGGTCGTCGCCTGTTCGAGCCGGGCGCGCACGTCCCCGAGCCGGCCCGTCACGGCCCCGAGGCGGATCAGGCCGTTGAGCGCCTGGAAGTAGTTGGGGCTGATCGTGAGCGCGCGTTCGAGGTGCTGCCAAGCCTCTTCGCGCTTGTTCTCGGCGAAGGCCACGTCGGCGAGGTTGACGTAGGGCAGCGGCGAGTTGGGCGCGAGCTGCCGCGCGGCCTCGAAGTCGGAGCGCGCCTGTGTGAGCTGCTTGAGGCCCTGGCCGGCCTTGCCGCGCAGGACGTGGGCGTTGGTCCTGACTTCGGCGAGGAGCTGCGGCGTCTGCTCGCCGCTCGGCTTCTCCGGCGCCTCTTCGAGCCGCTTCAGGAGGTCGTCGGCGAGCCGCTTGGCCGCGTCGAAGTCGCCCGAGTCGAGGCTGATCTGGACTTGCAGGAGCTTGGCGGGGAGGAAGTCCGGGTGGAAGCGTTCGAGCTCGCCCGCGCGCGCGCGCGCCTGTTCGAGCTGGCCGTCGCGGTACAGAGCTTCGGACATGAAGTAGAGGCCGAGGCGGTTGCGCACGTCCTGGTCGAGCACGGCCTTCAGGTCTTCGACGGCCTTCTTGAAGCGGTCGGCGCCGAGGTTGAGGCGCGCGCGCAGGAAGAGCGCGTTCATGTCGCGCGGGTTCGTCTTCAGCAGCTCCTCGACCTGCGCGTTCGCGCCGGCCGCGTCGCCGCGCTGGATGCTGATTTCGCCGAGGCGGTAGCGGGCGCGCGTGTAGTCGGGCGAGGACTTGATAATCTCCTGATAGACGTTCGCGGCCTCTTCGTAGCGGCCGACGGTGGCGTAGTAGTCGGCGAGGCGCGACTTGCCCTCCGGCTTGTCCCAGTCGAGCTGCGCCCACTCCTTGTAGGCGGCCTCGGCCTCGGGCATCCGCTTGTTGACGAGGTAGTAGCTGGCGAGCATCCAGCGCACGTCGCGGTTCTCGGGGTCCACTTCGACGGCGCGGCGGAACTCGGCCTCGGCCTGCTCGGAGCGGCCGGTCTGGACGAGGAAGCGTGCGTACTCGTAGTGGGCGGCCGAGGAGCGGTCGTTGAGCGAGATGGCTTGGCGGTAGGTGGCCTCGGCCTCCTGCTGCCGGTTGTTGAGCGTGTAGAACTTGGCGAGGCCGACGTGCGACTCGACGCGCTGCGGGTTGAGCGCGACCGCGTCCTTGATCATCTGCTCGGCCTTCTTCGCCGCGTCGGGGCCGCCCTTGAGGAAGACGACGTTGGCGAGCAGGATGTGGCCGTCGGGGTTCTTCGCGTCGTGCGCGATGATCTCGTTGGCGAACCGCTCGGCCTCCGCCAGCAGTTCATTGTTCTTGTTGCGCGCGTAGGCGAGCAGGTAGGCGTTGGCGAGCTTGAGGCGGGCCTCGGCGTTCGCCGGGTCGAGCTTGGCCGTCTGCTGCAACTCCTCTATCAATTCGCCGACGCGGCCCAGCTTCTCGTAAGCCTGCGCCAGCCCCCAGTGGGCGTTGGCGAGCTTGGGGTCAATCTGGATGGCGTTGCGGAATTCGAGGGCGGCCTCCTGCCAGCGCTGCTCCTTGAGCAGGGCTTCGCCGCGGGCGACGTGTTCGGCCTTGGCCTTCTCGGGGTTTGAGCATCCGGCCGCGAGCGCGACGAGGAGGGCGAGCAGGAACGTGAGCGCCGCCCGGCGGCGCCGGGCGCGCGGGCACTCTTGAGAACTCATCTAGGGCACTCCTTCCGAAGCGGCGTTCGGTTCGCATCGGCCGCGACCGGGGCACGGGCGCGGGCTCGAACGAAATTTCGCCGCCTTCTCTGTCTAACATCCACCGCAGGGCCGGCGGGCAAGGCCGCCCCGGCGTGGCAGGGTACTTTACGGCAAGCTTCCCGGGCGGGGCAACGCCCCGGAAGCGCAAAACACTTTAAACGCCCAATCGGGCCGCCCTTCCGAAATCCGCGCCCTTTAATCGGGCACGTGCGCCGGCAACCCCGGCGCCAACTGGGCCGCGAAGGCGCGGGCCGTCTCCAGCGCCTGCTCTTCCGAGCCGCGGACGGGGACGAGGACGCGCACCATCGCGCCGTCGGAGCGGCGCAGGCGGATGCTGTCGAGCACGGTGTAGACCTTGTCCCAGTATTCGTTGGCGACGGCCCGGCCGCGCCCCTGATACCAGTAGACAAGGAGTTGGCGGTCCTGCCCGTGCTCGACGATGTAGCGGTTGGCCTCGAACGAGGAGCCGCCGTCGGCCGGCTTGATTTCGACCGTGCCGGCCTCGCTCATCGTCCAGCCCGAGCCGGGCAGGCAGTTGAGCGGGCTGTGGTAGGTGGCGCCCGTGCGCTGCGTCTTGTAGTAGCCGACGTAGAGCGAGGCGAGGCGCCCGTCGGGCGAACGGTAGTCGCGCGCGACGTAGTCGTCGGCGGCGAGGACCTCTTCAATCGCCTTGTCGAAGCGCGAGTCGGCGCCGGCCTGACGCCAGCCGCCGACCTCCGCCGGGAGCGTGGCGAGGGGTGCGCGCGCGACGCGCGCCTCGCCGGCCGCCGACCAGAAGTTGACGACCGCGCCGCCCGCCACGAGCAGCGCCAGCAGCAGCCAGAAGTGTTTACCCTGTGACCTCATCTCGACACGGCGCTCCCGTCGCCGACGCGCATCGCGGCCGAAGGCGCCGCCCCCTCAACCCCTTCCAACGCCGCGCCATCCTTCGACGGGGAGACGGCCTCAGGCGCGACGCCTCCGCGCGGCGGCCCGCCGCGCCGCCCGGGCGCGAAGCGGTCGAGCAGCCAGCCGAAGGCGAACAGGAGCAGGAAGGCGGCGATGTAGACGACCCAGCCCGAGAAGGAGTGGAAGAAGCCGTCGGCGACCTCGGTCCCGTAGTAGCGCGCGAGCACGCCCGTGCCGCTGACGCGCGCCGCGTTCGTGATGATGGCGATGGGCACGGCCGCGACGACGATGAGCACGCTCCTCAAGTCCGAGAAGCGCGAGCGGCCCCCGCCCACGCCCTTGTCGGACGGCCGCGTGAAGTAGGCGAAGACGACGGCCAGCGTCACCAGCGTCATCAGGCTCCGGATGCCGCTACAGGCTTCGACGACTTCGAGCTTCTTCGTCGTCGCCGAGTTGAGCGGGAAGAGCTCGATGACGTTGCCCTCGCGCAGCACCGTGATGTCCAGCGCCCGCATCACCCACACGGCGCAGCGCGAGGCGAAGAGCTGCAAGGGGAAGGCGACCTTGTTGAAGATGACGGCCGGAATCGGGATCGAGAGCGCCAGCAGCACGAAGGGCACGACCAGCGCCCGCAGCAGCCGCCAGCCCCAGAAGTAGATGACGACGCCCGCCAGCAGCAGGACGAGCGACGTGCGCTGCATGAACAGCTCGGCGCCGGCCGCCCCCGCCCACAGCGCCGTCAGCGCGGCCGCGACCGCCGCGGCCCCCCAGAGCGTCGAGGGTCGCTTCTCGATGGCGGCCAGCCGTTCGCGGCCCGTCCAGAGGATGTAGCCGACGACGAACGGGATGAGCAGCCCGTGCGAGTAGTTCTCGTCCGTCCACCAGAAGCGCCCGAGCCGCGTGAGCACGCTCCAATAGGCGAACGCGACGGCGCCCGCCAGCAGCAGTGGCTTGACGAGGGTGCCGCGCATGACTGTGTCGGGCATATCGCTGTTCACGTTGAGGTCTTCGAGAAAATTCTTTCGGCGAGTCTCGCTCCCCTCGGGAGCGGGCTTGGGTTGACGTGGCCGGCCCCATTGCCTCCCGGACCGACCCAGACAGCTTACCGCGAACGGAGGCCGCGGGGCAACAGCTAAAGTAAACGGCGGGAGGTGGTTCGGGGCAGCGCTACCGAACCACCTCCCGCCGGCCGAGCGGCTCCGCGCCACGCTTACGGGCGGCCGAAACGCTGGCGGTACTCGATGGAGGCGAGGAACGCCTTGACCATCTCGGCCCGCTCGTAGTTGCCGCCGAACTCTTCGAGCTTGTCGAGCCAGTGGGCGTAGCCGCCCGCGTCCGGGTCGCGCTGGAGGTAGCCGAAGTATTCCATCGTGACGAAGGCGGCGTTGGTCTGCTGGCGGGCGACCGATTCCAGTTCGACCATGCGGCGCAGCACCGCGTCGCGGCCCGTCCCCGCGTTCAGGGCCGAGACGAGCGCGTCGCGCTCCTGCGCGGAGACAGACACGCCCGCGTTCGAGACGAGCGCCGAGACGAACTGCGCGTTGGTCATGCCGCCGAAGCGCGTCTTGAACGCGGGGCGCAGCACCCACTGCTGGAGGAAGGCGACCTTGTTGGCCTCGATCCGCTCCTGCCAGCCCGCCGCGTGGACGATGACGCCGCGCGACATCTCCTGCGAGTCGGGCGTGAACTCGGCGAGCAGCGGCGCGCGCCCGAACGTGGCGCGGTAGAGGCGGTAGAGGAGGAAGCCCGTCTCCTTGAACTCGATGGAGTGGAAGTAGGCGGCCGAGACGTTGATGCGCGAGACCTCCATGCACTGAGCGTCCGAGCCGCAGGGCGTCAGCCGGCCGACCCAGAAGTCCTGGCCCGACTCGTCGGGCTCGCGGCCGAGGAAGTCCACGTAGTGCTGGCGGACGAAATACTCGGGCGCGTCCAGGGGGTTAGCGATGTCGCCGTAGACCATGAGGACGTTGGCGAGCATCAGGTTGTCAATGGCCTTGCGCAGCGTCTTCTGCACCTCGGGCGAGTTGCCGGCCGTCTGCGCCAGCGACTCGGCGGCCTTCGAGTAGCTGACGGCGCTGTTGAGCACGGGCTCGATGCGCGCGGCGGCCGGGAAGGCGGCCTGCTCGCGCGAGAAGTCGAGGTAAG
>DATHBF010000179.1:0-4499 GCA_035296285.1 Pyrinomonadaceae bacterium | reverse complement strand
GCGAGCGCAGGGAGGCTGCCGCCCGCGACGGCCAGCACGACCCACGCGGCGACGAGGACCGAGAGGACGACCGAGGCAATCTCCCAGGCGGCCAGGGCGCGGCTCTCAAATTGCGGATTGGGACCGGCGGGTTGCGGATTCATCGGAGGAGCCGGAGGGTTTGGCGCGTGCCGTCGCCGCCGGGTTCGACGGCGTAGACGCGCGCCTCTTCGTCGGCGGCGGGCGCGGGCGTGTGGAGTTGGAAGACGAAGACGCGGCGGCCGCCTTCAGAGTCTTCGGCGACGGTGCTGGCGGCGAATCTGTCACCGAAAAAAAGTTGTACTTCGACGGGGCGGCCGGGCTCAGCCGTGTCTGCGACCCAGCCCCGGATGGTGCGCGAATCGGCGTGTTCGATGGCGCCGCTGATGCGGGCGCGCAGCGGCACGTAGCCCGAGCCGAGCGCGAGAGCAGTGACGAAGAGGAGGTCGAGTGCGGCCTTGGCGACGAGAAGGCGGACGAGCCGCGGGCGGGCCGTAAAAGGAACACGGAGGCCCGGCCCTTGAGAGCCGGCCTCCGTGTTGTTTTGCGCGCGCCCGTGCGGACCGCTCATTGGCCCCGGTGGGGGTTGCCGTTGGAGTCCTGATACGTGAGCGAGTGGCGCGGGACGACCTCGACGCCGGCCGCGAGGTTCTGCCGCAGGCGCACCGTCACCTGGAGCACGGTCGTGTCGCCCGGCGACAGTTCCGTCACGCGCCAGACGATGCCGCGCCCGCCGCCCGGCATGTCCTGAAGGTTCAAGTCCGGCGACGACGAGACGAACTCCAGCGCCTCCGGCAGGTACTCGGAGACCGAGAGGTTGCGGGCGAGCCCGCCGCCGTCGTTGACGAGCACGAGCCGGTAGAAGAACGTGTCGCCCGGCCTCACTTCCGTGTTCGGCAGCTCGGGACGGACGCGGACGCGCGGCGCGGCCACCGTCAGCACCGTGCTGTCTTCACCGGCGATGCGGGCCGACGCGTTCATGGCGCGCGTGACGAGGTTGTAGGCGAAGGTCTGGCGGTCGGGCGTCGTGCGCGGGATGTCCACGCGCAGGAGGACCGGGAACTGTCCGCCGCGCGGCTCCAGCTGCGCGGTCTGCGTGACGGCGGGCTCCGACTCCTGGTGGCGGCCGTCGCCATTCAGGTCGGCGTAGACGGTCGCGGCCGGGGCGCCCGGCGCGACGACGTTGAGGCCGAAGCTCTCGGGATAGTTCGAGGGGTTGCGGACGATGAAGGGGATGAACATCGTGTCGCCGGGCGTGGCCGTCAGGCCCTTCGAGACCGAGTCCACCTGCGCGCGCGGGACGCGGCCGACGTTGATGGCCGGGCCGTCGAAGTTCGAGCCGATGACGAGGCTGGAGGTGCGCATCGTGCCGCGCCCCACCGGCCTGTTGTTGACTGCCAGCGCCTCGGGCACGGCGCGCAGCGTGACGGTTATCTCGCGGCTGTCGCGCGACTCAAGATTGCCGATGCGCCACGAGGCCGTGCGCGAGGCGCGGTCGTACTGGATGGGCGCGGGCGTGGCGTTCACAAGCTCGAAGTCGGGGCTGAAGACGAAGTCGGCGCGCGTCTCGCGGGCGGTGGCGCTGCCCTGGTTGCGGACGGCGATACGCTGCGTGAAGGTCTCGCCCGGCATGACCGATTCCTGCAAGGCGTTGGAGGCGGCCGTCAGCGCGGCGGCGACGACCGTCAGCGAGGCGTCCGTCGTCTTCAGGATCGTGGCGTCGGCCTGCGAGGCGGCGCGGACGATGAAACGCTGCTGCTGGTTGTCGGCGGCGCTGTCGGGGACGCGCAGGTTCAGCATCAGCTCGGCGCTTGAGCCGCGCGCCATCGTCGGGGTGACGAAGATGGGCATCCCCGTGTCGTTGCCGCTCTGGCTGAAGGTCGGCTGGTACTCGGCCGGCAGGTCGGTCTCGACGCGGAACTGGTCCTCCTTGTTGCCCGAGTTGGTGATGACGAGCGGGAGCTGAATCGTCTGGCCGGGCTGCGCGGCGAGCGCGGCGCGGCGGAGCGCGAGCTGTAGGTCGGGCACCTGCTTGACCGTGATGCTGATGCCGCCCTGCGGCGGGCCGGCGTCGGGCACGGGCTGGACCGGCGGCGGGGTGGCACGCGCCGTCTCGACGGGCCTCGGCACAGGCGTCGGCACGGGCGTCGGCGTCGGGAGCGGCGCGGCCACGGGCGGGCGTCTCGTGGTGCTCGCCGTCTCGACGGGCCTGCGCGTCACGGGGGTCGGGGTCGGGACGGGCGTCGCCGCGGCGGCCGGCTGGTTCGTCAAGCCGCTCCTGCGTGAAGGGCGCGGGTTGCGACGGCCGGTGGTGCGCGGGCGGGCGGCTTCGCCGTTGTCGATGGTGAGCGTCGGAGTCTCTGAAGTGGCGGTGGCGGTGTTGCGGGCCACTTCACTGGGCGCCTGCCTCGGGGTCGGCTGCGGGCGCGCGGGCGTCGGCGTGGCGCGGGCGACCACGGTGCGGGCCGGCGTCGGGGTCGGCTGAGAGCGGGCGGGCGCGGGGCGGCTCGCCAGCTCGCGCCGCGCGTTCTCAAGCTCGTTCGTGTAGACCTCGCTGAAGGGCGTGTCCTTTATCTGCCTGAGTCGGGTGGCGACCTGCTCGGCCTCCTGCAACTGCCCCAGCTCGATGTAGGAGCGGCCGAGCCAGAGGAGCATCAGGTCGGCGACGTAGCTGTTGGGGTTGCCCTTGAGGAAGTCGCGGAAGACGGCGGCCGCCTGCTCGTACTGGCCCTTGGCGAAGAGGTCGCGCCCCTTGTTGAAGGTCGCCTGCTCGGCCTCGCTCGGGGTGTCGTCCTGCTGGGGGGCGCGCGGCGCGGCGGCATACGAGACCGAGGCGCTGAAGGGGGCGAACAGAAGCGCGGCGGCCAGCGCGGCCGCGCCTAAACGATTCCACTTACTCAAAATTTTATCCTCCGACGGGCAGGTGCGAGTCCTTAAATATTTTTACTGCGACTGCGGCCGGTGCCGTGAGACTCGCGGGCGGCTGACGGCTGACAGAGTGAAACTTACGGCACGGCCCGCCGCAGGATAATACAGCGTCCGCACCCCGCCGACAAGAAGGGCGTGCGGAGCCCGGAACGTCCGCGCGCGTGAGCGTAGAGCGGCGCGCGGTCCCCTTCACTTCTTCTTCGCGCGTGAGACCTCGATGCGGTCCCCGGCGCGAATGGGCGGGTCGGGGACGGCTCCGGCTTCGATCTCCTGCAAGTTGTATTCGACGGGCACGAGGCGTCCGTCGTCGCCCTGGCGTGAGACTTTGACCCTGGCGCCGGCGAGGCCCGTGACGCCGCCCGAGGCGAGCACGGCCTGGGTGAGCGTCATGCCGGGGTTGAAGTTCTTCTGGCCGGGCGCGTTGATCTCGCCGCCGACGTAGAAGAACTCGGGCGGGCGGACCGTCAGGTTTATCACGTCGCCCTGCTGCACGAGCAGCGTCATGCCCTGCGCGTCGAGGAGGTCCACGGCCGTCGTCTTGCCCGTGGCGTGCGAGACGACGACGGCGCGGCCGGCCTCGGGCTTGGGCTGCGACTCGGCGACGACGACGTAGAGCGGGACGGCCTCGCGCCGCAGAATCTTGGCGCCGGGGTCGGCGACCAGTCCGCTGACGAGGACGGCGTGGCTCGCGTACTCGCGGACGCTGACGCGGCCCTGCGGGCGGTCGTAGACGCCGCGGTGGCGGAGGTCGGCGATGAGCTGCGCCGCAAGCTCCTCGGTCGTCATGCCGGCCACCGTGAGCGGGTCTTTCAGGAGCGGGTAGTCGAGGACGCCGCCCGCGAGGATGGTGTAGAGCGTTGACTGGCGCGGGTTGCGGTCGTTGAGGATGTGTATGTCGAGCACGTCGCCGGTGCCGATGCGGTAGACGTTCGTGAGCGGCTGCGCGGCGGCGGGCGGCGCGGGCGCGGGCGCCGAGCCCGCAGCGGGCTGCGGCGAAGAGACTTTGCCGGCTTCGGGGACGGGGGTGCGGACGGGCTCTGTGGAAGTCGCGGCCGGGGGGATAACGGGGCCGTTGTTCTTCGGGGGCGCGTCGCTCGTCGCGGGCGTCGCGGACGAGTCGGCGGGCACGACGTTGTTGACGGCCGTCGTGGTCGGAATGTCGGTGGGCTTCGGGGCGCGGCCGGGGTCGGTCTGCTTCGAGGCGGCGGGCTCCTGCTTCGGCCCCTGCTTCGGCTCGGTCTTCGACTCGGCGGGCCGATTCTTCTTCTCGTCCTTCCCGGGCGTGGGCGAGGGCGCGGCGGAGGGCGGGCGCTCCTCGGCCTCGGGTCCGACCCGGACGCTCGAAGGCGATTGCCGCGCGCCCGCCGCCGTGCAGACGACGAGCAGGACGGCGGCGGCGGTAAAGAACTTCTTCATTTCCGGCACTCTTCCTTGTTTACCCTTCGGGGCCGTGGCCGCCGGGCATGGCGGCCGAAAGCGGGCCCCGCTCTCCACCCTCAGTAAACGACTAAAACGGCTCGATTCTCAGAGACAACGTTTGTCGGGTCATTGAT
>DATHBF010000178.1:0-9106 GCA_035296285.1 Pyrinomonadaceae bacterium | reverse complement strand
CACGGGCAGGCTCGCGACGCGGGCCGCCATGTCCGTGTCGGCCGGGGCGATCCACGACGGGCGGCCGCGGCCGGCGGCCGTCTGCCACGCGCCCTCGACGTGCGGGTTGTTGCGGCTCGCCTCGCGGACGCTCACCACGTCGCCCGTCTTCACCTGGAAGCTCGGGATATCCACCTTGCGGCCGTTGACCTCGATGTGCCCGTGGTTGACGAGCTGTCGGGCCTGACGGCGCGACGTGGCGAAGCCCGCGCGGTAGACGGCGTTGTCCAGACGACGCTCAAGGAGCATCAGGAGGTTCTCGCCCGTGATGCCCTTCATGCGGGCCGCCTTCTCGAAATAGTTGCGGAACTGGCCTTCGAGGACGAAGTAGATGCGCTTGACCTTCTGCTTCTCGCGGAGCTGCTGGCCGTAGCCGACGAGCGCCTTGCCGCGTCGCAGGGAGTTGCCGTGCTGTCCGGGCGGCTGCGTGCCGCGCTTCTCAATGGGGCAGGACGGCTTGTAGCAGCGGTCGCCCTTCAAAAATAGCTTCGCGCCTTCGCGGCGGCACAGACGGCACACCGCACTCCTATACCTAGCCACTTCTTTTCGCCTCCAGTCTAAACGTCAGACGGAAAAGTTTACAGACCGCGCGGGCGTGCCCGCGGCGGCCCTTCGTCCTTTAGGTCGTTTCGGTTAATTAAACCCTGCGCCGCTTCGGCGGCCGGCAGCCGTTGTGCGGGATCGGCGTCGTGTCGCGGATGACCGTGACGCGGATGCCGGCGCTGTTGATGGCGCGGATGGCCGACTCGCGCCCGCCGCCCGGCCCCTTGACGCGGACCTCGGCCTGCTGCATGCCGGCGTCCTTGGCCTTCTGCGCGGCCTCATAGGCGGCCTGCTGCGCGGCGAAGGGCGTGCCCTTGCGCGAGCCGCGGAAGCCGCGCGCGCCCGAGGACGACTGCGCCACCAGGTTCCCCTCCGTGTCCGTGATCGAGATCAGCGTGTTGTTGAACGACGCCGCGATGTGGACGATGCCGACGGGGATGTTCTTCTTTTCCTTCTTGCGGAAGGTCTTCTTCTTTCCGGTCGTAGCTTTAGCCATGATTCCTTAGAGCCTACTTCTTGCCGGGCGCCTTCTTCTTGGCGACGGTGGCGCGGCGCGGTCCCTTGCGGGTGCGCGCGTTGGTGTGGGTGCGCTGGCCGCGCACGGGGAGCCCCCGCCGGTGGCGCAGGCCGCGGTAGCAGCCGATGTCCATCAGCCGCTTGATGTCCATCTGGACGCGCTTGCGGAGGTCGCCCTCGACATCGCCCTGGCCCTCGATGATCTGGCGGATGCGGTTGAGCTGCGCCTCGTCCAAGTCGCGCACGCGCACGTCCGGGCTCACCTGGGCCTCGGTCAGGATGGAGGTCGCGCGCGAGCGCCCGATGCCGTAGATGTACGTGAGGCCGATCTGGACCCTCTTGTTGACCGGGAGGTCAACGCCGACTACACGAGCCATTATCTTAAATCTCCGGAAAAAGTTATCAGTCTACCCCTGACGCTGCTTGTGCTTGGGGTTGGTGCAGATCACGCGCACCACGCCCTTGCGGTGGATGATCTTGCAGTTGTCACACATCTTCTTGACCGAAGCCCTTACCTTCATCGCGTCCTCACCTCAGCCGTTACTTCAATCGCTTCTTCCTTCGCCATTACCCGACTGATGTTACAGGCAAGAAAATGAAGCGGCCCGCAAACTGCGAATAATAACACCCTTACCGCCCGCCTCCAAGCCGCGACGGGGGCTGTACCGATTTCAGTCGCCCGCCGACCCGGCCTGCGAGGCGACCTCGGCCACCTTCGTCAGCACCTCCGGCCCCTCCTCGGTGATGGCGACCGTGTGCTCGACGTGTGCGCTCGGGCGGCCGTCGAGCGTGACGACCGTCCAGCCGTCCTTGAGGGTCTTCGTGCGGTGCGTGCCCACGTTGATCATGGGTTCGATGGCGAAGACGTAGCCGGATTTGATTTTGATGCCCGTGCCCGGCTTTCCGTAGTTCGGGATTTGCGGGTCTTCGTGCATTTTCCGGCCGATTCCGTGGCCGACGTACTCGCGCACGACCGAGTAGCCGTGCGCCTCGGCGTGCGACTGCACCGCCCAGCCGATGTCGCCGAGGTACTTGCCCGGCCAGCACTGCCGGATGGCGCTCTCCAGACACTCCTCGGCCACCCGTATGAGCTGTAGGAGGTCTTCGCCCACCCGGCCGACGGGGATGGTGGTGGCCGTGTCGCCGACGTAGTCTTCGAGCGTCACGCCGCAGTCGAGCGAGAAGATGTCGCCCTCCTGCAAGGCGTAATCGGAGGGGAAGCCGTGGACGACCTGCTCGTTGACTGAGGCGCAGATGGAGTAGGGGAAGCCGTGGTAGCCCTTGAAGGTCGGCTTGGCCCCGGCGTCGCGGATCATCTTCTCGGCCGCGCGGTCGAGTTCGAGCGTGGTGACGCCGGGCGCGACCATCCGGCGCAGCTCCTCGCGCACCTGCGCGACGAGCCGGCCGGCGGCCCGCATCTTCTCAAGCTCCTTCTTCGACTTCCCGATGATCATTTAAGAATTGCCGATGGCCCCCGCCACGTCCGCGTAAATCGCCTCGGGGTCGCGCGTGCCGTCCACGCGGCGGAGGCGGCCCGTCGCCTCGTAGTAATGGATGAGCGGGCGGGTCTCGCCGTCGTAGGTGGCGAGCCGCGTCTTGATCGTCTCTTCGTTGTCGTCGGCCCGCAGCCGGAGCGGCGTGTCCGGGTGCAGGTCGCAGACCTCGTCCGACTTCGGGGGCCTGAAGTAGACGTTGTAAATCTCGCCGCAGACGGGGCAGTCGCGCCGGCCCGTGACGCGCTTGACGAGCACGTCGGAGGGCACGTCAACGAGTACGGCCAGCACCTCGTCCCGACCCTGCGCTTCGGCGATGCGTTCGAGCGCCTCGGCCTGGCCGATGGTGCGCGGGTAGCCGTCGAGGACGTAGCCGCCGAGGCAGTCCTCCCGGCCCGTGCGCTCCTCGACCATCTGCGTCGTCACCTCGTCGGGGACGAGCGTGCCGGCGGCGAGGATGGCGCGCACCCGCTCGGCGAGCGGCGTCTGCGCCTCCTTCATGGCGCGGAACATGTCGCCGGTCGAGACCTGCGGCAGGCCCAGGCGCTCCTGGAGGAGCCGCGCCTGCGTCCCCTTCCCCGAGCCCGGCGGCCCCATCAAGACGATGATCTTCGACATAGCGGGAAGACGCTCAAACTGCCTTTAACCCCTGCGGCCGCGCAGGCGGCTGCCGGGGCCGAAGAAGCCTTCGTAGTTGCGCATGACGAGCTGCGCCTCGATCTGCGCGACGGTGTCCATGGCGACGCCGACGAGAATCAGGAGGCTCGTGCCGCCGAAGTAGAACTGGTAGCCCATGCCGTGCGGAATCCAGCCGAGGCCGGGCGTGCTGGTGACGAACTCATCGATGCGCGCCCCGAAGAACGGCAGGCGCCCGACGTTGAAGCCCGAGAGCATGATCTGCGGGACGAGCGCGACGAGCGCGAGGTAGATGGCGCCGACGGTCGTCAGCCGCGTCAGGATCGTGTTCAAGAACTCGGCCGTGTTCCTCCCGGGGCGGATGCCGGGGATGAAGCCGCCGTGCTTGCGCAGGTTGTCCGACACCTCTTCGACGTTGAAGATGATGGTGATGTAGAAGAAGGTGAAGATGACGATGAGCGAGGCGAAGAGCAGCTCGTAGTAGGGGTCG
The DNA here is from genome assembly GCA_035296285.1 of Pyrinomonadaceae bacterium. GTDB lineage: Bacteria > Acidobacteriota > Blastocatellia > Pyrinomonadales > Pyrinomonadaceae > QHXN01. The sequence continues at coordinate 5,389 of DATHBF010000178.1, read as the reverse complement.
CCGCCGTGGAACTGCTGGAAGAAGGTGGAGACGCGCGTCAGGAACGAGCCCGGGTTGTTCGGGTCGGGCTGGAGGAATTGCAGCAGCGTCTGCGGGATGGCGAGCACCGACGAGGCGAAGATGACGGGGATGACGCCGCCCATGTTGATCTTGATGGGCATGTGCGTCTGCTGCCCGCCGACGAGCTGGCGGCCGACGTGGCGCTTGGCGTAGGAGATCGGCACCTTGCGCCGCGCCGTCTCGACGAAGACGACGAAGGCGATGAGCGCCAGCAGCACGACGACGAGCGCGATGACGCCGATGACGGCGAAGGTGTCGCCGCTGCGGACCTTCTCCATCACCTGCATGAGCCCGTTGGGCAGGCCGATGACGATGCCGGCGAAGATGAGGAGCGAGATGCCGTTGCCGATGCCGCGCTCGGTGATCTGCTCGCCGAGCCACATGACGAAGACGGTGCCGGTGGTGAGCGTCAGCATCGTCGTCAGGAGGAAGCCGACGCCGGGGTCGCCTACCAAGTTGGCCTGGAGCCAGCGCGCGACGATGAAGGTCTGGAAGCAGGCGAGCACGACCGTCAGGTAGCGCGTGTACTGGTTGATCTTCTGGCGCCCGGCCTCGCCCTCCTCCTGCAACCGCTTGAGCTGCGGGAAGACGGTCGTCATGAGCTGGAGGATGATGGAGGCCGTGATGTAGGGCGTGACGCCGAGGGCGAAGACCGAGATGGTCTGGAAGTTGCCGCCCGAGAAGAGGTCGAGCACGCCGAGCAGGGTCGAGCCGACCTCCTGCCAGACGCGCGCCAGCTGTTCGCGGTCAATGCCGGGCGCCGTGATGTGCGCGCCGAGGCGGTAGACGGCCAGCAGCCCGAGCGTAAACAGGATGCGCTTACGCAGGTCGGGCACGCTGAACATGTTGCGGACGGCGGCGAAGAACTTGTCCATACTCTTGAACCTCTCCGGTCGGCGTTTTCTGGATTATCCCCGAGGCGGCGCGCGAGAGCAAATAACGCTGAAGACGCCCGCGGCCCGCCGCCCCGGCGCGTCTTCAGCGTCTCCTGGTCGCGGGCGCTACTGGAGCGCGCACGCGCGCACGGGCCGTCACTCGCCGGCGGGCACGATGGCGTCGGGCTTGTGGAACGGCGTGATGACGTTCACGGTGCCGCCGGCCGCCTCGATCTTGCGGCGCGCGCCCTTCGTGAAGCGGTGGGCGAAGACGGTCAGGGCCTTCGTCAGCTCGCCCGTGCCGAGCACGACCACGTCGCGCTTGCCCTTGGCGATGACGCCGCGCTCGTGCATCACGTCGGGCGTGATGGAGGCGCCGGCCTCGAAGTTGTCTTCGAGCGCGGCGAGCGTCACCTCGGTCCACTGCTTGCGGAAGATGTTGGTGAAGCCGCGCTTCGGGAGCCGCCGCTGAAGGGGCATCTGGCCGCCCTCGAACCCGATCTTCATCGAGTAGCCGGAGCGGGACTTCTGGCCCTTGTTGCCGCGGCCGGCCGTCTTGCCCAGGCCGGAGCCGGGGCCGCGCCCCACGCGCTTCTTCTTGTGCGTCGCCCCCTCGGCCGGGCGCAGGTTGTTCAAACCGATAGCCATTTCAAACCTCTCGGACTTTTACTATTCGACGATGCGCAGGAGGTGCGGCACCTTGGCGACGACGCCGCGCGTGGCCCCCGTGTCGGGGCGCTCTATCACCTGGTTGAGCTTGGTGAAGCCGACGCTGCGGATGATCGCCTTCTGCGTCTTCGGGTAGCCGATGGCGCTGCGGTAGTACTCGATGCGAATCCTGCCGCCGCCCCCCTCCGTCTGCTGGTTGCTCTCTTCAGCCATCACACTCACCTCTTACAGTTCTTCGACCTGCTTGCCGCGCAGGCGGGCGACTTCCATCGGGTCCTTCATGTTGAGCAGGCCGTTGAAGGTGGCGCGCACGACGTTGTGCGGGTTGGCCGAGCCGAGCACCTTGGTGCGAACGTCGTGGACGCCCGCGGCCTGCATGACGGCGCGCACGGCCCCGCCCGCGATGACGCCCGTGCCCTCGGAGGCCGGCTTCATCAGGACGCGGCCCGCGCCGTGCTCGCCGATGATCGGGTGCGGCAGCGTGTTGTTAATGAGCGGGACGCGGATCATCGTCTTCTTCGCCGCCTCGATGGCCTTCTTGATGGCGACGGGCACCTCGCGCGCCTTGCCCGTGCCGAAGCCGACGTGGCCGGCCCCGTCGCCGACGACGACGAGCGCCGCGAACGAGAGGTTCTTGCCGCCCTTGACGACCTTGGTGACGCGGTTGATGGAGATGACCTGGTCGGTCAGGTCGAGCCCCTGCGTTGGGATTCTCTGTCTGGGTTGTCGCATCTCTTAATCCTTAGAACCTTTTCAGGCCGCGGCCTCTTCCGCCCCGGCCGCCGTGTCCTCGGCCGGCGACTCGTTCTTGTTCAGCCCCGCCGCGCGCGCCGCGTCCGCCAGCGCCTTGACGCGCCCGTGGTAGCGGAAGCCGCCGCGGTCGAAGACCACCTGCTCGATGCCGCTTGCGAGCGCGCGCTCGGCGATGGCGCGCCCCACCCGCTCGGCCGCCTCGATGTTGCCGCCGGTCGCGCCGCGCAGGTCCTTCTCGACCGTCGAGGCCGAGGCCAGCGTGGCGCCCGTCTCGTCGTCGATGAGCTGGGCGTAGATGTGGTTCAGGCTGCGGAAGATCGCCAGGCGCGGCCGCGCGGCCGAGCCGCGGACCTTGCGGCGGATGCGCGTGTGCACCGCCCTCCTGACCTCTGCTCTGTCTTTTCGTGCCATTATCGTTAACCTCGCGGCCGTCTGCTTCGAGGGAAGATACCTCAACGCCTGTCGCCGCACTGCCGTTATTACTTGCCGGTCTTGCCGGGCTTGAGCTTGAGCTGCACGTCGGCGTAGCGGACGCCCTTGCCCTTGTAGGGGTCGGGCTTGCGCAGGTTGTGCATCTCGGCGGCGACCTGCCCGAGCTTCTGCTTGTCGATGCCGGAGAGCGTCAGCGTCAGCTGGTACTGCGGGATGGAGCCCTTCGTCGGGACGCGCTCGCCCTTAACGTCGATGCCCTCGGGCAGCGGGAACTCGACCGGGTGCGAGTAGCCGAGCGAGAAGACGACGCGGCGGGCCTGGATGTCGGCCTTGTAGCCGACGCCGACCAGGTCCATCTGCTTCGTGAAGCCCTCGGTGACGCCGACGACGGCGTTATTCGCCAGGGCCCGCGCGAGGCCGTGCGCCGCGCTGAGCTGGTCCGAGGCGCGCTCGGCCGTCAGCTGGTCGCCTTCGAGCTTGAACGTGATGCCGTCGGGGATGGGCGTCCGCAGCGTCCCCTTCGGCCCCTTCACCTCAAGCTCGCGCCCCTGAATCGTCACCGTCACGCCCTTCGGGACCGTGATGACCTTTTTACCAATGCGAGACATAGTTACCTCAGTAAATTTCCGCCAGCACCTCGCCGCCGACGTTCTCGCGGCGGGCGCGCTTGCCCGACATCAGGCCGCGCGAGGTGGAGACGATGTTGATGCCGTAGCCGCCGAGCACCCTCGGGATTTGCGTCGCGCCCAGGTAGACGCGCCGCCCCGGCGTCGAGACGCGCGAGAGGTGCGAGATAGAGGAGGTGCCCCGCGCGTCGTAGCGCAGGAAGATGCGGATGGTCCGCTTGATGCCCTCGCCCTTGACCACGAAGTTATTGATGTAGCCCTCCTCCTTGAGGATGCGGGCGATCTCCAGCTTCAGTTTCGACGCCGGTATGTCAACGCGCGAGTGCCGGGCGGCGATGGCGTTGCGCATCCGCGTCAGCATGTCGGCAATAGGATCAGTCATTACTCAACTCCAAATCAGGTCTTCGGGTGCCGGCTTCTTACCAGCTCGATTTGACGACGCCGGGGATTTGCCCCTGGAGCGCCAGCTCGCGGAAGCAGATGCGGCACAGCTTGAACTTGCGCAGGTAGGCGCGGGGCCGGCCGCAGCGCTCGCAGCGGGTGTAGGCGCGCGCCGAGAACTTCGGGGTCCGCTTCGCCTTCGCAATCATAGACTTCTTGGCCATGAATTTACTCTCGCTCTCCTTAACGCTTACTGCTGGCGGAACGGCATGCCGAGCGCCTTGAGGAGCGCGCGCGCCTGCTCGTCGTCTCTCGCGGTGGTGACGATGGAGATGTTCATCCCGCGCGTCTTGTCCACCTTGTTGAAATCGATCTCGGGGAAGATGAGCTGGTCGCGGACGCCCAGGGTGTAGTTGCCGCGCCCGTCGAACGCCTTCGGGGAGACGCCGCGGAAGTCGCGCACGCGCGGCAGGGCGACGGCGATGAGGCGGTCGAGGAACTCGTACATCCTCTCCCCCCTGAGCGTGACCATCGTGCCGATGGGCATCCCCTGCCGGAGCTTGAAGGCGGCGATGGACTTCTTGGCGCGCGTCGTGACGGGCTTCTGGCCCGTGATGGAGCGCAGCTCGTCGGCCGCCGTGTCCACGATCTTGGCGTTGGCGATGGCCTCGCCGAGCCCCATGTTGATGACGACCTTCTCCACGCGGGGGATGGCCATCGGGTTCTCGATGCCGAACTCCTTGGCGAGTGCCGGCGCGATCTCCCTCTGGTAACGTTCTTTCAGTCTGGCTGCCATTTCTCTGACCTCTGGCCTCAACTTTCCTTCCTGGGTCCCGCCGGGCGGGCGTTGCCAGGGTCGCGGCCCTCTGTTTCGGTTATTCCTTGTCGAGCGCCTGCCCGCTGCCGGCGGCCACGCGCGTCTTCGACTTGCCGTCCTCGCTCACGTCGTAGCGGACGCGGGTGGGCTTGCCCGTCCCCGGGTCGATCAGCTGGACGTTAGAGATGTTGATGAGGGCTTCCTTCTCGACGATGCCGCCGGGGCGGTTGCCGCCGGGGTTCGCCCGCTGGTGCCGCTTGACGACGGCGACGCCCTCCACCTTGACCTTGCCTTCGAGCGGGCGGACTTCCAACACGCGGCCGCGCTTGCCGCTGTCGCGCCCGGTGGTGACGACCACCTGGTCGCCCTTCCTGATCTTCGCGCGCTTAGTTCCGGTCTGCTGTGCCATCTCTCAAATCACCTCCGGCGCGAGCGAAACGATCTTCATGAAGTTGCGGTCGCGGAGCTCGCGCGCCACGGGGCCGAAGACGCGGGTGCCGATGGGCGTGTCGTCGGGCTTGATGAGCACGCACGCGTTCTGGTCGAAGCGGATGTAGGTGCCGTCCTTGCGGCGGACTTCCTTGACGGTGCGGACGATGACGGCGTTATGCACCGTGCCCTTCTTGACGGCCCCGTCGGGGGCGGCCTCCTTGACCGTCACCTTGATGCGGTCGCCGAGCCGAGCGTGCCGGCCCGTCGAGCCGCCGATGCTCATGATCATCTCGACGCGGCGCGCGCCCGAATTGTCGGCGACGTCCAGGGACGTCTGCATCTGA
>DATHBF010000177.1:0-4841 GCA_035296285.1 Pyrinomonadaceae bacterium | reverse complement strand
ACGAGCGCCATCTGGGGCGAGGTCCACGACGGCAACGCCTACTTCCTCGGCGGCTCAGCCGGCCACGCCGGCCTCTTCTCGACGGCCGCCGAGACCCACAAGATCGCCGTTCAGTTTCTTGAACGGACCTCGCGGATGTTTAGCCCGGAGACGTGCGCGCTCTTCCGCACGAACATGACCGGAGGGTTGAACGAGGCCCGCTCGCTCGCGTGGCAGCTCGCCGCGACGCCCGAGTCCGCGGCCGGGCCGCGCCTGCCTTCGGACGCCTTCGGCCACCTCGGCTTCACGGGCACGAGCTGCTGGCTCGACCCCTCGCGCGAAAGAGTTCTCATCCTCCTGACGAACCGCACGCACGCGCGCCCGCTCCCCTTCGTCAACATCAACGGCGTCCGCCGACGCTTCCACACCCTCGCCGTCGAAGCACTCGAAGGGAAAGCCTCTTAAGCGTGTCCGCCGCCCCGCCCGAAATCGTTGACGCAAGTGGGCCGCGCCGCGTCCCCTTCGCCGAGGCGTTCCGCTTCTGGGTGAAGCTCGGCTGGATATCCTTCGGCGGGCCGGCCGGGCAGATAGCCATTATGCACAAGGAGCTGGTGGAGCGGCGGCGCTGGCTCTCGGAGGAGCGATTCCTGCACGCGCTCAACTTCTGCATGATGCTCCCCGGCCCCGAGGCGACGCAGCTCGCCGTCTACATCGGCTGGCTCATGCACCGCACGCCGGGCGGAATCGTCGCGGGAGCCTTCTTCGTCATCCCCTCGATACTCATCCTGCTCGCGCTCTCCTACGTCTACGCCGCGCACGGCAACACGCCCGTCGTCTCCGGCCTGCTCTCGGGCTTCAAGCCCGTCGTCGTCGCCATCGTCGTCGAGGCGGTGTTGAAGATCGGCGGCCGTGCGCTCCGACGCCGCGCGCACCTCCTCATTGCGGCCGCCGCCTTCGTCTCCATCTACTTCCTCCACGTCCCCTTCCCCCTCATCGTGCTCGCCGCCGCACTCGTCGGCCTCGCGGGCGCGCGCCTCCTGCCCGACACGTTCGGCCCCGTGCCTTCGACACAGAAGGCCGACGGGAAGAAGGCTGATGAAGACGGGCCTTTGCCGCTCGTCATCGAAGACGACGCGCCGCCGCCCGCGCACACGCTCCCGTCGCGCGCCCGCGTGATAAAGGTTCTCGCCGCCGGCCTCGCGCTGTGGCTGCTGCCCTTCGCGGCGCTGCTCGCGTGGCAGGGGCCGGGCAGCCTGCACTCGCAGGAGTACGTCTTCTTCACGAAGGCCGCGCTCGTCACCTTCGGCGGCGCCTACGCCGTGCTCGCCTACGTCACGCAGGCCGTCACGACGGCGCCCTTCAACTGGCTCACGCCCGCGCAGGCCGTGGACGGGCTCGCGCTCGCGGAGACGACGCCGGGGCCGCTCATCATGGTCCTCCAGTTCGTCGGCTTCATGGCCGGCTGGAACCAGACGCCCGAGGGCTTGAGCCCGCTCGCGGGCGGCGTCGTCGGCGCGCTCGTCACGACCTACGTCACCTTCCTCCCGACCTTCCTCTTCATCTTCCTCGGCGCGCCCTATATCGAGGTCGTGCGCGGCGACCGCCGGCTGGCGGGCGCGCTGACGGGCGTGACGGCGGCCGTCGTCGGCGTCATCCTCAACCTCGCACTCCTCTTCGGCGCCGCCGTCATCTGGCCGCATGGGTTCGCGGCCCCGCCCGACTTGTTCTCGCTTGCCCTGAGCGCCGCCGCCTTCGTCGCGCTCTACCGCCTCAAGCTCGACGTGCTCTGGGTCGTCGTGGGCGGCGGGCTGCTCGGACTGGCGCGCTTCCTGCTCTTCGCGTAGGCGTTTCGTAGTAAGATGGGCCGCGGTCTCCCTTTCGACCTTCGCGGACGAGACGCCGATGCATTCCCCCGACCGAGTAAAAATCTTTACCGCGCTCCTGACGCTCGCGCTCCTCATTACGTCCGCGCCGCTCCGCGCGCAGGACGGGCAGCAGCACACGCGCCCACGCCGCGCGACCACACCGGGCGTGGAAGAGACTCCCGCGCCCGAGCCTCGCGTCGAGCAGGAACGCTTGACGGGCGAGCCCGTCGTCCGCATAGGGCTTGCGACCAACGCGCGGGCGGTCACGGTCTCGACGACGGGCCGGCTGCTGACGACGACCGAGCCGGACGCGACGCCGACGCCCCTGGAAGTCGCGCGCGTCCGCGTCGAGCCGCGAACGCTCCCTCCCGTCAACCTTCCGACGGAAGCAGACCCTCTGGAGGCGATTGACTCGCAGGCCGCCTCGCCCGCCGACGCCGCGCGGTCCGCCGCGGCGAAGCCAACGCCCCAGCCCACGTCTAAGACGGGCGTTCAACTGACCTCGCGCGTCACGGCTCCCGCACGCGGCCAGGTGCTCTACGCGCCGGGCTCGACGAAGCCTCTGCTCGACGCGCGCGCGCCCCTCCTCTTCGCCTCGGACGAGGAGGAGCAGCACCCGGTCCGCCTCAACGAGAAGGCTTACCGAGGCCGCATCGAGGTCTTCGCCAACAGGCGGGGCACGCTGACGGTCGTCAACGTCGTCGGGCTCGAAGACTACGTCCGCGGCGTCGTGCCGAACGAGCTTTCGCCCGGCGGCTGGCCCGAGATAGAAGCCCTCAAGGCGCAGGCCGTCGCCGCGCGCACCTACGCCGTCAGTAACCTCGGTCGCTTCCGGACGGAGGGCTTCGACCTGACGCCCGACACGCGCTCGCAGGTCTACGGCGGGCGCTCGACCGAGCACCCGCTCACCGACCGCGCCGTGGGCGAGACGCGCGGCCGCGTCGCCACCTACGCCGGCCGACCCATCAACGCCCTCTACACCTCGACCTGCGGCGGGCGCACCGAGAACGCCGAGAACATCTTCGGCGGCGATTCGGTCCCGTACCTGCGCGGCCGCGAGTGCGCGCTGGAATCGGCCGCGCACTTCGCGCCCTTCCAGCTCCGCAGCTCGCGCCCCGCGCCCGACGTGAAGAGGCCCGAGCACGCTCCGAGCGCGCGCGACGCCGCGCTGCTCACGGCTCATGGCTTCGCGCTTCCCGCCCGGCTCGCGGACGAATGGCTCGCCGCGCCCGTAACGGCCGACGAGGTGCGCTCGTTCCTCGGGAGCGCGGCGGCGCTCGCCCGCCAGCCGCTCCCCCTCATGGGTGAAGACGTGGCGCGGCCCGGCGGCTTCGCCTCCGCCCTGGCCGCCGCGCTCGACGGCGAGAGCCGCGGCGCGGCGCTCCTCAGCACGCCCGACCTCGAATATCTACTTTCGTTCCGCGACGCAGACGAAGTCCCCCCGAAGAACCGAGCCGACGTGGCCGCCATGCTCCGCGAGGGCCACCTCTCACTCTTCCCCGACGCCACCCTGCGGCCTCGGCTGCCGCTCGCGCGCGCACGCGCCCTGCGCTCCATCGCCCACGCGCTCGAAGCACGCGAACTGTTCCGGCTGCAAAAGGCGACCGCGCGGCCGGCCGCGAACGGCTCGCTCGTCCTGCGCCCGTCTAACGGCAAAGGCCCCGACCGCACGCTCGTCGTCGCGCCCGACGCCTTCCTCTTCCGCGCCTTCGGCGAGGAGCTTTACCAGCAGCGCGAGCTATCGGTCGTCGGCGGCGAGCAGTTGACCTTCCACACCGACGCCGCGGGCCGCGCCGACTACGTCGAAGTCTGGCCCGGCCCCGCGGGCGCTTCGGCCGACCGCTTCTCCGTCTACGCGAGCTGGGCCGAAACTTTAACGCCCAACGGCGTCCTCTCGCGTCTCGGCCGCTCGGCCTCGGGCGTCGGCGCGATTCAAGACCTGCGCGTCAGGCGGCGCGGCGTCTCGGGCCGCGTCCTCGACCTCGAAGTCGTAGGCACTACGGGGACGGCCCACGTCCGCGGCGGTCGCGTCCGCTCCGCTCTGGGCCTGCGCGAGCAACTCTTCGTCGTAGACCGCGAGTTCGACGAGGCGGGCCGCGTCACGCGCTTCACCTTCGCCGGCCGAGGGTGGGGCCACGGCGTCGGCATGTGCCAGGTCGGGGCCTACGGCCTCGCCCGCGGCGGCCTCGCCTACGACAAAATCCTGAAGTCCTTCTACACCGGAATCAGCGTCTCGAAACTTTACTGAAAGGCCGTGAAGCTCTCGCGCGCACAACTCGTCGGAGCCCTCCTCCTGCTGCTGGCCCTCTGGCTGGTGCTCTCTTTCAGACTCCTCCGCGCCGCGCCGTGACAGTCCTCGAAAAGACAGAGAGGCCCGTCGTCGCCGTCGTCGGGCCGACCGCGTCGGGCAAAAGCGAGCTGGGAATCGAACTGGCGCTCGGGCTCGGCGGCGAGGTCGTCAACTGCGACTCCGTGCAGGTCTACCGCGGGATAGAGATTGCGACGGCCAAGGTGCCGCCCGGGGAGAGGCGCGGCGTCCCGCACCACCTGATCGACTTCGTCCCGCCCGAGCGGCGCTACACGGCCGCCGACTGGGCGCGCGACGCGCTCCGCACGATTCGGGAAATAGAGGCGCGTGGCCGCGTCGCCATCCTCGTCGGCGGGACCGGTTTCTACCTGCGCGCGCTGCGCGAGCCCTTCTTCGAGGCGCCGCCGACCGACGACTCGCTCCGCCGCCGGCTCTCCGAACTGCGCGGGCGAAAGGGGGCCGAGCACCTTCACCGCCTGCTCCTCCGCCTCGACCCTGAAGGGGCCGCGCGCCTCCGCCCGCGCGACTGGCCGCGCGTCCAGCGCGCCCTCGAAGTGAGGCTCCAGACCGGCCTCGCGCTCTCGGCCCAACAGCACACGCGCCCCGAGCCGCCGCCCGAGGCCGCGCGCCTGCGCGTCTTCGCCCTCTCGCCGCCGCGCGGAGAGCTGTACGCACGCATCAACCGCCGC
>DATHBF010000176.1:0-7579 GCA_035296285.1 Pyrinomonadaceae bacterium | reverse complement strand
CCTGGGCGGCTACGGGGGCCAGGGCTCCTACGGCGGCTACGCGAGCCGCGAGTACGGGCGCGAACGGGGCGGCGACTACGAGGGCACCGGCCGCGTCTTCGAAGGCGGCGGGCGCGACTACGAGCGTTACGAGCGCGCGGGCGGGCGCGACTACGACCGCGACGCCGGGCGCGAGCACGAGGCCGGCCACGACACCGACTACGGCCGCACGACGAGCCGCTTCTTCGGCCGCGACCGCGGCGAGACGCTGCCCGGCCAGGTGCCGCCCGACTACGGCGACGACCACGAGAGGCGCCGCGGCCGGGACTACGACGACTACGAGCGGCGCGACCGCGAGGGCTTCCGCTTCGGGCGCGGCGAGAGGCGCGGCCACGAGATAGGCAACCGGGGCCGCGAGATGGGCGACCGCGGACGCGGCTGGGTGGACCGCGCCGCCGACGAGGTGCTCTCCTGGTTCGGCAACGAAGACGCCGACCGCCGCCGCCACCTGGACGAGTCGCGCACGGGGCGCACGCACCGCGGCCGCGGACCCAAAAACTACCGCCGCTCGGACGAGCGCATCCGCGAGGACATCAACGACCGCCTGACCGAGCACGACTGGCTCGACGCCTCCGACATCGAGGTCTCGGTCACGGCCGGCGAGGTCACGCTCTCCGGCGCCGTCGAGAGCCGCCACGCCAAGCGGCTCGCCGAAGACATCGCCGAGTCGGTCGTCGGCGTCACGAACGTCCAGAACAACCTGCGCGTCCGCAGGGAGCGCACGTCCCCGGGCGCGGGCGACTACGGGGCGGGCTCGACCTTAACGCCGGGCCGCACGGCCGCGACGACCGACCTGTCCGGCCTGACCGGCGCCGCCGACACCACGTCCGACGCGGAGACCACCCGCGTCACCGACGACTCGGCCCGCGCCGCCGGCTCGAACAGCTAAGGAAGTAGACGGTAGACAGTAGCCAGTAGAGAACGCAGAGCGCCTACTGGCTACTGTTTTTCGTCATGCTCTTCCGTGACCGTGCTGCTTCGAACGTCCGCCGCGAATTGATTGAGGGTTGTTTGCATGACGAAGGAGCCGCTGAAGGAACTGGCAGGGATAGTGCGCGGGGCCGCGGTGCCGCTCGAAGGGGTCGGGGGCGATTACGGGCCGCTGCTCGAAGCAATCGGCGGCGCGCGTTTCGTGCTGCTCGGCGAGGCTTCGCACGGGACGGAGGAGTTCTACAGGGCGCGGGCCGGAATCACGAAGTGGCTCGTCGAGGAGAAGGGCTTCGCGGCCGTCGCCGTCGAGGCCGACTGGCCGGACGCGTACCGCGTCAACCGCTACGTGCGCGGGCAGTCCGATGACGAGGACGCCGACGCGGCGCTCGGCGGCTTCCGCCGCTTCCCCACGTGGATGTGGCGCAACACGGCCGTGCTCGACTTCGTCGAGTGGCTGCGCGGGCATAATCTTGCGGCGGGGGCACAACGGCAGGCGGGCTTCTACGGCATAGACCTGTACAGCCTTCAGACCTCGATAGAGGCCGTGCTGTCTTACCTCGACCGCGTGGACCCGGAGGCGGCGCGGCGCGCGCGCTCGCGCTACTCGTGCTTCGAGCACTTCGGCGAGAACACGCAGGCTTACGGCTACGCGGCGACGTTCGGGATGACGGAGTCGTGCGAGCAGGAGGTGCTGGGCCAGCTCTCGGAGCTGCGGCGGCGCGCGGGCGAGTACGCGTCGCTCGACGGGCGCGTGGCCGAGGACGAGTTCTTCTTCGCGGAGCAGAACGCGCGGCTCGTCAAGAACGCGGAGGAGTATTACCGCTCGATGTTCCGCGGCCGTGCCGAGTCGTGGAACAAGAGGGACACGCACATGGCCGAGACGCTGGACGCGCTCGTCGCGCACCTCTCGCGCGCGGGGCGCGAGGCGAAGGTCGTCGTCTGGGCGCACAACTCTCACCTCGGCGACGCGCGCGCGACCGAGATGGGCGAGGGCGGCGAGCTGAACGTCGGCCAGCTCGCGCGCGGGCGTTACGGCCGGGAGGCCGTGCTCGTCGGCTTCACGACCTACGGCGGGACGGTGACGGCCGCCGAGGATTGGGACACGCCCGCCGGGCGGCGCCGCGTCCGGCCCGCGCTCGAAGGCAGCTACGAGCTGCTGTTCCACGAAGCCGGGCCGTCAAACTTCATGCTCGATTTAAGGAAGGAGGGGCGGGCGCGCGAGCTTCTGCTTCGGCCGAGGCTGGAGCGCGCCATCGGCGTCATCTACCGGCCAGAGACCGAGCGCCTGAGCCACTACTTCCGCGCTCGACTGGCCGAGCAGTTCGACGCCGTCATACACTTCGACGAGACGCGCGCCGTCGAGCCGCTGGAGAGGGCCGCCGGCTGGGAGGCGGGCGAGGAGCCGCCGGAGACTTACCCGACCGGCTTCTGAAAGAGGTTTTAAAGAACCGGGGGAAGTAATACCATGTCGGAGTTTGAAATCCGTCTCAGCAAGCGCACGGGCGAGACGAAGACCGCGCAGATTTTCAACCAGATCGCGGGCGCCATCCAGTCGGGGCGGCTCGGCGCGGGCGACGCGCTCGTGAGCGAGCGGGCGCTGGCCGAACGCCTCGGCGTCAGCCGCAACATCGTCCGCAACGCCTACCGCCGGCTCGAACAGCACGGCCTGGTCGAGACCGTCAGCACTTCGGGGCGCCGCGTCGCGCGCCGCAAGGCCCGGAGGAAGCCCAGGAGGTAAGGACAAGGAGGCTATTATATGGAGAACCAGAAGAACGACAGCAGCAAGCGGGGCGCGCGGCGCGGGCGCGGCAAGCCCGGGCCGACCACCTCGACGCCCAACGAGCAGGGGCGCGGCCGCAAGCGCACCTCCAAAGGCACGGCCTCGAAGAACCTCCCCAAGCTCGGCAAGCACGAGGCCGCCGAGGGCGGCTCGCGCGGCGAGGGGCTGCACTAAAAAAAGTGGCGGGTGACGGGTGGCGGGTGAAAGCAAGCTTGCTTTCACCCGCCACCCGTCACCCGTCACCCGCCACCCTCTTTTATAGCCCGCGGGCGCTGAAGGTGTCGCAGCGGCGTATGTCGCCGGACTCGAAGCCGGTGCGGAACCAGCGCATCCGCTGCTCGCTGGAGCCGTGGGTGAAGGAGTCGGGGACGACGTAGCCCTGCGACTGCTTCTGGAGGCGGTCGTCGCCGATGGCCGACGCGGCGCGCAGGGCCTCCTCGGGGTCGCCCTGTTCGAGGACGCCCTTCCGCCCCTGGTGGTAGCCCCAGACCCCGGCGTAGCAGTCGGCCTGTAGCTCAAGCATGACGGAGAGGCGGTTGGCCTGCGTCTGGCCCCCGCGCTGCTGGAGCGCCGTCACCTTGTCGGACGTGCCGAGAAGGTTCTGGACGTGGTGGCCGACCTCGTGCGCGATGACGTAGGCTTCGGCGAAGTCGCCGGAGGCGCGGAACTGCGTCCTCAGCTCCTGGAAGAAGGAGAGGTCGAGGTAGACCTTCTCGTCGCCGGGGCAGTAGAAGGGGCCGACGGCCGACGTCGCGCGGCCGCAGGCCGAGTCCACGCGGCCGTTGAAGAGGACGAGCTTCGGCTCGCGGTACTGGCCGCGGTTCCGGCTGAAGATTTCGTTCCAGGTGTCCTCCGTGGAGGCGAGCACGACCGAGACGAACTGCCTCCCCTCGTCGGGCGGCGCGCCCGGCCGGGTCGCGGCGGGCGGCTGCTCGGCCGGGGCTTGTTCAAGGAACTGGCGGGGGTCGCCGCCGAAAAGGAAAGCGAGCAGCGCCAGGGCCAGCGTGCCCAGGCCGCCGCCGATGGCGATGCCGCCCCCCCCGATGCCCCGCCTGTCTTCCACGTTCGAGCTCTCTCGCCCGCCCCTCCAACGCATTTGTTATCCCTCCTAAAGTTTAATCGCGTCTCGCCGCGACCCGGCCGCGGCCCCTTCAAAGTCCTCTTTCAAATCCTCGATGCTCTCCCGACGCCCGTCGCCGCGCTCGAACAGGCGGCCCGAAGGCTCCGCGCCCGGCAGGTCTTCGAGGCGCGGCGGCACGCCCGACTTCGCCACCTTGTGCAGCTTGTAGGCGCGCATGACGAGCGAGACGGCCGTCCAGACGCCGAAGAAGGCGAGCGGCATGGCGATGACCTTCGGCCACTTGACCGCGATCATCGAGAGCGCGAACAGCACCGCGGCCGCGCCCGCCATGACCTGCGCCTCGGCGGGGCCGAGCACGCGGCGGTTCGTGATGGCCGCGCCGACGGCGCTGCCGATGCCGAGGGCGCCCGCCGCCGCGCGCGTCGCGCTCCCGCGGCGGCTGTGCCGGCCGTGGCGCTGCCGCTTCTTGTGGCCCTCGGGCACCAGCGCCCGGACCTTTCGCTTCTCGCTCAGGACGACCTCGGTCGAGCGTTCGAGGTCCGCCAGATACGTCTGCTCCATCTCGCCCGCGAAGCCCTCGTGCTCGATTGTCACGTCCAGCTCCCAGTTGCCCATCCAGCTCGCGACGTTCAGATTCGTCGAGCCGACGCGCGCCCAGGCGCCGTCAACGACCGCCGTCTTCGCGTGCACCATCGAGCCGTTCCACTCGAAGACGCGCACGCCGGCCTCCAGGAGCGAGCGGTAGTTGGCGCGCGAGAGGGCGCCGACGATGGGGATGTCGCTTGAGCTGGGCACGAGCAGGCGCACGTCCACGCCGTCGCGCGCCGCCGCGCACAGTCCCCGCACGTACATGTTGGTGCCGATGAAGTAGGCGTCCGTCAGCCAGAGCCTCTTGCGCGCGCCCGCGGCGACGAGCTGTTCGAGCCGGTACATCCCGACCGAGTTCGGCTCGCTGGCGATGACGCGCAAGGGCACGTCGCCCTCTTCGGGTATCTCCTCGCGCTCGGGCAGGTCTTCGCCGGGGAGGAGTTCGCCGCAGGCCGCGGCCCACGCGCGGGCGAAAGCCTGGTTGATGTCGGCGAGCGCGGGGCCGCGTATCTCGACGCCTGTGTCGCGCCACGGCTCAAGGTTCTTGTCGGGGCGGCCGACCCAGTCCCGCCCGACGCAGAGGCCCATGACGAAGCCGACGCGGCCGTCCACGGAGATCATCTTGCGGTGGTCGCGGTTGAGCCAGCCGAAGGGCTCGTCGTACTTCGGCGGGTTGAAGGCGCGGACCTCGACGCCGGCCTCGCGCAAGGAGCGCCAGAAGCGCCGGGAGGTCTTGCCGACGGCGCCGAGCCAGTCGTAGATGAGGCGGACCCTCACGCCCTCCTTCGCCTTGGCGATGAGCGCGCGCGCGAACTCCCGGCCCACGTCGTCGTCGTGGATGATGAAGCTCTCGAAGTGGATGGTGTGTCGCGCGGAGGCGATGGCTTCGAGCCACGCGGGGTAGTTCTCGGCGGCGTCGCGCAGCAGCCGGACGCGGTTGCCGGGGATGAGGGGCGCGCCCGTGGCGCGGGCGTACGCCTGCTCGATGAGGCGGCGCTTGGGCGAGGGCGCGGCGGGGCGTTCTTCCTGTCTGATTTCGGTCGCCATCTTCCCCTGTAATATTACGGGCAGCCCTTCGGACACACTTGTCCGAAAGTGAACGATTATGTTGCGGGAGAGGCGAGGCCGACCCCCATGATAGCGAGTTCCGTGCCGGGCCGCGAGCGCGCGCGAAGTCGTCAGAAGCCGAGCGCGGGGTTCGACATGAAGACGCCGGCCGGGAGCCGCCTGTCCGTGCCGGGGAGTTTGAGAAGGCGCTTGAGGACGAAGTCGAAGAGGAGCGGGTTGAAGCCGTAAATTTCGCGCAGAGGGGCGCGGTCTTCGTCGGCGATGTAGCCGGCGCGGGCGAGCGGGCCGGTCCTGACGAGCGCGTTGATGGCTGGCAGCGGGTAGTCGCTGCCGTTGACGAGCCGCGGGTGCAGGTCTTCGCGTTCGATGACTGCCGAGAGAGGTTCGCCGATGCGGTTGAACTGCGTCATGGCCGAGATGTCGCCGAAGACTAGGCCGTCGTAGCGCGGCTCGTCCATCAGCCGGAGGAAGAGTCGGAAGTTGTGCGCGCGCGGGCGGTCCGTGTGGTCCAGGTCTTCGTTCTGCCCAAGGCCGGCGCAGTGGGCGACGATAACTTTAACGCCGTGGTCGAGCGGACGCCGCAGCAGCAGGGGATTGCCGAGGCGCTGGTCCTCCTCTGCCTCGACCGCCTTCTCCTCGCCGCCGTGGCTCAGGAGCACGAGGCCCAGCTCCTTCATCTTCGCGTAGAACGGGTCGCACTTCTCGTCCGAGGGGTCTATGCCCATCGCGTTCGGGAGCCACTTGACCATCCGGCCGCCGCGGATAGCCCAACGCCCGAGTTCTTCGAGCGCGTCGGCGCGATAAGGGTGGACCGAGATGACGGGCTCGAACAGGTCCGGGCGCCGCTCGGAGAGCGAGAAGACGTACTCGTTGGGGACGTAGAACTCGGTCTTCTCCAGGCTCACGACGCCGTCGCGCGTGTAGTGCTTGTCGAAGGCGAGCAGGCGGTACTTGCCGTGGTGCTCGATGTTCGAGACGAGGCGCGTGAGGCGTTCGGCGAACTGCTGGTCGGCGCGCGCTTCGTCTTCCACGCCCGCAGCGCTCAGGTAGACGGCGAACTTGAGGCGGTGGAGCGGGTGGCGCCACGAGCGCATCTTCGGGTTGACGAAGTTTCGCGTGTCTCCCGCGCCGAGCCCCGCGACGTGCGTGTGGTAGTCGAAGAGGCGGGCCGGGTCAACGTCGTCGAAGGCCCGCTTGACGAAGTCGGCGCCCTTCAGGCTCAGGCGGTCCTTCAACTCTTCGGGGCGGTGCGTGAAGGCCCCGCCCGCGTGCTTGAGAAGGCACATGACTGGTCCCCGGCAGAAGGCGTTGCAAAAGCGACGGCGTCGCGCATAATAGCGCGAATGGACGCCGACACGAACCCGAAACAAAGGGCCGGCCACGAGGCGGCCGAGCTTGTCGAAGACGGCATGGCGGTGGGGCTCGGCACGGGCTCGACCGCCTTCTACCTCGTCGAGCGCCTGGCCGAGCGCGTGCGCGAAGAATCTTTGCGCGTGCGCTGCGTGCCCACGTCGCGCCGCACGCAGGAGCAGGCGCGCGCGGCCGGGCTGACGCTCATTGACTTCTCGGAAGTCCGCGAGCTGGACCTCGCCGTGGACGGCGCCGACGAGATAGGGCCGGGCCTCTCACTCATCAAGGGCGGCGGCGGGGCGCTCCTGCGCGAGAAGCTGGTGGCGTCATCCGCGCGCCGCTTCGTCGTCATCGCGGACGCGGCCAAGCGCGTCGGAGTCCTGGGAAACTTCCCGCTCCCCGTCGAGGTGGTCCCCTTCGCGTGGCAGGTGACGGCCGGGCGCGTCGCGCGCGTGACGGGCGTCGAGCCTTCGTTGCGACGCGGCGCAGGCGGCGAGGTCTTCGTCACCGACAACGGCAACTACATCCTCGACTGCCGCTGCGGCCGGATACCCGACCCCGCGCGCACCGAGCGCGAGCTGAAACTCCTGACCGGCGTCGTCGAGTGCGGCCTCTTCGTCGGCCTCGCCCACTCGGCCATCGTCGGCACGGACGAAGGCGTCGAAGTCATCTGAAACAGCACCCCTCTTAATCACCCTTTCGCGAGGAAGAGCGAGACGCCCATCAGCAGCCCGACGACGATG
>DATHBF010000175.1:0-12969 GCA_035296285.1 Pyrinomonadaceae bacterium | reverse complement strand
GTAGCGCCACACGTCGCGGACGTGCTCGGCCGATGAGATGCCGAAGCCGACGGCGACGGGCAGGTCGGAGACGTGGCGGACGCGCGAGACGAGTCGCTCGGCATCGGCGCTCATCTCGGAGCGGGCGCCGGTGACGCCCGCGCGCGAGACGGCGTAGATGAAGCCGTCGGCGAGCGAGGCGATCATCTTCAGGCGCACGTCGGTCGTCGTCGGGGCGACGAGGAAAATCTGTGCGACGCCGGAGCTTGAAAGAATTTCGGAGAACTCGCCGGCCTCCTCGGGCGTCATGTCGGTGACGAGGACGCCGTCCACGCCGAGGCCCGCACAGTCTTTCGCCAGACGCTCGGCGCCGTACTGCATGAGCGGGTTGAAGTAGCTGAAGAGGACGACGGGCACGTCCGTCTGGCGGCGCGCGTGGGCGAGGGTTTCTAAAACGTCTGCGACGCCGACTCCCTGGCGGAGCGCACGTTCGGAGGCGCGCTGGATGACGGGGCCGTCGGCGACGGGGTCGCTGAAGGGGACGCCCAGCTCGATGACGGTGGCGCCGGCTCGGGCAAGCTCGACGACGAGCGCCGAGGTTGTCTCAAGGTCCGGGTCGCCGGCCGTGATGTAGGGGATGAAGCCGCCGCGCCCTGACTTCTTCAACGTCTCGAACGTCTCGCGGAGGCGGTTCAACTCGCACCCCCGCCGAGTTTTTCAGCGGCCGTCTGCACGTCCTTGTCGCCGCGGCCGGAGAGGTTGACGAGGACGAGTTGTTCGGGCTTCAGCTCGCGCGCGAGCTTCAAGGCGTAGGCGACGGCGTGCGCGGATTCGAGCGCGGGGATGACGCCTTCGAGGCGCGAGAGTGTCTGGAAGGCTTCCAGCGCCTCCTCGTCCGAGGCCGAGACGTATTCGACGCGGCCTGCGTCGTGGAGGAAGGCGTGCTCGGGGCCGATTGAAGGATAGTCGAGCCCGGCCGAGATGGAATGGGTCGTGGCGACCTGCCCGCGCTCGTCCTGGAGGACGTAGCTGAGCGTGCCTTGCAGGACGCCGGGGCGGCCTCCCCCTCCCTGATTAAAACGGGCGGCGTGCTGGCCGAGCTGGTCGCCGGAGCCGCCGGCCTCGACGCCGTACATCGCCACGCCCGCGTCGCCGAGGAACGGATGGAAGAGGCCGATGGAGTTCGAGCCGCCGCCGACGCAGGCGACGAGCGCGTCGGGCAGGCGCCCTTCCCTTTCGAGAATCTGCGCGCGGGCCTCGTGGCCGATGACGCTCTGGAAGAGGCGGACCATTAAAGGATACGGGTGCGGGCCGAGCGCGCTGCCGAGCAGGTAGTAAGTGTCTGCGACGTTCGTCACCCAGTCGCGCAGTGCTTCGTTGATGGCGTCCTTGAGCGTGCGCTGGCCGGCGTCAACCTCGCGCACCTCGGCGCCGAGCAGGCGCATGCGGAAGACGTTGAGGCTCTGGCGGCGCACGTCCTCCGAGCCCATGTAGACGACGCACCGGAGGCCGAAGAGGGCGCAGACCGTGGCGGTGGCGACGCCGTGCTGGCCCGCGCCCGTCTCTGCGATGACGCGGCGCTTGCCCATGCGGCGGGCGAGCAGGACCTGGCCGAGCGCGTTGTTGATCTTATGGGAGCCGGTGTGCGAGAGGTCTTCGCGCTTGAGATAGATGCGGGCGCCGCCGGCCTTCTCCGTCAGGCGGTCGGCGCGGAAGAGGGGCGTGGGGCGGCCGGAGTAATCTTTGAGTAAAGATTCAAACTCGGCCCGGAAGGTCTCGTCGTCGCGCGCCGCCTCGAAGGCTTCGGTCAGCTCTTCGAGGGGGGCCATCAAGGTCTCGGGCACGTAGCGCCCGCCGTACCTGCCCCAGTGCCCGCCCGCGTCCGGGTTCGTCGTAGCCGTGTCTGTCATGAACCCGTTATAAAGCGCGGGACGACTCCGCGTAAAGCGGCTCAGGCGGTGGCGAGGGCTTCGGCGAGGATGGCGCGGTTGCGGCCGCCGCGCTTGGCGCTGTAGAGGGCGGCGTCGCCGGCGGAGAACAGCTCGCGCTCGGAGCGCGCGTGCGCGGGGCACGCGGCGACGCCGAGACTGACGCTGACGACGCCGACCTCTTCCAAAGGTTCTTCGCAGACGGCCCGCCGCAGGCGCTCGGCCGCCGCCAGCGCCTTCTCGCTCCCCGCGCCGGCCAGCAGCAGCGCGAACTCCTCGCCGCCGAGCCGGGCGGCCGTGTCGTTGTCGCGCGAAAGCTCGGTGATGGCGCTGGCGACGAAGCGGATGACGCGGTCGCCGGCCGGGTGGCCGTAGGTGTCGTTGATGCGCTTCATGTGGTCCACGTCGAGGAGCAGCAAGGCGCACGGCAGGTCGTAGCGGCGCCAGCGTTCTAGCTCCTGCCCGAGCGCCTTGCGGAAGCGACGGCGGTTGGCGAGGCCAGTCAGGTAGTCGCGGTCGGCCTCTGAGCGCAGGCGCTCGACGTAGAGCTGGCCCGCGACGAGCTGGCGCGTGCGCGCGACTAGAAGCGGAAGCTCGGACGGTAGTTGGAAGTAGTCGGCGGCGCCCGAGGCCATCGCCGCCGCGCGGCGCTCGACGCCCGCGGGCTCGAAGCCGACGGAGACGACCGGCAGCGCGTCCTGCCAGCCTGAAAGCATCCTCGCAAACTCCTCCGCGCCGATGCCCTTCAGCGCCGCGTCGGCGACGACGACGTGCGGCCGCGCGCGCTGCAAGGCGATGAGGGCCTTGGCGCCGCCGGCCACGCCCGCGACGTGCATCCCGCCCTCTTCGAGCGCGGCGGCCTGGGCTGAGATTCGCGGGTCGTCGGTGACGAGAAGCACGCGGCCCTGTTCGCGCGCCCCTGCGCGACGCACCTCTTTTGGTCGGACTGATACGCTCATGGGAGAACTGCCGAACGGTCTGGGAAAAGGCCCGGACGGGCGGTTAAAGATGAGGGGCTTGCTCAGGCGAAATTCTGTTCGGCGCGTCTTGGGACGGCCCTTGGCTCGTTCAAGGCCAGAATAACCGAAGGGGTGGGTTCCGAGTCAAGCTGCGGGGTCAGTCGGGCGGTGTGGCGGCGCGCGCGGCCTCGACGAAGCGGCGAACGAGCGCGTGGTCTTTGCGCCCCGGCGAGCTTTCGACGCCACTGCACACGTCAACGGCGTAAGGGCGCACGGCCTCGACGGCGGCGGCCACCGTGTCGGGCGTCAGCCCGCCCGCGAGAAAAAGTCTGCCGACGGCCTCGCGCGTGGCGCGCGCCACGGCCCAGTCGAAGGTCTTGCCGGTGCCGCCGTACGCCTCGCCCGAGTAGGCGTCGAGGAGGACGGCGTCCGTCCTGTATCCCCTCGCGCTCGCAATGTCGTAGCCGGGGCCGACGCGCAGGGCCTTGATGGTGAAGAGGCCGCCGAGCGCGTCGCAGAACCCGGGCGACTCGTCGCCGTGGAGCTGGACGGCGGAGAGGCCGGCCTTGCGCGCGATGGCTTTGACGACGGCCGGGCCTTCCTCGTTGACGAAGACGCCGTAGCCTTTGACGCCGGGCGGCAGGCTCTCGACGATGCGGCGCGCCTCGCCCGGCGTGATGTAGCGCGGGCTCTTCGGATAGAAGTTGAAGCCGAGCATACGGGCGCCAGCCTCGGCCGCCGCGAGCGCGTCTTCGAGGTTCGTGACGCCGCAAATCTTCACCTGCACCATGCGCGTCAACCCTTCACCAGTCGGCGCAGAGCGTCTTCGGGGCTGCCGGCCCGCATCAGCGTCTCGCCGACGAGGAAGGCGCGGAAGCCGCGTGCGCGGAGGCGGGCGATGTCGCCGGAATCGCGGATGCCGCTCTCGGCGACGAGCAGGGCGCCGGCCGGGGCGAGGTCCGCAAGCTCTTCGGAAGTTTCGAGCGAGACGGAGAAGGTTCGCAGGTCGCGGTTGTTGACGCCGACGAGACGCGCGCCCGCGGCGCCGGCCCGAAACATCTCCTCGGCCGTGTGGACCTCGACCAGCGCGTCGAGGCCCAGCTCATCCTCCGCGAGACGGCGCAGGGCCGTGAGCTGTTCGTCTTCGAGCGCGGCGACGATGAGCAGCACGGCGTCGGCGCCCGCGGCGGCCGATTCGTAGACCTGATATTCGTCGAAGACAAAATCCTTGCGGAGCACGGGCAGCCGCGTCGCCCCTTTAACTTCTTCAAGGTCCGCGAGCGAGCCGCGGAAGTAGTCCTCTTCGGTGAGCACGGAGACGGCGGCCGCGCCGCCGCGCTCGTAAGCCCCGGCCGTCTCGCCCGCGGCGGCGCCCTCGTTGATTAAGCCTTTCGAGGGTGACGCGCGCTTGAACTCGGCGATGACGTTGGCGCGCGTGTCGTCCGAGAGAGCCGCGCGCAGGGCGTGCGCGGCGGCGGACGCGCGCGCCGACTCGGCCGCGCGGCGCACGTCTTCGAGGGCGCGGGCGCGCTTTGAGGCTTCGAGCCGCGCGCGCTTCGTCTCGATGATTGTTGAGAGGAAGTCTTCTTGTCGTTCCATGCTACTCGTTCGACGCCCTGACGAGTCTGTCGAGCTTGTCGAGGGCCGCGCCCGTGTCGATGCTCTGTTCGGCGAGTCGCGCCGCGGCCCTCAGGTCTTCGGCGAGGCCGCCGACGTGGAGCGCCGCCGCCGCATTGGCGACCACGAGGTCGCGGCCCGCGTCGCGCCGCCCGCCCGAGAGGATTTCGCGGATGATGCGCGCGTTGGCCTCGGCGTCGCCGCCGCGAAGTTTGTCGAGGGATGACTGAGAGAGCCCGAAGTCTTCGGGGCGGACGGCGAAGACGCGCACGGTGCCGCCACCGACCTCCGCGACTTTGGTCGCGCCGTCGAGCGTGACCTCGTCCAGCCCGTCCTGCCCGTGGACGACCCACGCCCGCTCGGTCCCGAGCGCGTTCAAAGTGAGCGCGACGGGCCCGACCAGCGCCTCGTGCCAGACGCCGACGAGCTGGCGCGGGGCTCCGGCGGGGTTCGTCAGCGGGCCGAGCAGGTTGAAGGTGGTGTGGACGCCAAGCTCGCGGCGGATGCCGGCGACGCGCGCCGTCGCGCCGTGGTAGAGCGGCGCGAACATGAAGCAGATGCCGATGCCGTTCAGGCACGTCTCCGAGACGCCGGGCGTGTTGGAGACGTTGACGCCGAGCGCGGTCAGCACGTCGGCGCTGCCGGAGCGGCTGGTGGCGGCGCGGCTGCCGTGCTTGGCGACGGGCAGGCCGGCGCCCGAGATGACGAAGGCGGCGGCCGTCGAGACGTTGAAGGTCTTGGCGCGGCTCGAACCCGTGCCGGCCGTGTCGATGAAGCAGGAGTGGGCGGGGCCGACGCGGACGGCGCGGGCGCGCATCGCGGAGGCCAGGCCCGCCAGCTCCTCGACCGTCTCGCCCTTCGTCGCCAGCGCGACGAGCGTGGCGCCTATCTGCGCGTCGGTCGCATCCTCGTCGAGCAGCGCGTCGAGCAACTGCGCCGCCTCCGCGCGCCTCAGGTTCTCGCCGCGCATCAGTCGCCGCAGGTACTCGCGCAGCGTCCCGCCCTTCGGCGGCTCGTCGCGCCGCGCGGGCGTCGGCATCAGCCACGGAGGGCGCGTCTGTCGTGAAGTTTCGTCAGACATAAGACAGTAAATTTCCGACGATTACTGTCTCACAGCTTCAAAAAATTCGCGAGCAGGCGTTTGCCTTCGGTGGTGAGGATGGATTCGGGGTGGAATTGGACGCCCTCGACCTTGAGGCGGCGGTGGCGCAGGCCCATGATGATGCCGTCGGGGGTGGTGGCCGAGATTTCGAGGCAGTCGGGCAGCGTCTCGCGCTCGACGACGAGCGAGTGGTAGCGGGCGGCCGGGAAGCGGTAGTCCAATCCTTCAAAAATCGTCTTACCGTCGTGGCAAATCTCGACCGGCTTGCCGTGGACGGGCGAGGGCGCGCGCACGACGCGGCCGCCGAACATCTGGCCGATGGCCTGATGGCCGAGGCAGACGCCGAGCAGGGGGACGTGGCCCGCGAAGTTGCCGATGACATCCGTCGAGACGCCGGCCTCGTCGGGCGTCCCCGGCCCCGGCGAGATGACGATGCGCTCGGGCTTCAACTCTCTTTCTATCTCTTCGACCGTCACGCCGTCGTTGCGCCGCACCTCGACCTGCGCGCCCAGCTCGCCGAAGTACTGCACGAGGTTGTAGGTGAACGAGTCGTAGTTGTCTATGAGAAGAAGCATGGTTAGGTACTACTGACTGATGTCCGCCTGCTTCGGCGCCTTTCGCTTCGCCGCGGCGGCGTCCACAAGGAGTTTGGCGGCTTCGGGGCGGCGCGTCTCTTCGGCCCAGTCGAGGGCGGCCTTGCCGCGGTTGTCTTTGGCGGCGGGGTCGGCGCCGCGTTCGAGGAGCATCCGGATGATGTTCGTGTTGCCCTTCGTGGCGGCGATCATGAGGGGCGTGCCGCCGACGTTGTTGACGACGTTCGGCTCGGCGCCGCCCGCCAGCAGTTTTTCGACCAGCTCGTCGCGGTCGTAGTAGGCCGCCCAGGTCAGCGCGGTGCCGACGGTCGTGTCGGAGGCGTTCACGTCGGCCCCGGCCTGCAAGAGCTTGTCGACAATCTCCGCGCGCCCCTTCCAGACCGCGTACATGAGCGCCGTCGAGCCGTCCCCTGCGTGCGCGTCCACGTCAGGCTTAAATTCCAGAAGCGTCGAGACGACCTCCAGCGAGCCGTCCATCGAGGCGCGCATCAGCGGCGTGATGCCCTTGGCGTCGCGCGCGTTGGGGTCGGCGCCGTTGTCGAGCAGCGCGCGGGCGGCCTTCGCGCGCCCGTAGCGCGAGGCCACCAGCAGCGGCGTCTCGCCGTCCTTGTTCCTCACCTCGGGGCTCATCCCCGCATACATGAACAGCTTGACGGCGACCACGTCGCCCTCGTACGCGCGGTCGAGGAGGACCTCCTCCTTGTACGAGTAGCCGCGCACGAACAGCTCGCGCCGCGCCGTGTCCGGCCCGACCTTACGGTCGCCCACCCGGCCGCCGCCGCAGCCGGCGAGCGAGGCGAGGAGCAGGACGAGGGCGGCGTGTGCCGGTCGGAGCTTCATAACCCGCGCTCGGCCATCTCGACGGCGTTGAGGACGGCGCGCGCCTTGTTGACCGTCTCCTCGTACTCGCGCTCGGGGATAGAGTCGGCGACGATGCCGGCGCCCGCCTGAACTTCGGCCGTCCCTTCGCGCAGGACGACGGTGCGGATGGCGATGCAGGAGTCGAGGTTGTCGGCGTAGTCGGCGTAGAGGACGGCCCCGGCGTAGACGCCGCGGGCGTCGGGTTCGAGCTCGCCGATGATCTGCATGGCGCGGACCTTGGGCGCGCCCGAGACGGTGCCGGCCGGGAAGCAGGCCGCCAGCGCGTCGAAGCGGTCGCAGCCCTCGCGCAGCCGCGAGCGCAGGCCCGTGACGAGGTGCTGGACGTGCGAGTAACGCTCGACGGTCATCAACTCGCCGACTTCGACCGAGCCGTAGTCGGAGACGCGCCCGAGGTCGTTGCGCCCGAGGTCCACCAGCATCATGTGCTCGGCCACCTCCTTCTCGTCGGCGCGCATCTCTTCGCCCAGGAGCCAGTCTTCCGTCTCGGTCGCGCCGCGCTTGCGCGTGCCGGCGATGGGCCTGTAGTCGAGCCGCTGGCCGCGGCAGCGCACGAGCATCTCGGGCGAGGCGCCGACGACCCACTCGCCGCCGAGCTTCAGGAGGTACATGTAGGGCGAAGGGTTCGTCGCCCTGAGCGCCCTGTAAATCTG
Organism: Pyrinomonadaceae bacterium; assembly: GCA_035296285.1. GTDB lineage: Bacteria > Acidobacteriota > Blastocatellia > Pyrinomonadales > Pyrinomonadaceae > QHXN01. The sequence continues at coordinate 5,259 of DATHBF010000175.1, read as the reverse complement.
GACGGGCTCGACCTCGACGCGCTTCGAGAAACGCTGCGAGATGACGCACTGGTAGCAGTCGCCGGCCGCGATGTGCTCCTTGACGCGGACGACCGCGCGCTCGAAATCTTCGCGGCCCCAGTTAGATTCAAACGAAGCCGCGCCGCCCTCGCGCCTTTCACCCGCGCCGCCGGAAGGCAGCTCGAAAGGCGCCGCGAGCAGTCGCTCGACGCGGGCCGTCTCCTCGACGGCGATGGCGTAAAGCTCTTCGAGCCGCGAGCGGTCGCCGTTCGATTCGTCCGTCATGACGACCGAGGCGATCTCGACCTGCTGGCGCACGCGGTCGAAGGCGAGCACCGTTCGGAAGAGCATGAAGACGGCGTCGTCGGCGCCGCGCGAAGGCTTCAAACTCTTCTCAAGCACCGGCTCGAACCAGCGCGCCGCGTCGTACGCGAGATAGCCGACCGCGCCGCCCGCCATCGGCGCCAGGCCCGCCCTGCGCGCCAGCCTCCGCGCCCGCAGGTGGTCGCGCAGAAAGTCCGTCGCGCGCACGCCCTCCAAATCCTCGGACCGCCCGCCCGCGAACTCGACGCGCGTCTTCTCGCCGCGGCCGCGCACTATCAATTCGGGGTCGGCCCCGAGGAACGAGTAGCGGGCGATGCGCTCGCCGCCCTCGACCGATTCGAGCAGGAAGGCGTACTCGCTCCGCCCCGCGACGCGCAGGAACGCGCCGACCGGCGTCTGCAAGTCGGCGAGCACGGTGCGGACGACGGGCACGACGTTGCCGCGCTCGGCCTCGCGCTCGAACTCCTCGAAGGTGGAAGGTTGAAGGCTTATCATGCCGCCCCGTATGAACTCTCAGCCGACCATGCGGTTTGAAGAGAGCCAGTGGGCGCCGTCCACGACGATGACGGCGCCGCTGATGAAGGAGGCGGCGTCGGAGCAGAGGAAGACGGCCGCGTGCTCGATGTCGCGGATGCGCCCGAAGCGCCCGAGCGGGATGTTCTTACGCAGCCGCTCCTTGACGGGCTCGGGCACCAGACGCTTCATCCCTTCGGTGTCTTCGATGGGGCCGGGCGCGATGGCGTTGGCGCGGATGCCGTGGCGGCCCCACTCGACCGCGAGGTTTCTGGTCAGTGCGTCCACGCCCGCCTTCGCCGCCGAGACGTGGAGCTGCAACGGCGTGCCGAGGTAATGGAGCGTGGCGCTGATGTTGAGCACCTGCCCGCGCCGCTTCTTCAACTCGTCGAACGCCGCGCGGCAGACGTTGAAGGTGCCCTTGAGGTCTATGTCAACGACGGTCCCGAAGCCGTTCGGCGAAAGCTCCTCGGCCGGGCAGAGGAAGTTGCCGGCCGCGCCATTGACGACGATGTCAACCTTGCCGAACCGCTCGACGGTCGCGGCCAGTGCCCTCTCGACCTGCGCGTAGTCGCGCACGTCCGCGGCGACGGCCAGCGCCTCGCCGCCGGCCTCGTTAATCGTCGCCGCGGCCGGCTCAAGGTTCTCCCGCCGGCGGCTGACGAGCGCGACGCGCGCCCCCGCCTCCGCGAGCGCGCGGGCGACGCCGCCCGTTATCCCCGTGCCGCCGCCCGTCACGAAGGCGACGCGCCCCGCGAGTATGCCGGGCGCAAAGAAGTTGGACGACGTTGTCTCGCTCATACGACCCTCAGAGCCTCCTCAAGTGTGAAGCGCCCCTCGTAGAGCGCCTTGCCGACGATGCAGCTATCGACCCCGCACTCGCGGATGGTCTTCAACTGCTCTAGGTCGCTGAGCGACGAGACGCCGCCCGACGCCGTGACCTTCAGGCCCGACTCGCGGGCGATGGCGCACGTCTGTTCCAGGTTGACGCCCGACAGCATCCCGTCGCGCGCCACGTCCGTGTAGACGATGCGGTCAACGCCCGCGTCGGCCACGCGGCGCGCAAGCTCTCCGGCCGTCAACCGCCCCTCCTTCTCCCACCCGTGCGTCAGCACCAGCCCTTTGCGCGCGTCGATGCCGACGCAGATGCGGAAGCCGAAGAGCTGGACGAACTTCTCCAGCGTCTCCGGCGACTCGGCCGCCAGCGTGCCGATGACGACCTGCGCGGCGCCCGCCTCGATGAGCTGCTGCACGTCCGTCACGCTGCGCAGGCCGCCGCCGAACTGGACGGGAATCTCGACGGCCCGGATGATGCGCCTGACGACCTTCCGGTTGACGGAGTTGGCGTCGGCGAACGCCCCGTCCAGATCAACGACGTGCAGCATCCGCGCCCCCGCGGCCTCGAACCGGCGGGCGATCTCGACGGGGTCGCCGTCGTAGACCTTCACCTCCTGCCGCCGCCCCTGCGTCAGCCGCACGCACTTGCCGTCCCTTAGATCGATAGCCGGAATTATCAGCATACGAACCGGTAGCCGGTAGCCGGTAGCAGTAGCCAGTAGGCGCTCCGCGTTTTCGGCGCCGTCGCCAGCAAGAAAGGTTCTTCTACTGACTACTGACTACCGGCTACCGGCTACTATTTCATCATGGCTTCTTCGGCGTCGGCGTCGGCTTCCCGTCCTCGTCGGCGACGTTGGGGGTGATGGGAAGCGGGGCGGGCGCGCCGTTCTCGTCGGTCCGCTCGCCCTCCACGTCGGATGAGATTTCGGCGGCGGCGCGCTGCGCCTGCTCGTTGTCGGGGTCGGCGCGCAGCGCCCTCTGGTAGTCGGCCAGTGCTTCCTGAAGTCGGCCGGCGGCGCGGTGCGAGTCGCCGCGGCGGACGTATGCCTTCGCCAGGTCGGAGCGCGCCGAGTCGTCGGCCGGGTTGCGCTCGGCGTGCTTTTCGAGGCGTGCCAGCTCGGCGTCGAGCTGCGCGGGGTCGGCCGGGAGCGCGGGCGAGGCGGCGGCGTTCTGCGGGGCGTTCGTCTGCGCGGCGCCCCCCTTGCCCTTGTCACGGCCGCAGGCCGAGAGCGCGAGCAGGAGGGCGAGCGCGACGCACGCCTTGAGAGTTGTGTGGCTGTTGGTCATTCCTTCGTCAGCCCCCTTGCACGAACGGGCGCGACTGCACGATGTAGAGCTGGCCGCGCATGTAGACCCATTCGATGTCCTGCTCGCGCCCGCGGAAGACGCCCTTGATGAGCGAGGCGGCGCGGGCGAGCCGGCGCACCATGTCGTCTGTGAGCACGGCGCGGTCGCCCTCGATGGGCACCTCGCGGACGCCGCCCTGCTCGTCGAAGGTGAGCAGGCTGTCTTCGGCCGAGCGCGTCAGGACTTTGACGGAGTTGGCGCGCGGCAGGTAGATGAGCTGTTCGGGAATCCTCTTGCCTTCGACGACCTTGATGCCGAGGCCCCGCTTGGCGGAGATGTAGATGGCCCCGCGGTTGTCCGAGTTGAAGGGGTCGGCCGTTATCATCACCCCGGCGCTGTCGGCGTTGACGCCCTCCTGGATGAGCACGCCCATGTAGGAGAGCGTGTGGTCAATCCCTGCGCGCTCGCGCGCCTCGTAGGCCGCGAAGTTCCAGAGCGAGGCCCAGACGGTTTTGACGGCTTCGAGCAGCTTCTCCTCTTCCTTCACGTTCGGGACCGTGTCGTAGAGGCCGGCGCCGCTGAAGTTCGGGAGGTCTTCGACGTTCGAGGAGCTGCGCACGAAGAGGCCCTTGCCGGCGTACTCGGCGCGCACCTTTTTGAGCACGGCCTCGCGCAGTTCGCCGGACACCTTCCCCGCCTTCAGCCGCTCGCGCATCGCCGCCAGCCGCTCGCGCCTGTAGGCCGGGTCGTGGACGAAACGCTGGTCTTCGAGCATCTCGAAGACGGCCTCGTCGAGCTTGTTCTCTTTCAGATATTGCTCGTGGTAGGCGATGGGGATGGTGAAGCCTGCGGGGACGGTGATGCCGGGGAGCCGCGCGCGGGCGACTTCGCCGAGGTTGGCCGACTTGGCGCCGAAGGCGTCGGCCATCTGCGCGCGCTGGAGCCGGAGGTCGAGCAGGCGGCGCTCGGCGAGGTTGACGCGCGGCCGCATCAGGTCGGTGCGCGCCTTGAGCTGCCGCTGGTAGTCGTCGAGCATGGCCTTGTCGGCGCGCTTGACGACGTACTTGTCCTGAAGGGTCTCGAAGGAGATCCAGCGGCCGTCGTACTCTTTGAAGAGGTCGTGCGCGTTCTTGATGTAGGCGTTCGGCACGCCCCAGCCCTTCGCCAGCAGGTTGATGTGCGAGAGCGGCGTCGAGGGCTTCGAGACGATGAGGCCGGCGACGGGCGGGAGGCTGATGGGCACTTCGCTCAAGACGAGAATCTCGTTGAAGCCGATCTCGACGTGCTCGTCCAGTTTGTCTATGACGTGGACGCGGCCGAGCCCGCGGGCCAGGTTGAGCGGCTGGTACTCCTGCTCGCGCAGGATGTCGCTCTGCATGACGCGGTCGAGGCCGGCGAGCGAGGCCGAAGCCTCCTCCTGCCGCAGCGAGTTGGGCTTGAAGGCGGCGCGCTCGAAGAAGGTCGCGCTGATGCGCTCGGCGACGAGCTTGATAAGCTCTGCGGGGATGAGGTCGCCCTCCCAGAACTCGAAGGTGTAACGCTTGACGGGTGCCTGGAAGGCGAGCGTGCCGAGGATGAAGCGGCGGTTGGGGCTCAGGTAGTTGTTCTTGAAGAACTCCTCGCCGCGTTCGAGCGAGAGGTAGGTGCCGTTGACGAAGTCCTTGTGAAAGCGGTAGCGGCGCGAGTTGACGTAGTAGACGCGGTCGCGGTCCTTGCGGTCGATGACGAAGATGACGTGCGGGAGCGCGTAGGGCTGGTCGGTGTAGACGCGGGCCAGCCGGTCGAAGTCGGCGCGCGAGCGGAGCGCGGGCAGCGACCGCAAGTCCTCCGGCTTCTGCCGCGCCTGCGGGACGCGCCGGGGGTTCTTAATCCGTTGCGATTCCTGCGCCGCGGCCGACGTGACGAGGAGACAAATCAAGGCGGCCGCCGCGCCGAGCGTCTTCCTTAAGTTCAAGTGGCTTTGACCTCCTCCACAAGTTTCGCGCCCTCGCGCCCGAGCAATTCTACCAAATCATCAACGTGGCGGCGCTCGGTCAGGAAGCTGTTGACGTTGAAGCGCAGCACCCTCCGACCTTTCAGGATGGTCGTGGCGAACCACGCGCCGCCGCCGCGCTCGACGCGCTGCTGGAGCCGCTTCTGCAACCCGTCCAACTCTTCGTCGGGGCGGCCCTCGTACCCCTCGGGCACGAAGCGCGCGCAGACGACGGCCGTCTCGACCCGGCCGATTGTCTCGAAGTCGGGCGACTCCGAGAGGCGCGCGGCGAGGTGGCGCGTCAGCTCTATTTGACGGTCAACGAT
>DATHBF010000174.1:0-11169 GCA_035296285.1 Pyrinomonadaceae bacterium | reverse complement strand
AGGCCCGCGGATGCGACGCGGCCGGCGGCGCGGCAAAGCAATGAGGCGCCGGCCGGCAAACGCAAGCTGTCCTTCAAAGAGCGGAAAGAGTTGGAGGAGACGGAGGCCCGCATTCAGGCCGCCGAGCGGCGCGGGGCCGAGATAGAGAAGGAGCTGACCGTCAACTCAAGCGACGCTTACGTCGTGCACAGGCTCTACGAAGAGCGTGAGAGGTTGACCGAGCAGTTATCCCGCGACCTCGAACGCTGGGCGGAACTCGCCGAGCTGGCATGAAGTTGGGAACGGCGCGTTGATGTTTTGTATGACGAGCGGGAGCAGGGCGCGCGCCGCGGGCTTTCGATTCGTCATTCGTGTATGACTAAAGCATCTCTCTTCCCTTCCCTTTATTTGGCCTGAGTTCGGCCGGGGCGCGTTGTTCCAGTTGCGCTTCAAACAGCTCGGTAGTCCCTTCCGTCACGGAGCCCCTCGGCGGCGGCAATGACTCATACCCCGCCGCCGCGAACGCTCTCCGCGTGCTCGCCGGGGACTCTTCCTCAAGCTTCCGCCGGTTGAGAGCGCGGTGCAGGTACGAGGCCCCGAAGGTCATGACGACCAGGGCTATCGCCTCGCCGAGCATCAGGACAGTCAGGGCCAACTTCGTTGACGACGCTTTGCCCGTCGCGGCCAGCATCAGCGAGACCAGCAACGTGAAGATCCCGAAGCCCATCCCGACCACGTTGAGCTGATGTCCGGCCCGCGCGCCTGCCGTCAGGCGCAGCACTTCGAGTTCGGCCGGCTCGCTCGCGGCGCAGCGAGCCCCGCAGAGGCGGCAGTAGCGCGAGTCGCCGGTGTTGTACGCGCCGCACCTCCGGCATGAGGTCGGGCCGACGTGGTCGGCGGCGAGCGCGAGTATCGCTTCGGCCTCGCGCCGGAGCGTCTGCCGGTCCCCGCGGGTCGAGACCGCGCCCGCGTGTTTCACCTCGTAGTCGATGGTCACGAGCACGGCCCCCGCGCCCGTCGGCTTCAGGGCGACCGTGAGTACGGTCGGGTAGTCGAGCACGTCGGCCGAGACGTAGTACGCGCCGAGGCCGCGTGCGCCGCGCTTGGCCCTGAGCGGCTGCTCGCTGAGCACCCGGTAGTTCAACGCCTCAAGCGCGTCCACGAGCCGCGCCCGCACGCCCTCCGTGTCGCCCGCCAGCACCTGCCTGAGATAAAACTCCGTGTTGCCGATGCTGCTACTTCCGTCCGCCTGAGCCAGTGGGTCAGCCATGTCACACCTTACGTCGCACCCCGCGCGCCCTCACCAGATGCGGCAGGTTTCACCCGCGGGGCGCACCATCGGGTCGCCCGCCTTGCAGCCGAAGGCGCGCGCGAACTGCGGCATGTTCGAGAGCGGGCCGTTGACGCGGAAGCGCCCGAGCGAGTGCGGGTCGCTGCCCGTCAGCAGCCGCTCGAACTCGGGCCGCATGTTCGACGCGTAGCTCTGCGCGTAGCCGAGGAAGAAACGCTGTTCGGCGGTGAAGCCGTCAATCTCCCCGGGGCGCGGCCTGCCCTCCAGCGACTTCATGTAGGCGTCGAAGGCGACGTTCAGGCCGCCGAGGTCGCCGATGTTTTCGCCGAGCGTGAGCAGGCCGTTGACGAAGAGGCCGTCGGCCACCTTGTAGCCGCCGAACTGCCTGGCGACGCACTCCGCGCGCTGCTCGAAGTTCTTGCGGTCCTCGGCCGTCCACCAGAGGCGCAGGTTCCCCTGCGCGTCGAACTGGCTGCCCTTGTCGTCGAAGCCGTGCGTGATCTCGTGGCCGATGACCGCCCCGATGGCGCCGTAGTTGAGGGCGTCGTCGGCCTCGGGGTCGAAGTAGGGCGGCTGGAGCATGCCGGCCGGGAAGACTATCTCGTTGTTGAGGGCGGAGTAGTAGGCGTTGACGGTCGGCGGGCTCATCACCCACTCAGTCCGGTCAACCGGCTTCCCTATCTTGCGCAGGTTCTTGTCGTTGTAGAACTCCGCCGCGCGCAGCAGGTTGTCGAACAGCGAATCGCGGCCGACTTCGAGCCCCGCGTAGGACTCCCACTTGTCTGGATAACCTATCTTCCGCACGACGGCGTCGAGCTTGACGAGCGCCGCCCGGCGCGTCTCCTCGCCCATCCAGTCGAGCTTCAGGAGGCGCGCGCGGAAGGCCGCCAAGAGGTTGTTCACCATCTCCTTCATGCGCGCCTTGGACTCCGGCGTGAAGGCGCGGCGCACGTACTCCTGCCCCAGCGCCTCGCCCAGATAGCCGTCCGTCAGGCCGACGCAACGCTTCACGCGCGGGAGCTGCGCGGTCTGGCCGGAGAGCAGGCGGCCGAAGTTGAACTTCTCCTGGTCGAACTTCGCCGACAGGCGGGACGCGTTGGCGTTGACGAGGTGCCAGCGCAGAAGGGTCTTCAGGTCGTCGAGCGGGGCGGCGACGACGAGGCCGTTCAGCTCTTTGAAGAAGGCGGGCTGGGCCACGTTCAGCTCCGCCACCTTCGGCACGCCGCGCTCGGCGAAGTAGGCGTCCCAGGAGAGGTCGGGCGTCAGCTCCTTCAACTGCCGGAGGGAGTGCTTGTTGTAGTTCGCGTTCGGGTCGCGCATTTCGACGGGACTCTTCGAGACGGCGGCGAGTCGGGTCTGTAGCGCGAGCACCGTCTGCGCCGCCGAGGCCGCCCGGGCCGGCTCGTCGCCGAGCAGCTCGAACATGCGCGCGACGTGCTTGACGAACTCGGCGCGCAGCGCCTTCGACCTGTCGTCGTCGCCCGTGTAGTAATCGCGCGTCGGGAGGCTCAGGCCGCCCTGCCCCACGAACGCGATGACCGTGCTGCTGTTCTTGTAGTCGGGCGTGCCTCCCATCCCGAACAGGACGGGGACGCCGCGGCGGTGCAGGCGGCCCACCTCCGCTTGCAGCTCACGCCGGTCTTTGATTCCGTTGATGCGCGCCAGCAGGGGCGCGAGCGGCTTCGCGCCGGCCGCCTCGATCTTCGCCTCGTCCATGCAACTGGCGAAGAGGTCGCCGATCAACTGTTCGTTGCTGCCCTTCCGGGCGCGCGTGTCGCGGGCCGCCTCCTCCAGAATCCGCCTGAGCAGGTCGAGGTTCTTCTCGCTCAACACCATGGCCTTGTCCCACGCCGGGTAGGCGGCCGGGACCTGATTCTCTTTAGCCGCGAGCCAGCCGCCGTTGGCGAACCTGTAGAAGTCCTCGCACGGCGCGCAGGTCTTATCCAGGCTGGCGAGGTCCGGCCCCTTCTTCCGCGAGCCCTGGGCCAGAGCGTTCAGGCAGAGGGCGGCGACCAACAGAACCGTCATCAGGCGAAGGCCGGGGGAACACATTCAAGACACTCCTTGTCGGGCCGCAGAATCTTTGAGGCGGCTGCCCGACGGGGCGGCCGACCGGGCGAAAGTTTATGCGGGATTTCGACGCCGGCAACGGATATGTGATGAGAGGCGCCCGAGTTTGGCCGAGTGGGTTTTTCGACGAGCCGGGGAGGGGCCGGCCTTACAGCTCGCCGAGCAGGGAGAGGAATTTGTCGCGGTAGTTGCGGCTGAGAATGAGCTGGCGCCCGTCGTGCAAAACGAGGTCCTGGTCGCCGTTCGAGCGCGGGTAAATCTCCTTCACCTTTTCGATGTTGACGAGTGCCGAGCGGTGAACGCGGACGAACTTTTCGGGGTCGAGCTTCGCCTCCAACTGCTGCATCGTCCCGCGGATGAGGTGCGACTCGCGGCCCGCGTGGACCTTCAGGTAGTTGCCGTAGGTTTCGACCCAGTCAATCTCGTCGGCCGGCAGAAGGATGGTGCGCCCCGTCTGCCTGATGGTCAGCCGCTTGAGGTGTCTGGGCGGCGACTTGATGTCTTCGATGAGGGCGCGGAAGCGCGCGTCGAGATTCTCGGCGGGCGCGGGCGCGGCCTGCGACCGCACGCGCTCGACCGCCTTGTGCAGCCTCTTGCAGTCCACCGGCTTGAGCAGGTAGTCGAGCGCGTTGACCTCGAAAGCCTGAATCGCGTACTCGTTGTAGGCCGTGACGAAGATGACGGCGGGCAGCCGCTCGCCGCCCAGCGCGTCGAGCACGCCGAAGCCGTCGAGCGCGGGCATCTGCACGTCGAGAAAGATGAGGTCGGGCCGGAGTGTGCGGATGGCGGCGACGGCCCTCTCGCCGTTGTCGCACTCGCCGACGACCTCGACGCCCGGCTCTTCGCCGAGGCACCGCTTGAGCCTTTCGCGCGCCAGCTGCACGTCGTCAATAATCAGCGTCCGAATCATCCAGCCCCCCGGGCTCACACTCCCTGAACGGAATCACGATGCGGGCCGTCACGCCCCGGCCCGGAGAACTGCTCAGGCCGAAGGCGTGGGCCTCGCCGTACAGGTGCTTCAGGCGCTCGCGCGTGTTGACCAACCCGACGCCGTCTTTCGCCCCGTCGCGGGCCTCCGTCATGCCCAGCCCGTCGTCCGCGACTTCGAGGCAGAGCTTGCCGTCGAGCCGGCGCGCGGAGATGTCTATCGAACCGCCTTCGGGGCGCGGCGAGATGCCGTGCTTGATGGCGTTCTCCACCAGCGGTTGCAGCAGCATGTTCGGGACGGAGGCGTCGAGCGTCTCGGGGTCAACGTTCAACCGCACGGTCAGCCGCTCGCGCATCAGCGTCCGCTGTATCTCGACGTACTTCTCTAAGAACTCCACCTCCTCCTTCAGAGACACCTCCTGCGCCTTGCCGCTTTCGAGCGCGAAGCGGAGCATCTCGCTCAGGCGCAGAATGCACTCGTCGGCGACCTTCGGGTCGCTGTAGATGAGTTCGGAGATGGCGTTGAGCGTGTTGAAGAGGAAGTGCGGGTGCAGTTGCAGCTTGAGCGCGGACAGCTCGGCCTGCGCCAACCGGAACTCGCGCTCGCGGAACTTGAAAAAGTAGTTGATGGCCTGGCTGGCGACGAGGGCGTTCCAGTACTGGAGCACGCTCCCCGCCCCGAAGCTCAGCAGCACTCCCGCCGCCGGCACGGGCAGCCTGTACGGCTCGACGGGCATCAGGCGGGTCATGATGATGCTGTTGGCCACGCCGAGGAGCACCAGATGGACGAACGCGAAGACGAGACTGCACGGGAGATGGAGCAGCAGGTGCTTTAACCAGACCCCCCGCTCCAGAGGGAGGCGCATCCCGAGCCAAATCACCGCGGGCATCAGCAGCCCGTAGAGGTAGAACGGGATGAGGGTGGCGATGAACGCCTTCCCCAGTGAGAATGAGGGGTTCGCCCGGGCGTTGTAAAAGTAGGTCTGCGGGAGGTAGAGGAGCGCCTGAAACGTACAGAAGGCGAGGACTATCAAGCCCCCTACCCAGAGGCGGCGGGAGATGCCCCCCTCGCGGGCGGCCCCCACCCCGTCTTTTACAAGGCGCGGCATGGGCAACAATTTAGCAGAAGGAGCGAAGTTGGACATTATCGTTGGGAGTCTCCGAAGAGACGCCGCCGGATAATCTAACCGGGATGGATTGAAAAGATATTGAATTGTGACGGGGCGGTGCCGGGACAAGGCGAACGGTGCATATTCCGGCCCGCCGCCTTGCGTCGTTCAGGACTCCGGGGGCGTGCGCCCGGGCGGGAGGGTGACGAGCCATGCGGCCAACGCGAGGGCCGAGACGACGAGCGACAGCAGGTAGAACATCGCGGCGTAAGAGCCCGTCCGGGTTACGCATTCGGCCAGGAGCAGCGGCCCGACCGCCGAGGCGACGACCGTCAGCGCCTGCGCCGCGCCCTGTATCCGGCCGAGGTGCGAGCGCCCGTAGGCCAGACTCCAGAAGCTGAAGAAGATGACGATGACGAAGCCTCCGGCCAGCCCCATCACGACGGCGTAGGCGGCGACGTGGGCCTCGGTCGTGACGTGCGGCAGCGCGAGCAGCGAGCACGCCAGCAGGGCCATCGCCAGCGTCAGCAGCCGGTTCATCCTCCACTTCGAGGCGAGCCACCCGCCGAGGAAGTTGCCGACGAGCGAGGTCAGCGCGACGACGACGAGGCTGCGGTAGTAGACCGACGCGTCGAAACCGCGCTCGGCCAGGACCGACTCGTTGAAGAGGGCGATGCCGGAGGCTATCAGGCCGTAGACGGCGCTCGACAGGCCGAAGACCCAGAAGGCCGGCGTGGCAAGCGCCTGCCAGAGAGTGTGCCCGGCCGGCTCCTCTCCCAGGCTCACTTCGGCCTCGCCCTCGCCGTCCGGCGCGACGCCGCAAGCCTCCGGCGAACGGCGCACGAAGAGCCAGCCGACGGGCGCCAGGCCCAACAGCACCGCCAACCCGATTCCCGCCCACGCCGCGCGCCACCCGTACGCGCCGACGGCCGCGCCGACCGACGGGAACGCCGCCATGAAGCCGACGCTCAGCGCGACCGTGTAGACGGCCATCGCCGCGTTGAGGCGGCGGACGAACCACTTGCCGACTATCGTGATGCTGACCACCGAGAGGGCGCTCTGCCCCAGGCCCCGCGTGAGCGTGATGAGCAGGGCGACGGCGACCAGGCCCTTCGCCCAGCTCATCCAGAGGACGACGGCCCCGAGCGCGGCGGCCACGGCCGTGAGCACGGCGCGGGCGCCGAAGCGGTCTATGAGTCGGCCGACGCCGAGCGCGAAGAGCGCGCCGGCGAGCGTCGCGAAGAGGTTGATTTGCGCGTAGGCGACGCGGCCGAGCTGCAAGTCCCTGAGCAGCGGCTCCGTGATGAGCCCGAGCCCCTGCGTCCGGCCGGGCAGCGTGCCGACCATCGCCAGCGCCGCCACCGCGACGTTCACCCACCCGTAGTAGAACGGCAGGCGGAGCGGGCCGAGCGTCGGGCGGCGTACGTCTACCGGCATAGAGTCCAAGCGTTCAGTCCTCCGCAACCGCGAGCGAAGCGTGCGCCCACAGAGTAACATTCCCTATAGTTCTCATCACGCCGCATCGACGAGTGACACGCGGCCCGGCGTCGGAACATTCCGTCCCCACCCCCCGTAATGGAGGAGGTATTCACATCCCCCGAGGAAGGCGGAATCAAAAATTGAAGGGCCACATCGTCATCGCTTGTCGCCCATCTCCTTTCGCGCCTCCCGAGGTAATCCGTACTTACAGACGAAGAGGGACCGCAAGGGCGTGAGGTCTTGCTTGATAAATACCAGGCTTTTACTGCCCCTCGGCGTGCTGCTCCTTCTCTCCTGCGGGAACTCGGCCGGCCCCGAGAAGGGGCCTCGCCGCCCCGACTTTGTATGCCCCGCCTATACGGTCGAGGGTTTAGAGGTCAGTTGCCTTACCTACCGTCAGGCGACTTACGTCGTCCTCCGCATCGATTTGAGGGCGGCGCTCATCAAGACGCTTTGGAGAAATTCAGCCGGCGCCCCTTACGGTTCTTTAGACGAAGCCTACCGCCAAGTCGGCGGCGACCTGCTCGCCCTCACCAACGCCGGCATCTACTCCGAGAACCACACGCCCGAAGGGCTTCATGTGGAAGGCGGCGTGACGCTGAGCCCTCTCAATCTGAATGCCGGCGAGGGGAACTTCTATTGGAGGCCGAACGGCGTCTTCTACGTCGCGGACGACGGCGCCGGGATAGTTGAATCAGAGAAGTTCAACTCGCCGGGCGGGAGGGAGGGCGTCCGCGAGGCCACGCAATCCGGGCCGCTGCTGGTCCTCGACGGCGAGGTGAACAGAAGCCTGAAGCCCGACTCGCGGTCTCTACACGTGCGCAACGGGATAGGGGTGAGGTCGCCCGACGAGGTCTACGTCGTCATCTCGGAGGGCGAGGTGAACCTGTACGACTTCGCCTCGGTGTTCAAGGAGCAGCTACACTGCCGGGACGCGTTATATCTGGACGGGTGCGTCTCGCAGATGTATCTCCCCGGGCGCGGCGTTTACGTCCCCGGGCAGCGGCGATGTAATAAAGAGCTGGTCGGGCTGTTGGGCGTGGCGAAGCGGAAACGCTAGCGCGCGCCAGAGTCTATTGAGAAATTTACAAGCAGCCTCTAAGATTGCTCTTAACTTTTATGGGTGGTGAATCTCTGCGAGGGTAGTCGGAAGAACATTCTTATGCCATACAATCATTTGTCAGCCGAGGAAGAGCGGGTCATCGTCCACAAGGGCACGGAGAGGCCGTTCACCGGCGAGTACGAGACGCTGTATTCGCCCGGCACCTTTATCTGCCGGCGCTGCAACAACCCCCTCTATTCGGCGGAGGCCAAATTCAAGTCGGGCTGCGGCTGGCCGAGTTTCGACGAAGAACACTCGGGGGGCGTGGAGCGCCACGCGGACGCGGACGGGCGGCGCACTGAGATAGTCTGCGCCCACTGCGGCGGCCACCTAGGTCACGTCTTCGAGGGCGAAGGCTTCACGGAAAAGGACACCCGCCACTGCGTCAACTCCCTCTCGATTCGATTCATCCCCGAAGGTCAGGGCCTGCCGCCCGTGCTCGACCCCGATTGAAAGTACACCTTATCTACCTGAGGCCGGACGGCATGCTCGTCTCCAAGAAGCGTTATGCCGACTGGCGCGAGATTCAGGACGAGTATGAGGGCTACATGACTTCGCTCGGGCCGTTCTCGGGGGAAGAGTTAGAAGACTTCCTGGCGAACCAGTACGGACCCGACGACGCGGGGTGGGGTTTCTCCAGGGCGGAGGTGCGGGCGTTTATGAACTCGGACGCGGAGGTGCTGGCGGCGCGTCCGGCAGGGGGCTGAAGGCGGGAAGGCGGGGCCGGCGGCTACTCAGCCTTGCATCTCGCCTGAGAGCAGCACCACGCGCCCGCTGCTCACGGGCACGCGCGCGAGCAGCGCCCGGGCGACTGCGTCCGCGGCGACGGGCCTGTAGTTCGCGGGGATGAGCGGGTTGAGGAGTTTACTCACGGCCGTCGCCACCCTCTCGGCCGGTCGCGCGGGTTGGCCGAGCGCCTCGCGGTCTCCCACCAGCAGAGACGGGCGGGCGATGACCAGCCCCTCGAACGAGAGTTCGGCCAGCGCCTCCTCCGTCTCCCCCTTCACGCGGTTGTAGAAGATGCGCGACTTCGAGTCCGCGCCCATCGCGCTCACCAGGCCGGCACGCCGCGCGCCCGCCGAGAGCGCCGCGCGTGCGACCGAGAGGTTGGCGTCGAAGTCCACGGCACGGAAAGCTGACTGACTGCCCGCGGCCTTGATGGTCGTGCCGAGCGCCAGATAGACCTCGTCTATTGGTGGGAGCGGCGGCGGCGCGGCGAAGTCAACCACGTGCGGCGTGAGCTTGGGGTGCGAGACGCCGGGGTCGCGCCTGCCGAGCGCGTGGACGGCCGTGACGGATTCGTCGGCGAGAAGCCCTCCGAGGATGGCCCGCCCGACAAGTCCCGTGGCGCCCGCCAGGGCCACGACCCTTGTCGTCGGCCCGTCCGCGCCGAGAGGAGGCATATTCATCACCGATTCGATTGTACATCCGAAGAGAATCGGCGCGTCAGGGTTCGACGATGAGCGTCACCTCGAAGGTGTTGTTGGCGGGGTCGGGGTCGCCGGCCCTCCGTTCCGGGTCTATCTCGACCGTGACCCTGTTCTCGCCGGCCTTGAGGCGGACGGCGTGGACGACGCCTTTGCTCCCCTCGGCGGCCGCGAAGATGACGGTGTTGCCGACGACGCCGAACGTCTCGCCCCTGAGCAGCGCGTAAGTCCTCAGCTCGCCGCCGGCCGCGGCCCGCTGCGCGATGAAGCCGAGGTTGAAGGTGCAGGTCTCGCCTTCGCACCTCACGGCCTCGCCCTTCTTTAGTGTCAGCGGGCGGCCCGGCGTGGCGTAGCGCGCCGCCGTGTTGACCCTCGACGCGTCTGCGCCGTTGGCGTAAAGCGCGGGCCTCAGCTTGAGGTCGGGGGCCGCCCCCGGCAGCGGGCGCGTGGGCGTGGGGCGTCCGACGACGGGGCCGGGGATGTCGAGTTCGGGCAGGCCGTTAACGAAGTCGGAAGTGTTGTTGCCCTCGTCGGTCTCTTCGATGACGCCGCCCGCGTCCACCGTCACCCTGACCCTCACGCCGTGGAGCGTCTTACCGGCCGGGGGCTCGACGCTCTGCTCGGCGTAGGAGCCCTTGGCGATGACGGGCGCGACCGATTTGTCGCGCGACCACAAGACCTGACCGGCCGGGCCGTGGGCCGTCAGCCGCACGTCGAACGGACGCTGGTTGATGGCGAAGCCGTTGTTGCGGACGGCGAAGATGACCTTGCCGTTGGGCATCACGCCGACGTTGCCGACCGAGAGGTCGGGCTTCTGCGGCGCGGGGTCGGGGAACGGCGACGACTTCATCATCCCGCCCGGCTGCGCCCAGACGAAGAAGGCCGCGCTCTCGAATTTCAGCTCCGGGTTCTGCTTGAGCAGGTTGTTCTCGCCTTCGCCGAAGGCGTAGATGTAGTCGCGGCCCGAGGGCTGGCGGTAGCGGTAGGCGGGGACGGTGCCCGCCAGCTTCGAGGTCGCGGCGAAGCAGAGCACCTTAACGTCGTCGGCGACCCAGGTGGCGCCGGAGTTCTGCACCGAGATGGCCTCGTCAACGTCGGTCGTGTAGAAGTGCTGGTCGCCGAACTTGGTCGGGCGCTTGAGGTTCAGGACCGGCGCCGTGCCCGGCTGTTTCGACGCGTAGCAGTGGCCGACGACGCCGAACACTTTCCAGATGGAAGGGTTGGCCTCGTATATCTTCCGGTGCTCGGGGAGGGCCGCGTAGGCGGCGACGCCGTGCTTGTTCTGGTAGCGCGTGAGCGGCACGGTCTGCGCCGAGGCGGCGGCGGCGAAGGCTGCCAACAGGGCCAGCGGCAACAGGAAACGCGCCGCGTGCGAACGTCTAAGCATCATGCTCTCCTCCCGGGCGTGTGCATTTCTCCGGCCCGCCTGTCACTGCTTCTTGAGTGCTTCGAGTATCACGGCGTAATAGGCGATGTTGGCGAGGATGCGGTTCGCCCAGTACTCCTTCTCCTGCTCGGTGGCCGAGCCCTTGCCGGCGGCGGTGAAGGCCCGCTGGACGATCATCTTCATCTCGCCGTGGGCGTAAACGTCGGGCTCGGTCGTCAGGCGTTCTAGGATGCGGCGCACCAGCTTCTCCTGCGTGAGCCCTTCCTTGAGGATGGCCGCGCGCCACACCTTCGCCTCTTCAGGGTTCGGCTCTCGGCCGTGGACGGCGAAGAAGCCGGCCTCGGCGGAGACGGAGGGCTGCGCGAGGACTTCCGTGCCGGTGAGGCCGCCTTCCGGCC
>DATHBF010000173.1:0-5357 GCA_035296285.1 Pyrinomonadaceae bacterium | reverse complement strand
GAAGAGCTTGCTGAGTTTCATCAGACTTCCTCCAGGACCAGAAACCTTTTCCTTTTGACTTTGACCGCGGGCGCTCAGAAAAAACGCAGGCCGGCGGCCGCTTTTGTTGCCGCCGCCAACTTTGAAAGCTTGGAGTCTCTTCTGTTGCCGTGAACGACCACGGGGCGCCTTGTTGCGAAGCACCCGCGTAAACGTTTAAATGAGTGCGTTGGCTTATAGCAGGGGCGCTTGAGATTTGTCAACATTTTTCCCCTTTTCGGCGCCCGTGCGTTTAGAATCTTGCCCGCGGGGGCGACGGGCCGAAGGGCGCGGCGGCCGAAATTTCCCTTGATTCACCCTTCAAAAATCACGAAGCGGGCGGGCGCGTGCGCCGTCGCGCTCGGCGCCCTGCTCGCCTTGCTGTCGGCGGCCGGCCCTTCCCCCGTGTCGGCGCGGCAACAGCCGCCGCCCCCCGCCCCGCCGCAGCGCGTCGGCAAGTCTTACGGCGGCGGCGGCGACCCCGTCAGGAAGCCGCCGCCGCCGGGGCCGCAGGCCGCCTCGCCCTTCACGTTCACGGACATCACGGCGCGCAGCCGGGTCACGTTTCGCCACGCGGCCTCGCCCACCTCGCAGAAGTACCTGCCCGAGACGATGGGCGGCGGCTGTGCCCTCCTCGACTTCGACGGGGACGGCCGACTCGACATCTTCTTCACCAACGGCGCCGCCATCAACGACCCGATGCCGAAGGGCGCGTGGCCCTCGAAGACGGAGCCGCGGTTCTGGGACCGGCTCTACAGGCAGAGGCCGGACGGCACGTTCGAGGACGTGACCGAGCGCGCGGGCCTGCGCGGCGAGGGCTACTCGATGGGCGCGGCGGCGGCGGATTTCGACGGCGACGGCCGCACGGACCTCTACGTCACCGCCTACGGCGGCGCGAGGCTTTATCGCAACCTGGGTGACGGACGATTCGAGGACGTGACCGAGCGGACGAAGACGGGGGGCTCGGGCTGGATGACGAGCGCGGGCTGGCTCGACTACGACGCCGACGGGCGGCTCGACCTCTTCGTCACGCGCTACGTCGAGTGGGACTTCGAGCGCGGCTCGCTCGTCTGCGGCTCGCCCGCGCTGCGCGCCTACTGCCACCCGGACAATTTCAAAGGCGCCCCTCCCATCCTCTTCCGGCAGAAGCCGGGCGGCACCTTCGAGGACGTGAGCGCGCGGGCCGGCGTCGCGGACCCCGAAGGCAAGGGGCTCGGCGTCGCCTTCACAGACTTCGACTCGGACGGCCGCCCGGACATCTTCGTCGCCAACGACAACGCGCGGCAGTTCCTCTTCCGCAACAACGGCGACGGCACCTTCGAGGACGTGGCGCTCGGCGCGGGCGTCGGCTACGACGAGAACGGAAAGTCCTTCTCGGGGATGGGCGTGGACGCGGCCGACTTCGACAACGACGGCCACGCCGACTTCTTCGTCACCGCCCTCTCGAACGAGACCTACCCGCTCTTCCGCAACAACGGCGACGGCTCCTTCAGCTACGCCACCAGCACGACCGGCGTCGGCCAGCTCACGCTCCTCTTCTCCGGCTGGGGGACGCGCTTGGCCGACTTCGACCGCGACGGCTGGCGCGACATCTTCGTCGCGCAGGGCCACGTCCTCGACACGATTGATAAAAGCTCCAGCTACCTGACCTACAGGCAGACGCCGCTGCTGCTGCGCAACACGGGCAAGGGCTTCGTCAACACCTCGGCGGGGGCCGGCCTGACCATGCCGCTAGCGGCGCGCGGCGCGGCCTTCGGCGACCTGGACAACGACGGCGACGCCGATGTCGTCGTCGCGCAGACGGACGGCCCGCCCGTCGTCCTGCGCAACGAAGGCACGCGCAACCATTGGCTCGGCCTCGCCCTCGAAAGTGGCACCCCGAACCGGCAGGGCCTCGGCGCGCGCGTCACCGTGACGGACTCGAACAACCGCCGCCAGGTCTACGAAGTCTGGGGCGCGGGCAGTTACCTTTCGTCGAACGACCCGCGTTTGATCGTCGGCCTCGGGGCGGCGGCGGGCGTGCGCTCGGTCGAAGTCCGCTGGCCGGGCGGCCGCGTGCAGAAGCTTGCGAACCCGCCCGTTGACAAGTACCTTACGCTGGCCGAAGGCAAGTAAAGCTTTCCGAGTGAGGACCCGTCAGAGCTTATGGATGAGAAGCACGCCCCAGTCACGCGCAGAGGCTTTCTGTACCAACTCGGCGCAGGCGTCGCCACGGCCGCGGCCTGCCCCGCCGTCCTGCGCGCCGCGCCGAAGACCTACACGAACCCGGTCTACACGGGCTCGATGCCCGACCCCTTCGTGCTCAAACACGCGGGCGTCTACTACGCCTTCGGCACGACCGGGGCGGAGCGCAAGTCCGACGGCCGCATCTACACCGTGCTCCGCTCGACGAACCTCGTTGACTGGCGGGAGCTGGGCGGCGCGCTCACGCCGCCGACCGACGACAGGGACTATCAGTACTGGGCGCCGGAGGTGGCCGAAGAGGGCGGCGCCTTCTACCTCTACTACTCGATGGGCGGCAAGGAGGAGGAGAAGTTCGAGATTCGCGTCGCCACCAGCAGCAAGCCCGAAGGCCCTTACAAGGACGCGGGCGTGAAACTGCTCGTCTGCGACGACAACCGCTTCACGATTGACGCGCACCCCTTCAAGGACGCGGACGGCCGCTGGTACATGTTCTACGCCCGCAACTTCCCCGACACCGAGGGCGGAGCGCATCCGGGCACGGCCCTCGTCGTTGATAGATTAGTTGACATGACGAGGCTCGCGGGCGAGTGCAGGACGGTCGTGCGCGCGCGCCACCCCTGGACGCTCTACGAGGCCAACCGCCGCATGAACGTCTACAACCAGACCTTCGACTGGCACACCATCGAGGGGGCCTTCGTGCGCAAGCACCGCGGGCGCTACTACTGCTTCTACAGCGGCTCGAACTACCAGACGGCCAACTACGGCGTGGACTACGTCGTCGCCGACAGCGTGATGGGGCCGTACCGCGGACAGGGCGCGGAGGCGCGCATCCTGAAGGGCATTCCCGGCAAGGTCCGCGGCCCCGGCCACCACTCCATCGTCGTCGGGCCGGACGGGAAGACCGACTACTTCGTCTATCACGCCTGGGACGCCTCGATGAAGGTGCGCCAGATGTGCATAGACAAACTGACCTGGACGGCCCAGGGCCCGCGAAGAGTAATCCCGACTATCACGCCGCAGCCGCTCCCCCGCGGCGCGCGTTAACGCCCCGCGGCGAGCACCGGCTCGCGGCGTCGGCGTCGCGCGAAGTCGAAGAGCGCGGGCTGCTGCGTCCGTGCGGCTTGTCCCGCGGCGCTCAAGCCCTTCGCGCCTTCGGCATTAACCCGGCTTGACGCGCCCGCCGAGAAGACGACCACGCGCGCCTTCACGTCGTCGGAGAGGTCCGCGGCGGAGGCCGTCGAGCCCTGCTCACGCATCTCGCTCAGGCGTCGCCCGACCTCCGCGTGCAGCTCGGGCACGCGCAGGACGCCGTAGCCCAGCCACTCCGCGGCCGTGATCCGCCCGTCGCGCGGCCGGAAGTCGGCCCGCCACGATTCGAGCCCGTCGCGCGTCAGCGCGTAAGTCAAAAGCCCCTGCTCGACCAGCTCGCTTTCGAGCGCCACGTCGTCGGCCTGCGTCGAGGTCAGTATCCGCATCCCCTTGTCGTACGAGAGCTGGCCCAGGCCGCGGCTCCCCATCGGACCCGGCTTGAAGCCCTCGCCCTGGACGCCCGCCGCCGAGTGGCAGGCGTCCACCACCATTATCAGCTCGCCCGAGTCCACGTCGCGCAGCCAGAGCGATAGCTCGTCCGACGAGATGGAGCGCCCGAGCGTCTCGCGCATGTCGGCCGAAGTTCCCGTGTCGTACGCGAGCAGGAAGAAGTCGCCACGCTCGTCCGCGTAGCCGTGGCTTGAGAAGGAGATGAGAACCAAGTCTTCGGGCGCCGCGCGCCTGAGCTTGGCGGCGTTCGGGATGCCCTTCAAAGCCGCCGCGTCCCCTTCCCTTCCCGCGAGCACGTCGAGCACGGCCCTGAAGTTCCGCTTGGTGGCCGCCGACTCGGTGACGACCCGCGGCTCCGCCTTGCGCCCCGCCTCCGCCTGGTAGTCGGAGATGAGCGGTACGCGCACGACCTCTTCGTAAGCCCCGGACAGCTCCGCGCGCGAAGCCATCACCTCTTGCAGCCTGCGCGCGTCGTTGGCTGCGAAGCGCAGGTCCCAGGCCGGGTTCTCGTAGGCGTTGACGCCGACCGAAATGATGTACGCGCGACCCTTCGCCGGCTGTAGCGGCATAGACGGAGTGAAGGAGGCGCGCGCCGTCAGGCTCTTGACCCGGTCCTCGTTGAAGGCGTAGGCCGTGAACTCGACCGCGCGCGCTTCGTCAGCGCCGTCAAAACGCGGGCGCGCGCCCGTCTCGTCGGCGAGGCGCGGATGCGGGAGCCTGACGTTGTCGAAAGTTATCGTGGCCTTGCCCGTTTGCGCGTCAACCTTCACCTCGCCGCCCTGCGCGGGCGCGTAGCCGACGAGCTGGCCGTCGCGGAACAAACGCAGGTCGTAGATGCCCGCGGCCCGTGCATCGTTTGCGGCGACGCCGCGCGCGACCTCGACGCGCACCGTCAAAAGCTCGGGGCTCCCCTTCTGCTGCTCGACCGACGCGATGCGCACGACGGGCTGCGCGCGGTTGAGCCGCGCGAGGGAGCCGACGGGGCGCAGACGCTCGCCGGCGAGCAGGCGCGCGAGCAGCCGCGGCTCGTAGAACTCGCGCATGAATATTTCGAGCGGCAGCGGCCGGAGCGGGTCGTCGGGCGCGAGCCAGTGGACGCCCCTTATCTCGTCGAGGTCGCTCGCGTCGAAGCGGCCGTCGGGCGCGACGGCGACCCAGGAGCCGTCGTCGAAGGTGATGAAGCGCGCGACCTCGGCGCCGCCGGCCACGTCGTAGATGCGCTTGAAGCCGTCGGCGCAGTTGGAGAGGAGGAAGCGACTGTCGGGCGAGAACTCCAGCGACTCGACCGCGTCGCGCTGCCCGGCGAGGCGGCGCAGTTGCCGCCCGTCCGCGGCGTCCCAAAGCGTCGTCGTGCCGTCGTCGGCGCCGGTCGCGAGCGTGCGCCCGTCTGGCGACCATGCGAGCGCGTAGGCGCGGAAGCCGGGCGCCGCCAGCTTGAAGAGGGCGCGCTTCTGGTCCGCGTCCCAGACCTTGATGCTCGTCTGCGGGAGGTTGCCGCCCGCGTTCGAGGTGGCGACGAGCGCCTTGCGGCCGTCGGGCGAGAGGACGAAGTAAGAAGGGTCGCCGTAAGCCTCGTCGCGGTCTACGCGAAAGCGTTTGTTCTTCACCTCCGGGTC
>DATHBF010000172.1:0-6339 GCA_035296285.1 Pyrinomonadaceae bacterium | reverse complement strand
CGCCGCAGGTCGCGGGCGAGTGCGACTTCTGCGGCAGCCCGCTCGTCGCCCAGGCCCGCTCGGCCGACCCGCTCGTCGCCCCCGAGGGCGTCCTGCCCTTCAAAGTCACGGGCGAGCAGGCGACCGCCTCCGTCCGCCGCTGGCTCGGCTCGCTCTGGTTCGCGCCGGGCGCGCTCAAAAAACTCGCCGCGCACGAGGGCGTCGGCGGCGTCTACCTCCCCTTCTGGACCTACGACGCGCACACCACGAGCCGCTACACGGGCCAGCGCGGCGAGCACTACTACACGACCGAGCACTACACCGAGACCGACCCGCAGGGGCGCTCCGTCAGCAAGACCCGGCAGGCCCGCCACACGCGCTGGCATCCGGCCTCCGGCACCGTCTCGCGCTGGTTCGACGACATGCTCGTGCCCGCGACCCGCTCGCTCCAGCCCCAGAAGCTCTCGGCGCTCGAACCCTGGGACCTGACGGAGCTCGTCTCCTACGAGCCCGAATACCTCTCCGGCTACAAGGCGCAGCGTTACCAGGTTGACCTCAAAGAAGGCTTCGAGCTGGCGAAGCAGGCGGCGGCCCCCGTCATCCAGGAGGACGTGCGCCGCCGAATCGGCGGCGACGAGCAGCGCGTCTCCGGCGTCGAGACCCACTACTCGGCCGTCACCTTCAAGCACCTCCTGCTGCCCGTCTACGTCGGCGCCTACCGCTTCCGCGAGCGCGTCTTCCAGGTCGTCGTCAACGGCCGCACCGGCGAGGTCCAGGGCGAGCGCCCCTACAGCTTCTGGAAGATTTTCCTCTTCGCCCTCGCCGTTGCCGCCCTCCTCGTCGCGCTCGTCTTCATCTTCGGCGAACGATGACAAAAGGGCCGGCGCACGGCGGCATCAACACCGCCGTGCGCCGACCCTTAACCTGCTTCGTGCGCCGCCTATTCCACGACCAGGAATACGTCCCACGCCCAGCGGCCCGCCTTCGCCCCCCTCGCGTCGTCCACTTTAGCGCGGTAGCGGAACGCATTGCCGAAAGCGTCCGCCCGCTTCGACTCCTTGTAGTCAAGGTGGATGCGAGCCACATTCATTGACGGGAGGGTATGCAACTCGTCCGGCTCCGACACCCCGTTGTGATTGGCATCCCGCCACAGGCGCAAGGAGGCGAAGACGGCGTCATCTTTATCTATCACGCCGTCGCCGTTCCCTCCCTGACCGGCGTTGCCGTCGCCCGCCGGCCCATCGAACTCCGCCAGCGCGAGGAATCCGTTGTGCCCCTCCTTTTCCAACACGTGCGGCTGGTATGTGAAGTTGCCGAACATCTCGGCGCCCCTGCCGATAACGCCGTCGCCGTCGCGGTCGAGCACGAGCCACGCGTCGTCGGAGCCGGCAGATGTCCACGACAGCCTCTCCGCGGTGCCGTCGTTATTGAGGTCGAAAGACACCCCGCCCGCGTGGTCCGTGAGGGCGAAGCCGTCGCCCGAGACATCCACCAGGACGGGCGAGGATGGCGCACATGGGTTCGTGCAGCCGCAGGCGAAGGAGTTCCAGGTCTGCCCCCACATCATGCACTCGTACTGCTGGTCGAAGCACATGTCGTAGGGGTCGCGGCAGTCACCGCTCGTGCTGTTAAAGTACCCGCCATTAGAGGTGCAGCTATCGCGCGCCGCGTCCGAGCAGCAGCCGTTGCACCCGTTGTTAGTAAAACCTGACGAGCAGTTGCCGTAATAGTCAGGGCGCGCGGAGCACGACGCACAGACGTGCTTATGGTAGTTAAAGCGTACGAAGTTTTCCACCACGCAAGTCCCGTTATCCTCGACATCATTATATGTCGAGCGCTGGGATCGCTGAAGAAATCACGCCTCGTTGTTAGACGGATTTACCCAGGACGGCTCGTGAAATGTCGGATAACATCGCGTATCAGAAAAGAACCCTGCTTTACATTGCCCCTGCTCTGTCACCTGGGCGTCGTTACGCTCGTAGCCGTCGAGCCAGAATATCCTCCAGTGTTTAGTCTGTGTGATCGTCGTCAGATTGCCCCAGCTTCCGCAACTGCCCCCGAACGTGTCGGCGCCAGCCGGCTGCCACCTGTCGCCACAGAGCGCGAACACATATACCCATCCGCCTAAAGAGGCCAGGCTGACAAAAACCACCGCGGCCACAATCAAGTTACGTTTCATCATCGGGGGCCACCTCCCTCTCGCTTGGGGCGGTCGGACTTAAACTGCTTTTTCTCGGCGCGCATAAACCTTAAAGTGCTTTCGTCGCCCTCCCCCGTATCGTCCCCGTAGATGACGCCGCCCACCCTGACGACTCCGTTAGGGTGTAAATAGTTAAGCGGCATGTCCAGATCAAATGTTTCGTGCGGCTTGATAACTATCCTGTCGGGTTCATCACCCTCCTGGTATCCGGCCACGCCCACCCCGGTTTCATCTTTACCGTCGCCGGTCTGCAAGGTAATGGCTACGACCGGCTTTTCGGAGTTATTCCGTACGGTAACCACTAGCGCGTGCGGCCCGTCAATCCTGACGTTTAGGACTTCGATGTTCTTCGCCTCAGATACCACTTTCGGAAGCCTTACTTCCTTTTGACCTGCGGCGCCTCTATTCCAAGCGTACAAGGCGGCAAAAACAACCAGACAGACTACAACCACGAGATATGGTTTCTTGATGTGTATCTTCATTGAAGCATCTCCTGCCTTAGAGGACGTGAAGCCGTCAGAACCTTGCGCGGGCTCTGGTGGGGGAGCATGTCGGGACGCGAGGCCGGAAGTGGTGAATGAGCGCGAGGTATAAAGTTGCGAGAAAACTACGCCGGGTGAGAGGCCGTAGCACTTTTCGTCAGGGCGCGGAAGTTCTACCCCCGCCCGCGGTGGCTGTCAAGATAATTCTCGTCCGCCTCCGCGCCGGCCGCCTTTATAAGAATCTTTAATGCGCGGGGGAGTGCATTATTCATAAGAGAAATTCGTGTGGAACGCTTGCCCCCGCGTGAAAAAAGTAGTATCACTTTAGGCACTCAAGCAGTTCTTCAGATCGGTGACGTAACCGAAGAGTCACGGCCCCGTCGTGCTTTCTCCTGTCGGGCGGGAGCGCGCCGCGAGCGGGGAGGGCGGGGCCGGCCCCTTGCACGCGCGGGGCCGCAGCGTGTCTCTTCCCGCGGCATTCAGACCACAGAGGCGGGCGCGGGTAAGCGCTTCTACCCGCGCCGCTTGCCGGGCAGGTAGAGTCACGAGTCGGTCCCGTAAGCGCCATGCAGATCTTTCACCACAGCACCAACACGCTCGCCAAGCTCTCCATCTTCGGCGGCCTGTTCATCCTGCTCGCAGGCGTCTGGGCCCTGGCAGAGATCAACCGGTCCTCCTACAACACGGGGCAGTACATCGAGCGCCAGCAGCCCGTCCAGTTCTCGCACAAGCACCACGTCGGCGACGACGGCATCGACTGCCGCTACTGCCACACGTCGGTCGAGGTGTCGAACTCGGCGGGCATGCCGCCGACCAAGACCTGCATGAACTGCCACTCGCAGATCTGGTCCGAGTCGCCCTACCTGGAGATAATCCGCGCCAGCTACCGCGACAACAAGCCCATCGAGTGGGCGCGCGTGCACGACCTGCCCGACTACGTCTACTTCAACCACTCGATCCACGTCAGCAAGGGCGTGGGCTGCGCCTCCTGCCACGGGCGCGTCGACATGATGCCGGCCGTCTACCAGGCGTCGTCGCTCCAGATGGAGTGGTGCCTGGAGTGCCACCGCCAGCCCGAGCGCTTCATCCGGCCCAAGGACAAGGTCTTCGACATGGCCTACAACATCGCCGGCGACCCCGCGGAAGGCGTCACCGCCGCCCCGAGCAACCACCTCGCCGAGAACCTCGCGCCCGCGCGCAAGGAGCAGGCGCAGAGGCTCGTCCGCGAGTACGGGGTCCGCAGCCCGCGCATCATCACGAGCTGTTCGACTTGCCACAGATAGGGACGGTGAAGTAGATGCACATCAAAGACACTTTCCCCGAGCTCTACCAGATTCGCGGGCCGCGCCCCGTCTCCATCGAGGGCGCGCGCGCCGCGCTCCGGGACAAGCGCGGGCGCGAGTTCTGGCAGAGTCTGGAAGAACTGGCCTCGACCGAGGAGTTCGACGAGCTGCTGCACCGCGAGTTCCCGCGCCACGCCGCCGAGTGGGACGAGGGCACCGACCGCCGCACCTTCATCAAGCTGATGGGCGCGTCGCTGGCGCTCGCGGGCCTGACCGGCTGCTCCTACCAGCCGCCCGAGTCCATCGTCCCCTACGTGCGCCAGCCCGAGGAGATAATTCCCGGCAAGCCGCTCTACTTCGCCACCGCCATGCCCTTCTCGGGCGGCGCGACGGGCCTGCTCGTCCGCAGCAACATGGGCCGGCCCACCAAGATCGAGGGCAACGAGCTGCACCCGGCTTCGGGGACGCCCGAGCGCCCCGACGGCCAGCGAGTCGCCTCGGCCGACGTGTTCGCGCAAGGCTCTCTGCTCACGCTCTACGACCCGGACCGCTCCGAGACCATCAACAACCGCGGCGAGGTCCGCAGCTACACGGCCTTCCTCGGCGAGATGGCGACCGCCCTCGAAGGGCAGCGCCCGAAGGGCGGCGCGGGGCTCCGCTTCCTGACCGAGACGGTCACTTCGCCGACGCTCGCCTTCCAGCTCCGCGACCTGCTCCGCCGCTTCCCCGGCGCCCGCTGGTATCAGTGGGAGCCTGCGGGTCAGAACGCGGCCTCCGTGGGCGCGCGCCTCGCCCTGGGCGACTTCGCCACGCCCGTCTACAACTTCGCCGCCGCCGACCGCGTCCTCTCGCTCGACTCGAACTTCCTCGAATGCGGCCCCGGCAGCCTTCGCTACGCGCGCGACTTCATCGGCCGCCGCCGCGTCCGCGACGGCGAGACGCGCGAGCCCGTCCGCCTCTACGCCGTCGAGACGACGCCGACCAACACCGGCGTCTTCGCCGACCACCGCCTCGCCGTCCGCCCTAGCCAGCTCGACGCGGTCGCGCGCGCCATCGCCGCGGGCGTGGGCGCCGCGGGCGCCGGCGCGGCCAGCGTGTCGGGACCGCACGCGCAGTTCGTCGAGGCCGTCGCCGCCGACCTCCGCGCTCACGCCGGCGCTTCAATCGTCATCGCGGGCGACGAGCAGTCGCCGGCCCTGCACGCGCTGGCCCACGCGATGAACCAGGCGCTCGGCAACGTCGGCAAGACCGTCAGCTTCGTCGAGCCCGTCGAGGAGCAGCCCGCCGACCAGCTTCAAGACCTGCGGACGCTCGTCACGGAGATCGACTCGGGCGCCGTCGAGATGCTCGTCATCCTCGGCGGCAACCCCGTCTACTCGACGCCGGCCGACCTCAAGCTCAACGACGAGCGGATGAAGAAGGTCAAGCTCGCCGTCCACCTCTCGCTCTACGAGGACGAGACCTCGGAGCTGTGCCACTGGCACGTCCCCGAGACGCACTACCTCGAAGCGTGGGGCGACGCGCGCGCCTTCGACGGCACCGTCTCCCTCATGCAGCCGCTCATCACGCCGCTCTACAACGGCAAGAGCCCGCACGAACTCCTCGCCGCCTTCTCCGACCGCCCCGAGCGCACGAGCTACGACATCGTCCGCGAGTTCTGGATGACTCAGGGCCGCGCCATGATGTCAGGCGGCGGCGGACAGTCGCAGCCGGCGGCCGCGCAGCCTGCGGCGGCCCCCGCGCAGCAGCAGCAGCAGCAACAGCCTGCGGGCGGCTCACCCGTCGCGGTCGCACCCGCCCCGGCGCCGACGCCCTCGGGCGACTTCGAGAAGAACTGGCGCAAGTGGGTCCACGACGGCGTCATCCCGAACACGGCGCGCAGGCCCCGCGCGGCCGCGGCCGGCAACGTCCCCGCGCCCGACGCGGCAGCGGCGGCCGGCGGCGCGGGCGGCTTCGAGATAGTCTTCCGCACCGACCCGACCGTCTACGACGGCCGCTTCGCCAACAACGGCTGGCTCCAGGAGTTGCCGAAGCCGCTGACGAAGCTGACCTGGGACAACGCCGCCATCATCAGCCCGGCGACGGCCGTCAAGCTCGGCGTCGGCGAGGCGCCCGACGGGGCGCTGGTTGACCCCCAGCCGCCGCGCGTCAACCGCCTGACGAAGAAGGGCGGCGAGATCGAGGCCGACGTGCTGCGCCTCCGCTTCAAGGGCAGGGAGGTGGCGGCGCCGGTCTTCATCCTGTCGGGGCAGCCCGACGACGTTATCACCGTCCACCTCGGCTACGGCCGCTGGCGCGCGGGGAGGGTCGGCGGCGGCCGCGAGCAGAAGGTCGGCTTCAACGCCTACGACCTGCGCACTTCGGACGCGCTCTGGCAGTCGCCCGGCCTCTCGGT
>DATHBF010000171.1:0-10118 GCA_035296285.1 Pyrinomonadaceae bacterium | reverse complement strand
ACGTACCAGTGGTACGCCGGCACCGTCAGGATCGAGAACGTCAACGGCGTGCCGACGTGGTTCGCCTCCCCGGCCGAGTTCGGCGCGACGAACCTCTCGTCGTCCGACCCCATCAAGCACTCGAACAAGGGCGCCATCGGGGCCTTCATCATCGAGCCGCTGGGGTCGAGCTGGGTCGAGGACGCGAACAGCCGCGCGCAGGCCACCGTCACGCACCCCGGCGGCGTCTTCCGCGAGTTCGTGCTCATCCACCAGAACGACATCAACCTGCGCTTCGGCGGGCGTTACGACTCGAACGGCAACCCGGCGGCGGTCCCGAACCTGGCCGAAGCCGAAGACCCGGAGGACTCCGGGCAGAAGGCGTTCAACTACCGCACCGAGCCGCTCTGGAAGC
Organism: Pyrinomonadaceae bacterium; assembly: GCA_035296285.1. Classification (GTDB taxonomy): domain Bacteria; phylum Acidobacteriota; class Blastocatellia; order Pyrinomonadales; family Pyrinomonadaceae; genus QHXN01. Next base: position 9,724 of record DATHBF010000171.1, on the reverse strand, counting down.
GGATGGGCTTCGAGCCCGACACGCCGCTCGAACAGACGCGCGAGTTCGACTTCACGAACGTGCTCTCCAACTCGCAGGTGGGCGGCGACCCGGTCACGCCCGTCTTCACGGCCGCGGCGGGCGTGCCCGTCCGCTTCCGCGTCCTGATGCCGGGCGGCCACGCGCGCAACAGCGTCTTCAACCTCCACGGCCACATCTGGGAGCAGGAGCCGTTCATGTTCAACTCGACGGTCATCGGCAGCAACCCCCTCTCCGAGTGGAAGGGGATGATGTTCGGCATCGGCGCGGGCAGCCACTTCGACATCCTGCCCAAGTACGGTGCCGGCGGCCGCTTCGCCGTCCCCGGCGACTACCTCTACCGCAACCAGATGTCCTTCATGTTCGACGGCGGCATGTGGGGCATCTTCCGCGTCACCTCCCAGTGAGGCCCAACCCTTCGCGGCCCGGCGCCTCCGGCGTGAGCTTCTTAAAGCCTCGCGCCGGAGACGCCGGGCCGCGAAGATAACCCTTCATCCATATTCTTCGCATGAACATCACACGCCCCGCCCTCCGCCTCGCCGCGCTCTCCCTCGCTCTGGGTGTGAGCTTGCAGACTTCCGGTCAGGACAGGAGCGCGCCGCAGCGCGTCACGCGGGAGGGCGTTCAGGTCGAGTTCCACATCGAGCCGGTCGCGCAAGGCGCCGAGCTGACCGAGGGGCAGGACGCCCTCGTCCGCTTCCGCATCACCGACACGGCGACTAAAAACCCGGTCGCGGGCGTCCGCCCGTCGGCGTGGATTGATGTCAACAAGGGGCAGCAGACCTCCGACCCGAAGGTCTGCCGCGAGAAGATTTCGGCCTACCTCCAGGGCAGCCTCCGCGCGCGCCCCGACCTCGACCTCAACACCTTCTACGTGCTCGCGCTCAACCAGGAGGCGAACATCTCGGTCATCGACCCGCTGCTCGGCTTCGGCGGCAGCAAGCTCCTCACGCTCGTCATGCTCAAGAGCCCCGGCGAGGACTGGGCCTTAACGCGCGACCGCGCGACGCTCTTCGTCAGCCTGCCGTCGGCCGGCCAGGTCGCCGCCGTGGACACCGCCACGTGGAAGGTGAAGGCTTACGTGGACGCGGGCGCGCGGCCGACCCGGCTCGCCTTGCAGCCCGACGGCAAGTACCTCTGGGTGGCCGACGACGCGGACGGCGAGCGGGCCGGCGGCGTGACGGTCGTGGACGCCTCGACGCTCAAGCCCGCGGCGCGCATCCAGACCGGAGCAGGCCGCCACGAGCTGGCCTTCACCGGCGACAGCCGCTTCGCCTTCGTCACCAACAAGCGCGACTCGACCCTTTCGGTCGTCGAGGTCGCGCGGCTCTCGAAGGTGGCCGACGTGCCGACGGCCGCGTCGCCTTCCTCGCTCGCCTACTCGCCGCTCGGCCAGGCCGTCTACGTCGCGGGCGAGGCGGGCGGCGGCGTCACGGTCGTTGACGCCCGCACACACCGCGCCGTCAAGACCATCGCCGCGCGGCCGGGCCTGCACACCTTGCGCGTCGAGCCCAAAGGCCGCTTCGGCTTCGTCACCAACCCGAAGGAGAACCTCGTCCACGTCTTCGACGCCTCGACCAACAGCCTCGTCCACAGCATCCCCGTCGGCAAGGAGCCCGACCAAATCTCCTTCACCGACGCCTTCGCCTACGTCCGCTCCGCGGGGACGGAAGAGGTGGCGCTAATCCGCCTGAGCACCGTCGGCAAGGAGCCCGACGTGTCGAAGTTCCCCGGCGGCAACCTCGCCCCGGCGCACGCGCGCGCGCCCTCCCTCGCCGATTCGTTCTCCCCCGCCCCGGGCGGCAGCTCCATGCTCGTCGCCAACGCGCCCGACGGCGTCATCTACTACTACAGCGAGGGCATGGCCGCGCCGATGGGCAACTTCCAGAACTACAAGCGCCAGCCGAAGTCGGTGCTGGTCGTTGACCGAAGCCTGCGCGAGGAGTCGCCCGGCGTCTTCACGACGAACGTCAAGCTCCCGGCCGGCGGCAAGTACGACGTGAGCTTCCTGCTCGACTCGCCGCGCGTCACACACTGCTTCGAGGCTTCGGCCAGACTGGACCCGGCCCTCAAGAACAAGGCCGCGCGCGATGCCGTCAAGCTCCAATACCTCGTCGAGAAGCGCACCGTCACGACGGGCGAGCCCTTCACGCTGCGCTTCAAGCTGACGGACGCGGCCACGGGGCGGCCCAAGGATGGCCTCGCGGACGTGCGCGTGCTAACTTTCCTCACGCCCGGCGTCTGGCAGAAGCGCGACTTCGCGCGTGAGGTCGGCGGCGGCGTCTACGAGGTGGAGATTAAAGCGCCGGAGCCGGGCTACTACATGGTCTTCGTCGAGAGCCGCGCCCTCGGCACCACGTTCAGAGACTTGCCGTCCCTCGGGTTGCAGGCCGCCGCGCCGCCCGCCGGGCAAACGCCTTAGAGCCAGACCGATGAGCAACACACACCCCCGCGTGACAGACGCTCTCTCCCTGACCAGGTGCCTCGCGCTCGCCCTCTGTCTGTGCGCCCTCGCGCCAGCTCAAGGCCGTGCGCAGAAGCACGACGGGGCCGGCCCTTCTAAGAGCCGGGCCGCGCAGGACACGGCGGCGCACTACTCCTGCCCGATGCACCCCGACGTGAAATCCTCCGCCGCGGGCAGGTGCCCTAAGTGCGGCATGGCCCTGCGCACCGCGAGCAAAGCCCCGGCCGCCGAGCCGGAAGCCGCGCCCGCCGCCGCGATGAATATTCCCGACGTGGAGCTGCTCGACCAGGACGGGAAGAAGGTCCGCTTCTACAGCGACCTTGTTAAAGGCAAGACCGTCGCCGTCAACTTCATCTTCACCACCTGCACGACCGTCTGCCCCCCGCTCGGCGCGACCTTCGCCCGCCTCCAGAAGGAGCTGGGCGGGCGCGTCGGCCGAGACGTTCAGCTCATCTCCATCTCGGTGGACCCGGTGACCGACACGCCCGAGCGGATGAAGGCGTGGGGCGAGAAGTTCAAGGCCGGGCCGGGCTGGACCCTCGTGACGGGCGAGAAGGCGGCGGTTGACAGCCTGCTCAGGGCGCTCGCGGCTTCGAGCCCGCGGCGCGAAGACCACACGCCGGCCGTGCTCATCGGCAACGACGCCCGCGGCAACTGGAGGCGGGACTACGGACTCGCGCGGCCGAGCGAGCTGGTCCGGCTCATCGACGAAGCCGCCGAAGGCCGCCCCGCTCCCGCCGTGAAGTGAACGCGTGAGGATGAGAGGTCAACTTATGAGAGTCCCCCGCCTGTTGAAGTTAACGGCACTGTCGGCGGCCTGCGCCGCCCTCTGCCTCTCGGCCCTCGCGGCGCAGAACCCCGCGCCGAAGGCCGCCCCCGCGCCGCCCGCCCGAACTGGCCACGGGCTTCCCGAGAGACCTTTACATCTCCCGCCCACCGCCCCCCGTCGCTTGCTCGCGTGATGACGCGTGTCTGTCGTTTACCTTGAAAGAGGGTTAGCGGGCGCGCGACGGGGTGGACACATTCCGCCAGCTTGGGTTATTCCCTAGACATTTAGCGAGTTGGGTGGGGCGAGAAATCTTCGGCCTTTAAAATGCCATCACGCCGGCTCGCTCAGAAGTCAGGGGAGATAATCTATGACAGACTGCCTGGCGTTTAAGGAAGAGTTGCCCTCGTGGTATTCGCCCGACGGCGGAGGTCGTGCAGACGAGGCTCACGAGTTGAATACGGTCGCGCACTTCGCGAAATCCGTGGAGGGTTGGCTCAGCGACTCGCAAGGGCTGGCTCTGTACCAGATGGCCCGCAGCCCGGTGGCGGGCGGCGTTTTGGAGATAGGCTCTTTTTGCGGGAAATCGACATCATTCATCGCCCTGGGCTGTAAGCACAGCGGCGCGGCGTTCTGTACGGTTGACCCCCACAGGCCGCTGTCCGTGGGCGGGAAGGAGCAGTACGGGTCGGACTTTCAGCCCTTCGCGGGCGACAGCTTGAGGGAGTTGCGGGGGACGTTGGAGAGGACCGGCCTGAGCGCCTACGCGACCATGTTAATCGCCACGTCGAAGGAGGCGAGGCGTCACCTCACCGACCTGCGGCTGAAGCTCCTTTTCATAGACGGGAGCCATGATTACGAGGACGTGGTGTCGGATTACAGGATGTGGCACGAGATGGTCGTCATCGGCGGGCGCCTCGTCTTCCACGACTCGAACTTCGAGGGCGTCAACCAGGCGATACAATCCGAGGTGGACCGTGACCGTTACGCCCACGAGGGCACGGTCGGCGAAGGCGGGTGGGCGATGACCATTTGGCGACGCGTGAGATGAAGCGCCACGTCAGAGGATGCCGCATTCTCCGAATCGTCGGCGAAGGTCACTGCGTCAGCGAGAGCGTCGGCGAGGCCCCTTCGCCTTCCGCCCCGGCCGACGCGGCGGGGGGCAGGACGAGCCCCTGCTCGACGAGGTAGGCGAGGATAAGCTCGGCGTTCTCCTCGGCCGAGCGGTTGACGGTGTCGATACGGATTTCGGCGTTGAGCGGCGGCTCGTAGGGGTCGTCAACGCCTGTGAAGTTCTTAATCTTGCCCTCACGCGCCTGCTTGTACATGCCTTTCACGTCGCGCTCCTCGCAGACTTCGAGCGGCGTGTCCACGAAGATTTCGACGAAGCGGTCGGCGCCCACCAGCGAGCGGCACTCGTTGCGCGTCGCGCGGTAGGGGCTCACCGCCGCGCAGATGACGCCGCCGCCGTGCCTGACTATCTCGGCGGCGACGAAGCCGATGCGGCGGATGTTCGTGTCGCGGTCCTCCTTCGAGAAGCCTAAGCCCTTCGAGAGGTGCGTGCGCACCACGTCGCCGTCGAGCACCGTCACCTGCCGGCCGTGTTCGAGCAGCTTGACGGTGAGGATGTCGGCGGTCGTCGACTTGCCCGCGCCCGAGAGGCCCGTGAACCAGAGGCAGTAGCCCTGCCGGTGGCGCGGCGGGTGCGCCTCGCTCAAGATCGAGGCCACCTCGGGGCGCGTGAACCAGCGCGGGAGCTGGCGGCCCCGGCGCAGGTACTCTTCGCGCACCTCGGTCCCCGAAATCGAGGCGGTGCGGCTGCCTTCGGGGATGCGCGACGCCTCCTCGTAACGGTCCTCTTCGGGCAGGTAGACCAGCTCGTTGAAGGGCAAAGGCTTGACGCCCGTCTCGGCCTCGTGGCGCGCGACGAGTTCCTGCGCGTCGTAGGGGCCGTAGAAGGGGCGGCCCCGGGAGTCGAGGCCGGGGCTGGCGTGGTCGCGCCCGACGATGAGGTGGTTGGCGCCGAAGTTCCTGCGGATGACGGCGTGCCAGAGGGCTTCGCGCGGGCCGGCCATGCGCATCGCCAAGGGCAGCAGCGCGAGCAGCATCCGCGACGGGTCGTAGTAACGCTCGGCCAGCACCTTGTATGAGCGGACGCGCGTGAAGTGGTCAATGTCGCCGGGCTTGGTGAGGCCGACTACGGGGTGCAGGAGGAGTGAGCCGTCGGCCGTCTCGGCGGCGCGGCGCGTCAACTCTTCGTGCGCGCGGTGCAGGGGGTTGCGCGTCTGGAAGGCGACGACGTTCGGGCGGCCGAGCGCCGAGAGCCTGGCGCGGACCTCGGCGGGCGTCAGGCGCAAGCTCCGGAAGTCGTAGTAGCGCGGGAGCTGGAGCACGCGCGGCCGGCCGGCGACGTAGAGGCGGCCCCACGAGTTCATCTCGGCCACGAGCGGGTGGCGCGCGTCGGTCGTGCCGCAGGCGAGCGCGGCCTCCCTCTCGTCCTCGCGTCCGAAGACCTCTTCGACGCGCATGACGGCGAGCAGGTTGTTGTGCTGGTCGGCGAGCGCGATCTCGTCGCCCTCGCGGACGCCCGCGTCCTCGGCGACCGGCAGCGTGACGGGCAGCGGGAAGAGAGCGCCCGAGGCGAGCCGCATCTCTTCGAGCACGCGGTCGTAATCGGCGCGTCGCATGAAGCCTTCGAGGGGCGAGAAGGCGCCGGTGGCAAGCAGCTCAAGGTCGCAGACGCTCCGCGGCGTGAGCTGGACTCGCTTGAGCGAGGCGGCGCGCTCGCGCAGCTCCTCGCGCTCCTCCGCCCCGACGAGCAGGTCAATCAACGTTCCGCCGTAAGGCTCGATGAGTTTGGTTGCCGATTCGCTGTCAGTCATTAAGCTTCAGTCCTTTGGATAAATTTCGGCGCGGCCAGTATGCGCCATCGCGTCCGGGGAGAGCGCGCACGCCGGCCGCGCGCGAAGACGTGGCCGGGGCATCGCCAGTCAACGAGGATGAAAATTTCGCCTTCCGGACGGTACGTGAAGACGCGGAGAGTAGCCCCGCCTCTCGAAAAAGTCAACGTCATTGTACGGGCCGGAAGTTGACGGGCGGTGTGGCGGCGTCCGCGTTTGCCACGGCGCCGCCGCATCTGTTAGTTTATAGCTCCCTTCAACGTTAGCAGCAGCGACCCGACACGCATCAACGTCTCGAATGCCCCGATCAAAGTAGCTTAGGGCGCCCCCTCAAGCGCCCCTTCGTCCTGACCCGAACACGAGACGGGGCTACTCCCACATCGCCCGACATCCAGACGGCATCACCTGACCGCGTGAACGGCGCGCGTACCGCCCGCGAAGCCGCCAGGCGAGTCCGTCAAGGCCCTCGACCGAACCCAATGGAGAGACAAAATGCGCAAGACCCTGTTAGCGGGATTGCTGGGCGTCGCCCTTTTAGCCACCCCGGCGGCCTTCTCGACCAAGTCTGACGCGGCGAACCCCATTCGCCAAAACGCCCCCGCCGCCTCACCCCGAAACAACCCCGCCCCTCTCCCCAACTATGACATCCGGCTCGCCGGTCGAGGCGAGTTCGGAGACTTCGAACTCGCCTCGACCGGCGGCAGGCAGCGCGCCGCCGCCAGCGGGAAGGCGGCGCTCGCGGCCCGCGCCTCGGCGGTCGAAAACTTCCGCGCGGGCCTCGGCGAGCGCGCCCGCCACCTGCGCGCCGAAGCCAATGAGACCGGCGCGATGAAGAACTTCTTCGTCGAGGGCGAGGCGCTCTCCGAGCCGCAGTCGGACCTCCCCGACAACATCGCCCGCAACTTCCTGAGGGACCGCGCCCCGCTGTTCGCGCTGACGGCCGCGGGCGTCGCCGGCCTCAAGCTCAACAAGGAGGACAAGGACGACGGGACCTCCTTCCTCGAATACTCGCAGACCGTCGGCGGCCTCAAGGTCTTCGAGGGCGAGGTGAAGGTGGCGGTCGGCCGCAGCGGCGAAGTCCTCTCCGTCCGCGAAGGCTTCCTCCTCGACGGCCAGGGCGTGAGCCTCAAGCCGGCGCTGTCCGAGGCCGAGGGCATCGCCCGCGCCTTCGCCCACGCCGGGCGCAACGTCAACGCGTCCTTCGCCGAGACCCGCGGCCGCGGCTCGAAGTCCGACAACGCGGCCTTCGCCAACCCCATCAGCCCGAGTTACGAGGACGTGCTCTCGGAGCTGAACGTCGTGCGCGTCGGCGACGCCGCGCGCCTCGCGTGGCACGTCTACGCCGAGGTCGGCCCCGAAGAGTGGTACGAGCTGCTGGTTGACGCGCACACGGGCGAGCTGCTCCTGCGCCACAACCTCTACGTCCACCAGGCGCAGGGCACCGTCTACACCGAGGCGCCGGACAAGGGCGCGCGCGCGCTCGTCTCCTTCGTCGGCGACACGACCATCAACACCGCCGCCGGCTGGATGGGCACCTCGACGGTGACGACCGGCAACAACGTCGAAGCCTACCTCGACCGCAACGCCGACAACGCGCCGGACACGACCAGCGGCAACGGGCTCTCAAGCGGCCACGCCTCCGCCGCCAACCAGAACTTCACCTTCACCTTCGACACGACCCTCGCGCCGACCACCGCCACGAATCAGGCGGCCGTGGTGACGAACCTCTTCTACTTCAACAACGTCATCCACGACTACTCCTACACGCTCGGCTTCACCGAGACGGCGCGCAACTTCCAGGTGAACAACTTCGGGCGCGGCGGCACCGGCAACGACTCCGTCCGGGCCGAGGCGCAGGACGGCTCCGGCACGAACAACGCCAACTTCGCCACGCCGCCCGACGGCCAGCGGCCTCGGATGCAGCAGTACATCTTCACCGCCGCCAACCCCGACCGCGACAGCTCGGTGGACGGCGACGTGGTCTTCCACGAGTACGGCCACGGCATCTCGAACCGCCTCATCGGCAACGGCTCGACGGCGCTCTCAGGCATCCAGTCGGGCGCGATGGGCGAGGGCTGGAGCGACTACTGGGCCGCCACCCTCAACGGCGACGGCGCCGTCGGCGAGTACTCCACCGCCAACCCGAACGGCATCCGCCGCGCGGCCTACACCGTCCCGGCCGCGGCCGTCCACGACTCTTACGCGGACGTTTGCGCGAGCGGCTGCGCCGTTCACGGCGACGGCGAGGTCTGGGCGGCTACTCTTTGGGACCTGCGCACGCAGCTCGGCGCGTCCGTCACGGACCGCCTCGTCCTCAACGGCATGAAGTTCACGCCGACCCGCCCGTCGTTCCTGAACGCGCGCGACGGCATCCTGCAAGCCGACCAGAACCTGAACGGCGGGGCCAACCGCTGCGCCATCTGGACCGTCTTCGCGCGCCACGGGATGGGCGTCTCGGCCGTCGGCAACGACGGCACCACGCACACCGCGGCCTCCGACCTCCCGACCGACTGCGGCGGCACCTGCACCTACTCCATCAGCCCGACCAGCGCCAGCCAGCCGGCGGCGGGCGGCAGCGGCACCGTTTCCGTGACGGCCGGGGCCGGCTGCAACTGGACGGCCGCGAGCAACGCCTCCTTCATCACCGTCACCGGCGGCGCGAGCGGCACGGGCAGCGGCACGGTCTCTTACTCGGTCGCCGCCAACACCGCCACGACCTCGCGCACGGGCACGCTGACCATCGCCGGCCGGACCTTCACGGTCACGCAGGCGGGCACGGGCGGCGGCGGCACGGAGCTGATTCTGAACCCGGGCTTCGAGTCCGGCTCGTCGTCTTGGGTTTACTCCGGCCAGATCACCTTCAGCTCTGGCGCTTACCCGCACAGCGGCGTCTCCTACGCCATCGCCAACGGGGTCAACAGCACGACCGGCACGCTCTACCAGACGGTCACTATCCCGAGCGGCGGCGCAAACCTCAACTTCTGGCTCAACGTCTCGACCAACGAGGCGGCCGGCGACCCCGTCTACGACCGGCTCTACGTCGAGGTGCGGAACACGTCGGGGACGCTGCTGGGGACGCTGGCGACCTTCAGCAACCAGAACGGCGGCGCGGCCGGCGCCTATGTGCTGAGGGGACCGTACAACCTCGGCAGCTACGCCGGGCAGACCGTGCGGATTCAGTTCCGCGGCACCAACGACTCGACGCTGCCCACGTCGTTCCGCGTGGACGACGTGTCGGTCAAATAACTCTCGCCCGGGGCGAAAGAATCCGGCCCCCTTCGCCGGAGGCCGGATTCTTTAAGGCCCGGATTTAACTTCGGTCAGCGCGCGGCCCTGCCGGTCATTCCTTAACGACCAGCAGGGTCGCCGTGTATTCACCCGCCGCTATCTTCCCCCCGGCGGACGGGCGCGGGTTCAGCCCCACGAGCTTTATCGTGTAGCGCCAGTACTTTCCTTCCCCCGCCTTCTGCAAACTCGCGTTCGTGTTCAGCTTCAGAGTCCTCTTCGCACCCCGCGCGCCGACCTCAAGCATCACTTCGGCGTTCCCCGCCCACACGCAGGCGACGCCGACCGGGC